>NZ_JAWOSZ010000008.1:0-76753 GCF_033338615.1 Vibrio sp. Vb1980
TTTAAAATACAAAACGCCCGATGAAGTACATCGAGCGTTTTAGTTAAAAAGTGTCAACCCATATCAGGACGGGTCAGGGGTTGCGTTACTCTTCGCTTTCTTCGGCCATAAAGGCTTCGAGCAAATCATTAAGGAAGAGCTTCCCTTTTTCAGTAATTTGCCAGTGGGTAGGCGTTTCACTCAGGTAGCCCATTTCTATCGCCCAGTTGATGGTTTCTTGAATCGTACTAATCGGTAAGCCCGTGGTGTCCACGTAATCTTGCTTCGGACAGGCTTCAATTAAGCGGAATCGGTTCATAAAGAACTCGAATGGACGATCTTCATCCACGACGACATGTTCTGTATGCAGATAAGGTTTGACCATATTTTGATAAGCCGCTAAATAGCCTCGCGGGTGTTTTACCTTTGTCGTTCGAATAATACGTCCGTCGGTAAAACTGAGTTTGCCATGAGAGCCACAACCGATACCAAGGTAATCACCAAAGCGCCAGTAGTTGAGGTTGTGCTGACACTGATAGCCCGGCTTACTGTAACCGGAGATTTCATACTGCACATAACCCGCAGCTGCAAGTTTTTGGTGTCCGAGCTCGAAAATATCCCACAAGTCATCATCGTCAGGTAGCGTTGGTGGCTTGTAGTAAAACATGGTGTTTGGTTCGATGGTCAGCTGATACCAAGACAAGTGCGGCGGTGCCAACTCAATCGCTTTGTCCAAATCTGCCAAGGCTTGTTCGATGCTTTGATCAGGTAAGCCGTGCATGAGATCGAGGTTAAAGCTGTTCAAACCGATTTGGTGCGCCAGCTTAGCAGCATTGACGGCTTCGTCTTGGCCGTGAATGCGCCCCAAACGCTCAAGCTTCTGCTGCTCAAAGCTTTGCACGCCGATAGAGATACGCGTTACCCCGGCTTTACGGTAGCCAACAAAACGCTCTGCTTCGATGGTGCCTGGGTTCGCTTCCATGGTAATTTCGATTTCAGGCTTGAACGGAATACGCGCTTCAATGCCCTTAAGTAGACGCTCGATACCTTCTGCCGAAATCAAACTCGGCGTACCACCACCAATGAAGATTGAATGCAGTGAACGTGGCGCTTCGTTAAGGCGGTATTTCTCAATGTCGGTATCCAAATCTTCAAGAAGGGCATTGATGTACTCTTCTTCTGGGATCTCGGCTTTAAGCGCGTGAGAGTTAAAGTCGCAATAAGGGCACTTTTGTACACACCACGGGATGTGTACATACAAGCTCAGTGCTGGGGGCGTTAACATGGTCTAATTCGCTCGCGATTACTGAGACACTTGCTCAGACAGTTGAGCAAACAACGACTTGAGTGCTTTACCGCGGTGAGACAGTTGCTTCTTACGTGCTGGCTCAAGTTCGGCAGACGCGCAGTTGTCTTCAGGAACGAAGAAGACTGGGTCGTAGCCAAAGCCATTTTCACCGTGTGCTTCAGTTAGAATGCGACCTTCCCATTTACCGTGACAAACGATAGGGGTTGGATCGTTCTCGTGACGCATCAAAACCAATACGCAGTGGAAGCGAGCGGTGCGATCTGCTTCTGGTACGCCTTCCATTGCTTTAAGTAGCTTCTCTAGGTTCTCTTGGTCAGAGGCTTTTTCACCCGCGTAACGTGCAGAGTAAATGCCCGGAGCGCCTTTTAAGAAATCGACTTCTAATCCAGAGTCGTCTGCAATGGCAGGAAGCCCTGTTTCTTGTGCGGCATGGCGAGCTTTAATGATTGCGTTTTCAATGAAAGTTGTACCCGTTTCAGCTACTTCCGATACATTGAATTCACTTTGCGCTAATACTTCAAAGCCGAAGTCAGACAACAAATCTGCCATTTCACGAACTTTGCCTTGGTTACCAGTTGCTAGCACAATTTTTTTCATGGGAATCTCTTTTAATAGTGATAGAGGAGAACAAATCGTTCTCCTCTAGATATTCTTTAACTAATAAGTGGTTTTTAGCCTGCTTAGATCCAAAAGCTTTTGGAACATCACAACCCAATTACTCTTCAACATAAAACTTCTGGGTGAATTTAAGCTTACCTGAGCCTTTGTTTCCAGCTTTTACGTCAATATCGAAAGTAAAAGTTTCTTCGTGGGTAATTGGCAGTTCGGCTAAATAGTATATCGCATTGCCTTCTTTGACTTCACGAAAGGTCAAGGTCTGAGTTTGGCCGATAAGGTTCTTCGCGCGTCCAGCAATTTTTGCTTCTAATGCTGGCTTACCCAATGAAGCTCTATCTAACACGCTAATATTAACCACAGCGAGGTATCCATTACGTTTGATATCGTAGCTACGTGCGACTTTGGGTGTTAGGAATGTTGAGTTAAACGCGACATAGTGGACTTCGATATCTTTCATATTTTTAAACTGATCGGCGAAGCTTGGTAACGACAACAGGCTAATCAGTAATGCGGTAATCCATTTGCTCATTGTTACTTCCTCAAAGCACTTGTTATAAAACAACCATAGCTGCAATTTTACCTTGGTCAGGGGGTAAAAAATGCGTACTCAGTCGTTGGTATTAGTAAGTGTGGTACAAAATCGTAAATAAAAAGCCATCATATGATGGCTTTAATTTCTGTCGGTATCTGGGTAGGCGATTCTATCCGAATTTGTTTGTGCCGTCCTAATTCACCTTTTTCTATGTGAACCAAGCCCTTAGCGATTTTAAACTGCTTGGCTAAGAACTTAGTTAGGTGTGCATTAGCTTTGCCATCGACAGGTGGAGCAGTAATGGCGATTTTTAGCTCTTCACCATGCAAGCCAACGATTTTATCGCGGCTAGCTTTAGGTTGAATATAGAGCTTCAGGATGATGTCCTCACCATCTTGCCAAACTGCAGCTGACATTATAGCTGGAACCAAATTGGACCAATGATATCGCCCATTAAGAAGTTCGCGAACTGCAAGCCGATAAATAACACCAGTACGCTTAAATCAAGACCACCAATAGCCGGAAGAATACGACGGATTGGAGCGCACATTGGCTCGGTCAGTTGATGGAATACGTACTCGATAGGGCTGCGGCCTTGGCTTACCCAGCTCAAAATTGCACGGATCAATAGTACCCAGAACAATAGGCCACCTGCGGCTTTGATTAATGATAATAAGCCCAAGAATAAGAAGTCAGCGCTGAAAGAGACGGAACCGTTCGAAGCTATTAGGATAAGCACGACAAATTTAAGCACACACAACACGTAGGCAAACAACACGGTTGCTAGGTCAATATTCCCCACGGAAGGGATAACGCGGCGCAATGGACCAATGACCGGCTGAGTCGCTTTTACTATAAATTGCGAGAATGGGTTGTAGAAGTCTGCGCGCGCAGCTTGCAACCAAATTCGCAAAATTACGACCATGATGTACAGGTCAAATAGGGTTGAGATGAGAAAACTCATTGAATTCATAAGGTACCCTTAACAAGTGATGGATGATACTAAACGGAGTTCATCCAAATAATTAAAACAGTTTTTCCATTTCTTCCGCGCGAGCCACAGCAGCTTGCATGGCTTTAGCGACAATATCTGAAAGTTGATGTTCGTTGAATGTACGCAGTGCTTCTGCCGTTGTCCCACCTTTCGAAGTTACGTTCTCACGCAGGGTCGATAGCTCAGTTTCTGGGTTGCTAACCACCATACTGGCCGCGCCCAGTGCCGCTTGCTGAACCAATAGTCGAGCGGTCTCTTTATCAAAGCCTTGCGCAATCGCTTCTGCTTGCATCGCTTCCATAAACAGGAAGAAGTATGCTGGAGCACTGCCCGCTGCGGCAATCACATTATTGATGCCAGACTCTTGCTCAACCCAACATACTTTACCGACCGCTTCCATTAACTCTGCGGCAAAAGCTTTGTCGTGCTCGGTTACATGAGTTGGTGCGAACAACCCACTCATACCCAACCCAAGTTGTGATGGCGTATTTGGCATAACACGAACCAAGTTCAATTTGGTGGCTAGCATATCATCCAATCGTGAACAGTTGATGCCTGCGGCAATAGAAATCACCAGTTTATTAGTGAAATCGATCGATTGCAGTGGTTTACAGACATCCGCCATCATTTGCGGTTTTACAGACAATACCACCACATCCGCCTCGGTCGCAGCTTGGATGTTATCGCTGGTGGTACGGATGCCAAAATCTTGTTCTAGCAGAAGGCGGCGAGCCTCTGAAGGAGCCGTCGCGGTAATGTTTTGCGCTGGATATCCGTTAGCAACCAAGCCGGAAACAATGGCTCTCACCATGTTGCCAGCACCAATGAAGGCGATTTTTTTATGTTCCATTTGTCTGATTTCCATCATGATATTTAGAATTTGTTGTGCGCTCAGGTGTATAATGGCGCCGCTGTTACTTACTGCTCCTATTGGCGAGTAAGATGATTGCGCATTTACGCTCTAACGATTGACGACATAACTTATGTCGCGAGTGAGCGTTTTGTTGATTTAGCTGTAGTCTCGTGCGCCGAAAATAGCGGTTCCAATACGAACCATTGTACTACCAGCTTCGATTGCAGCGGTCATATCACCACTCATTCCCATTGATAATGTATCGATTTCTGGGAACTGTGCTTCGAGTGTTTGCTTCAACGTAGCCAACTTCTGAAATTCACGGAGTTGTGATTCGTAGTCAGACACGTTGGCAGGAATCGACATCAACCCTCTTAAAGTGAGGTTGGGTAGGCGAGAAATCAACTCCGCCAGCTCGAATACTTCCGCTTCAGTGACACCAGACTTAGATGCCTCACCACTGGTGTTAACCTGAATCAGAACTTGTAGCGGTTTAAGTTCGCTTGGCCGCTGATCATTCAGGCGTTGAGCAATCTTGGTTCGATCGATGGTGTGAACCCAATCGAAATGTTCAGCAACAAGTCGCGATTTATTCGATTGAATCGGGCCAATGAAGTGCCATTCGATTCGATTATCTGGATAATGCACGGCAAAGTGCTGAACTTTACTGACGCCCTCTTGAACGTAGTTTTCACCAAAGGCGGTTTGTCCCGCTTGGTAGGCTTCGAGAATTGCCTCGACAGGTTTAGTTTTGCTTACCGCTAGAAGTTGCACTGACTCTGGAGTTCGACCACATTTTTGCTCGTCATATCGAATTTGAGAGGTGATATGTTCAATATTTTGTTGAATACTACTCATAGCTGTACTTTAGACTTAAGGATTTTAAATGGATATCACTGAGTTACTGGATTTTAGTGTAAAACATAATGCCTCGGATCTACATCTTTCTGCAGGTGTCCCACCAATGGTTCGTATTGATGGGGATGTAAGAAAACTAGGCATTCCAGCGTTTACACACCAAGAAGTGCATCGTTTGGTTTTCGAAATCATGAACGATGCCCAGCGCAGTGAGTTCGAAGAAAAACTCGAAGTCGATTTCTCTTTTGAGTTGCATAACGTTGGCCGTTTCCGTGTCAACGCTTTCAACCAATCTCGCGGTTGTGCGGCAGTATTCCGTACCATTCCAAGTAGCATTCCAACTCTGGAAGAGCTAGAAGCGCCAGAGATCTTCAAAAAAATTGCGAACGCTGAAAAAGGCTTAGTTCTGGTCACTGGCCCAACAGGTTCAGGTAAATCGACGACCTTAGCAGCCATTGTTGACTACATTAACCGTAATCACAACAAGCACGTACTCACAATTGAAGATCCGATTGAATTTGTTCACAACAACAATAAATGTTTGATTAACCAGCGTGAAGTTCACCGTGACACCCATAGTTTCCAAAACGCACTGCGCAGCGCATTGCGTGAAGACCCGGATGTGATTCTGGTTGGTGAGATGCGTGACAAAGAAACCATCAGCCTTGCGTTAACGGCGGCGGAAACGGGGCACTTAGTGTTCGGCACGTTACACACCAGCTCGGCGGCAAAAACCATTGACCGTATTATCGATGTGTTCCCTGGCAGCGATAAAGACATGGTGCGCTCGATGCTTTCTGAATCCCTTCGTTCGGTTATCGCACAAAAATTATTGAAACGTAATGGTGGTGGCCGTATTGCATGCCATGAAATTATGATGGCAACGCCTGCGATTCGTAACTTGATCCGCGAAGACAAAGTCGCGCAGATGTATTCGATCATTCAAACAGGTGCGGCTCACGGCATGCAAACCATGGAGCAAAATGCTCGTCAGTTAATGGCGCAAGGCATGGTTGCTCGTGAAGAGGTCGATAGTAAGATCGGATTAGAAGTGCAGCAATTCTCGTAACGTTCATACAGATAATGGTGAATACGGAAGATGGATCTAGATAAATTTCTCGAAGGCATGTTGGCGCTGAAAGCGTCGGATCTTTACATCACGGTTGGAGCGCCAATTCTATTTCGTGTGGATGGCGAATTGCGTCCGCAAGGGGAAAAACTCACCGAGAGTGATGTGGCTGCATTACTCGACAGCGCTATGGAACCAGATCGGCGTCAGGAATTTCGTAAAAGTCGCGAGTCAAATTTTGCCATTGTGAGAGATTGTGGCCGCTTCCGTGTGAGTGCCTTTTTTCAACGCGAGTTACCAGGCGCAGTGATTCGTCGTATTGAAACCAATATTCCTACTTTTGAGCAGTTAAAGTTACCGTTAGTGTTGCAAGATTTGGCAATAGCTAAGCGTGGTTTGGTGCTGGTGGTCGGTGCTACTGGATCGGGTAAATCGACCACCATGGCGGCGATGACAGGCTATCGAAACAGCAATAAAACCGGGCACATTTTGACGGTCGAAGATCCGATCGAATTCGTGCATGAACACAAGCGCTGTATCGTGACTCAACGCGAAGTTGGGTTAGATACGGAAAGCTATGAAGTTGCGCTTAAAAACTCGCTGCGCCAAGCACCAGATATGATTTTGATTGGTGAGATCCGTAGCCGTGAAACAATGGAATACGCGATGACCTTCGCCGAAACGGGTCACCTGTGTATGGCAACGTTGCACGCCAACAATGCAAACCAAGCTTTAGAGCGCATTCTTCACTTGGTACCGAAAGATCAAAAAGAACAATTCTTGTTCGATTTGTCGATGAACCTAAAAGGCGTGGTTGGTCAGCAGCTGATCCGAGATAAAAATGGGCAGGGACGTCATGGTGTATTTGAGATCTTGCTAAATAGTCCACGTGTGTCGGATTTGATTCGTCGCGGAGATTTACATGAGTTGAAGTCAACCATGGCTCGCTCAAATGAGTTTGGTATGCTGACGTTCGATCAATCTCTTTATAAGTTAGTGATGCAAGGTAAGATCAGCGAAGAGGATGCACTACATAGCGCCGACTCGGCGAATGATCTGCGCTTGATGTTGAAAACGCAGCGTGGTGAAGCATTCTCTACGGGCAGTTTGGCAAACGTTAAGATCGATATGGATTAATCCAATCCAGAAACAAAAAAAGGTTGGCAGAAGCCAACCTTTTTTCATTGTGCTTGAAGTGTTTACTCACCCCAAAGGGCTTCAAACCAGCTTTCTAGAATCACCACCGCTGACTGGCAGTCAACATTACCTTTCGATAGGGCTTTGTAGCCGCCCATGCTGAACAACTCCGCACGAGCTTCTGCAGTAGATAAACGCTCATCATGCAGCTCAACAGGCAATCCGTATCGGCCTTGCAGACGCTTAGCAAATTTTCGTGCACGAGGGGTTATGGTCTCAAGGTCTTTACCATGCAGATCGGTCGGTAAACCGACCACTAGCAAATCTGGTTGCCACTCTTTGATTTGCTTTTCGATATCGTCCCAGTTTGGAATACCGTCATTGGCTTTAAAGGCTTTTAATGGGGAAGCTGTACCAGTAATTTCTTGGCCAATAGCGCTACCAATGCTTTTGGTTCCAAAGTCAAAAGCCATAATTGTGCGTGACATAAGGTGTCTCTATCTAATGTAACTGTATATTCGGACTAAGCATGTCCAGAGTCTGCTGAAAGGTGACTTGGGTCGATGCCCAGCTTTTCGACCGCTTTCTTCCAACGCTCGTTGATTGGTGTATTAAAGATAATTTCAGGCGTCGCTTCAATGGTGAGCCAAGAGTTTTCGACCAGCTCACTTTCTAATTGGCCTGCACTCCAACCGGAGTAGCCAAGTGCCACTAAGTAATCACTTGGTTCTGCTTCTGTTCCTAACACCGACAGAATATCACGCGAAGTGGTTACCGCGAGGTCATCGGTCATTTGGACGCTGGACTCGTAGTAATCTTTGGGTTTATGCAAAATAAAGCCACGATCTTCCGAGATTGGGCCGCCATTGTAGACTGGTCTATCTAGACTGGCTTCAAATAGGCGCGGGTGTACTGGCTGAACTTCCACCTGCTTGAGCATGTTGCCGACGGTGATATCAACAGGAGCATTGATCATCAGCCCCATAGCGCCGTCTTCGTTGTGCTCACAAACGTAGATCACGCTGTTTTGAAAGTACGGATCTTTCATCCCAGGCATGGCAACCAAAAAGTGATTTGTGAGATTCATACTCATATTGACCCTTAACTCTCGTAAATGCCCTTAAGCAAACATCATACAATTTACCATCTAGGTATGTGCATGAGTTTGCTTAAGTTAATGTACTACGCTCTCTATTAACTGTAATACAGTTTGAGTTATTCGCCTTTTACTCGACGTTCAATCGCATCCATCAGCTTGCCTGTGATTGAGATATCAAAAGCTGCTTCAATTTCGCGAATACAGGTTGGGCTGGTGACGTTGATTTCTGTTAGCTTGTCGCCAATTACGTCAAGGCCAACAAAGATAAGGCCTTTTTCTTTCAGTGTCGGAGCAACGGTTTGCGCAATTTTGAGGTCGGTTTCGCTTAGCGGACGAGCTTCACCAGTACCACCAGCGGCTAGGTTGCCGCGCGTTTCGCCTTTAGCAGGAATGCGTGCTAGACAGTAAGGCATAGGTTCGCCATCTACCACTAGGATACGTTTGTCACCGTTGCTGATGTCTGGCACGAAGGTTTGTGCCATTGCGTAGTTTTGACCGTGGTTAGTCAATGTCTCGATGATTACAGAGACGTTTGGATCGTTTTCTTTTACACGGAAGATGGACGCGCCACCCATACCATCAAGTGGTTTCAGGATGACATCACCATGTTTTTCACGAAATTCTTTAATTTTCTCTGCTTTTCGCGTCACGATCGTTGTAGGTGTCAGCTCTGGGAACCATGCTGTAAACAGCTTTTCGTTACAATCACGTAAGCTTTGAGGCTTGTTAACGATCAGTGCACCTTGTTCTTCTGCACGCTCAAGGATGTAAGTCGCGTAGATGTATTCAGTATCAAACGGAGGATCTTTACGCATTAGTACCGCGTCTAGCTCAGACAGTTCGATAGTTTGCTCTGATTTGAACTCGTACCAACCGTTTGGATCTTCTTTTAGTTCTACCACTTTAGTATCTGCAATGGCAACGCCTTGATCGAGATGCAGATCATTCATTTCCATGTAGTGGATTTCATAGCCGCGTCGTTGCGCTTCAAGCATCATGGCAAAGCTAGAGTCTTTTTTGATGTTAATGGACGAGATTGGGTCCATTACGATACCGAGTTTGATCATTATTTTTCTCCGTTTAACCAAGATCGCCGAAACGAACTTGTAAGGCTGTAATTGCTGTCAGAGCCGCTGTTTCGGTACGCAGAACGCGAGGACCGAGTAGCGTTTCTTCAAATTGGTATTCTCGAGTCATCTCGATTTCTTCAGACGATAAACCGCCTTCAGGACCGATCAGTAGGCGCACTTTTTCAACCGGGGTTGGCAAAGTGTTGATTGAGTATTTAGCACGAGGGTGAAGGTTAAGCTTTAAACCATCGTACTCTTCTTTACACCACTCTTCCAAGCTCATAATTGGACGAATTTCGGGCACGACATTACGCCCACATTGTTCACAGGCACTGATGGCGATTTTCTGCCATTGCGCGAGTTTTTTCTCAAAACGCTTTTGGTCAAGCTTGACACCACAACGTTCAGAAATCAGAGGAGTGATGGTATTGACGCCAAGTTCAACAGACTTTTGGATGGTGAACTCCATCTTATCGCCACGTGAAATGACTTGGCCAAGGTGCAGATCTAAAGGGGATTCAATACTGCTTTCTACACGCTCGGTGATGTTAACCAAAACTGATTTCTTGCTGACTTCACTGATAACCGCTGGAAACTCTGCGCCACTGCCGTCAAAAAGGAGAACGTCTTGGCCTTCTTTCATGCGCAAAACACGACCGATATGGCCTGCTGCGTCGTCACTTAAAGCAAGTGAGCCAAGTTGATGAATGGTTTCTGGATGATAAATTCGAGGGGTACGCATGAGATTTCCAGCAAGAGAATAAACTTAAACCCTAACATGGATGCTTTGCACCGAAAAAACAAGGGGCAAGAAGCGTTTCAATATCAGTAATTGAAACGCTTCGAGGTCGGAGGTTACAGTGCGCGGCAGGCTTCTTGAACAAATGGGTTGTGATTGCCCTGTACTTTTGCAATGCGCTCGTCACGCTCACATTCCCATTTATCGACAGGATAGGTTTTGTTCCAAGCACTCATTAATTGCGTTTGCTGCTTCGACAGTTTGAAACCGTACTCTTTGCTCATGTATAGATAGGTACGAGCAATTGAGCCACGCGCACGGTCTGGTGGCATGACTTTACGCTGCTTAAAGTTCACTTGCATCTCACAGCGACCATAACTCACGCCATCCATCCCGTTCCATTGGCTGAAGTTGTAGTTCGAACGGTCACCGTTTACTTCACCAATAGCAGGAGTTAGGTTGTGCAAGTCTGCTTCCATCAAACGAAAAGTTTTGTCTTTTTTCTTACAGTTTTTACGTCCGCCATCTTGCCAGCATTGACGCTGGTGGCCAAATTGCCACGCAGGAACAATGTGCTCCCATTCGATTCGTGCAGCCCGTTTTTCTTGTTTACGGACTTGGTAACCGCAAGAGGCTAAATCGGGTAAGCCTTTCTTGCCTTGCCATTGAATGTTACAGCCACAGTAGAAGCTTGTTGGATGGTCTTGATAAATTTTGACCGCCTCACGTTTGGCTGCAGAGAATGAGCTCGGTGGCGCGGCAATCGCAGTGCTAGAAAGCGCGATAAGCAACAGAGAGAGTAAGTATTTCATGATAAAAGTCTTTATAAAGTATGACTTTATTCATGATAACACGCATAAAATAGCTTTAGTGATGAGTAAGTTAACAATAAGTGGCGAAGGGAAGGTTTTGATCAACTCGATCTTTATTTTGGGAACGCAAGTAACACTATGAGGTAAGGGCTACGATAATTGAATGCCGGTGAAGTTAAGTGGTTGGCGGCATTTTTGACAAGAGTACGTCGCCTCTTTGCGCAGCACTTTATTATGACGGCGAATCGATAGAGGGTAGGTCATACAACCACAACGATACTCAAAGGTTTTACCTTGAACGGATTTTACTTCAAAGCTGTGAGTGGTTTTGGCTGGTACGTTAAATACGGCTTCCATGACGCCTTTCCATTCTTTACCGTGAGGCCTTACTCGCCCGTAAACCTGATAAGTAATCAGGTGTGCTACTTCATGAGGAATGACTTCATCTAAGAATGCTTGGGTGTTTTCGCGAAATAAAACAGGGTTTAGGCGTACTTGATTTAATTGAAGGTAGGCTTTTCCTGCCGCTTTCCCACGGACGTCGAAGGTGATTGTTGGAATCGGGAAAGAACGTTTGAAAGCTTGTTCCGCCATCGCGATACAGCCCGCCATCACTTGCTTGGCTTTATAGCTGAGTTCTATATCCACAATTCACCTCGATAAATTAAATAAAAAAGCCCCCGCATTTGCGAGGGCCAGATCATAGCATCAGTTAATTATGGTGTGTGTTTTTTCTTGATGGTGGCATGGTAAGCGTGCCATGTACCGTAGCCTAGAATTGGCATGGTAAACAACATTCCGATCCCGTAGGTCGCAAAGCCGATAAGAATACCGCCACAGATGATCGCTGCCCAAACAATCATTGCTGGAATGTTGGATTTCACTGCATTAAAGCTGGTAAATACAGCGGTCATCATGTCTACACGACGCTCCATCATGAGAGGAATAGAAAAGGCTGAAATGCTAAACACCACACAAGCCAAAACAAAGCCAACTAAAGAGCCGATGACAAGGAAGGGTAGGAACTCACTTAAAGGTGCCCCTTGAACAGAAGGGTAGAGTGCATGAAGTAGAGCGGCAATGCGCATCCAAAATATCATACACACTGCGAGTAACACGGCGAACGCCCATTGAGATGTTGAGTTACGACCGATCGCTTTCATTGAATGGAACAAGCTTGCTTTGTGTCCGCGCTCTCTCTCCCAACTGGCATCATACAAGCCCAGCGCGAGAAACGGACCGATTAACATGTAAACAATCAAACTGGGCATGACGACTAAGTGTGTGCCTTGCCACTGTACGAGCAAAACAATGCCTATCGCAGCAGCCATAAAACAGATGCCATAGAAAGCACTAATAAGCGGCATTCGCACGAAATCATGCAGACCTAATGCGAGCCAATGAAAAGGTGCAGAAAGATTGACCGTATTGCACGGTATGGTTCTGGCGTATTCGTTGTCTGGCACTTCCTTTCGTTTGTTGTGGAAGTCCGATGGATTAACAGTTCGAGGCATAACTCCTCCTTGATTTATTCCCACATTATCCGCTTATACCAACTGACAGCGGTTTTTGTTCAGTCAAACTTGAAGCGACTTTTTCAAGTTTACATCTGAGCATTGGCTTAGTTTGGTATCGGCCATAAAGATGCTTAACTCATGTCTTTACTTAAGTGTTGCTTCCACAGTCGCCAGCATCCGACGTCTCTATTTAAATTGGAGTTAACAATATTTTAACTATTGGCGGAGATGGGATAATTTACAAATAATTGCTTAAAATTTATTCGGTATAAAAATGAGGGAGAAATAGGACTGCTTTGTGGGGCAGGGCGGTATGAGCCGAAATGGCTGGATAAAAGTTGCTGAAAATAAAAAGCCCCCGCCATAGGCGAGGGCTTGATTGATTCTTGCTTGGCTTGATTATTTGATGCCAGCGAAATCGCGTAGAAGTGCAGCTTTGTCTGTCGCTTCCCACGGGAATTCTTCACGACCGAAGTGACCGTAAGCCGCTGTCTTCTTGTAGATAGGTTGAAGAAGGTTAAGCATTTCTTGTAGACCGTATGGACGTAGGTCGAAGAATTGACGAACCGCTTCAATGATGATGTCGTGAGATACTTTCTCAGTACCGAACGTTTCCACCATGATAGACGTTGGATCAGCAACACCGATTGCGTAAGAAAGTTGGATCTCACAACGGTCAGCCATGCCTGCCGCTACGATGTTTTTCGCTACGTAGCGTGCTGCGTATGCTGCACTACGGTCAACTTTTGATGGATCTTTACCAGAAAACGCACCGCCACCGTGACGAGCTGCGCCGCCGTAGGTATCTACGATGATCTTACGACCAGTTAGGCCACAGTCACCCATAGGACCACCGATTACGAAGCGACCGGTTGGGTTAATGAAGAAGTTTGTTTCTTTGTTGATCCACTCAGAAGGTAGCACTGGCTTAATGATCTCTTCCATTACCGCTTCACGCAGGTCTGAAGTTGAGATTGAGTCACAGTGTTGAGTTGAAAGAACAACCGCGTCGATACCAACGATGTTACCTTGATCGTATTGGAATGTTACCTGAGATTTTGCATCAGGACGCAACCAAGGTAGTGTGCCGTTTTTACGAACTTCTGCTTGCTTTTGAACAAGACGGTGAGAGTAAGTAATTGGCGCTGGCATTAGTACTTCAGTTTCGTTACAAGCGTAACCAAACATGATGCCTTGGTCGCCTGCACCTTGTTCTTTAGGGTCAGCTTTATCAACACCTTGGTTGATATCTGGCGACTGTTTACCGATTGTGTTTAGTACCGCACAAGAATCTGCGTCAAAGCCCATATCTGAATGTACGTAGCCGATTTCACGAACGGTTTCACGAGTTAACTCTTCGATGTCTACCCATGCTGAAGTCGTGATTTCACCACCCACCATTACCATACCGGTTTTAACGTAAGTCTCACATGCAACACGAGCCTTTGGATCTTGCTCTAGAATCGCGTCAAGAACCGCATCAGAAATCTGGTCTGCAATTTTATCTGGATGACCTTCTGATACTGACTCAGAAGTAAACAGGTGCTTAGCCATGTTAGCTCCACTATATCTGGTTTAAAACTGGGGAATGATAAACTCTCCAGCGCAAATTAATACTAATTTTTGTAGGTGTATCTACATCTAGACGTCTATTCTAAATTTGATTGCTCGAATTACAAGCTCTTTTTTGGTTTTTGTTATAACCAAACGTTTGCCTGATTTATTGATAATTTTAAGAACTTCGAACGATTTGGCGCGAAAGGTGCAATATTTGTGAGGTTTTGGACTGGAAAACGTTTGCACACCCAACAGGGCTTTGAGAGAATTATGACCTACTTTTCGTTTCGCTTAATGTACTCAGGAGCAGACATGTCGTCTCGTAAACATCTTGCCAATGCAATTCGTGCTCTAAGCATGGATGGTGTTCAACAAGCTAACTCAGGCCACCCAGGCGCACCAATGGGTATGGCTGATATCGCTGAAGTTCTTTGGCGCTCTCACCTAAACCATAACCCTTCAAACCCAGAGTGGGCCGACCGCGATCGCTTTGTGCTGTCAAACGGTCATGGGTCAATGCTTATTTACTCTCTACTGCACTTAAGCGGTTACGAGCTATCTATTGACGATCTGAAAAACTTCCGTCAATTGCACTCAAAAACCCCAGGTCACCCAGAGTACGGCTACGCGCCTGGTATCGAGACAACAACGGGTCCTCTAGGTCAAGGCATCACTAACGCTGTTGGTATGGCGATCGCAGAGAAAGCACTAGCGGCACAGTTCAACAAAGAAGGTCACGATATCGTTGACCACTTTACGTATGTGTTCATGGGTGACGGCTGTCTAATGGAAGGCATCTCGCATGAAGCATGCTCTCTTGCTGGGACGTTAGGTCTAGGCAAACTGATCGCGTTTTGGGATGACAACGGCATTTCTATCGACGGTCACGTTGAAGGCTGGTTCTCTGACGATACACCTAAGCGTTTTGAAGCGTACGGCTGGCATGTAATCCCAGCAGTCGATGGTCACGACTCAGACGCGATCAACGCAGCAATTGAAGCAGCAAAAGCGGACCCACGTCCTACGCTTATCTGTACCAAAACAATTATCGGTTTCGGTTCTCCTAACAAGTCTGGTTCGCACGACTGTCACGGTGCACCACTAGGTCACGATGAAATCCAAGCGGCTCGCGAATACCTAGGTTGGGAGTACGGCCCATTTGAGATCCCGGCAGATGTTTACGCTGAGTGGGATGCAAAAGAAGCGGGCGCCGCGAAAGAAGCAGCTTGGAATGAAAAATTCGAAGCATACGCTGCAGCTTACCCTGCTGAAGCGGCAGAGCTTAAACGTCGTCTAAACGGCGAACTTCCTGCACAGTGGGAAGAAAAAGCGAACCAAATCATTGCCGATCTTCAAGCAAACCCAGCGAACATTGCATCACGTAAAGCATCGCAAAATGCACTAGAAGCGTTTGGTCAAATGCTTCCTGAGTTTATGGGTGGTTCTGCTGACCTAGCGCCCTCTAACCTGACCATGTGGTCTGGTTCTAAGTCTCTAGAAACGGAGGACTTCTCTGGAAACTACATCCACTATGGTGTACGTGAATTCGGTATGACTGCTATCATCAACGGTATCGCATTGCACGGTGGTTTCGTTCCTTACGGCGCAACATTCCTAATGTTCATGGAATACGCTCGTAACGCAATGCGTATGGCTGCGCTGATGAAAATTCAGAACATCCAAGTTTACACGCATGATTCGATCGGTCTTGGCGAAGATGGCCCAACTCACCAACCTGTTGAGCAAATGGCGTCTCTACGTGTAACTCCAAACATGAGCACATGGCGCCCATGTGACCAAGTTGAGTCTGCAGTTGCATGGAAACTAGCGATTGAACGTAAAGATGCACCAACTGCACTTATCTTCTCTCGTCAAAACCTAGCGCAACAAGAGCGTACTGCTGAACAAGTCGCAGACATCGCGAAAGGTGCTTATATCCTGAAAGATAGCGAAGGTAAGCCTGAGCTAATCCTTATCGCAACAGGTTCTGAGGTTGAGCTTGCAGTGAAAGCCGCTGAGCAACTAACTTCAGAAGGCAAGAAAGTACGCGTTGTTTCAATGCCATCAACAGACGCATTCGACAAACAAGACGTCGCTTACCGTGAATCTGTACTGCCATCAGACGTAACGGCACGTATCGCTATTGAAGCGGGCATTGCTGATTTCTGGTACAAGTACGTTGGCTTTGACGGTCGCATCATCGGTATGACAACATTCGGTGAATCTGCACCTGCTGGTCAGCTATTCGAGATGTTTGGCTTCACGACTGAAAACGTAGTGAACACAGCAAAAGAATTGCTAGCGTAATTGCAGGACCGTCTAAACAGTCGAACATAAACGACGATTGTTAAACGCTAAAGTTAGAAAGGCCATCATTATGATGGCCTTTTTATTTTTGTCAGGTTTTCCAACCTTGTGGAATGCTTTGGTGAATGCAGTCTAAAAGTACGGATAAGCGCAGTGGTGGTCGTCCTGCTGGTGTATAGCAGTTAATGGAAATAGGCTCAGAAACCCAACCTTCTAAGCATGGTGTGATTCGCCCTGGGTGATGTTTCTCATAGCCGCATGCTGTCCAAGTCGGCAGCAGTCCAATACCATGACCATTCGCGATACTGTCTATTTGCATTGCTATGTTGTCGCTGTATAAGCGACTAACAAAGGGTTCTAAAAAGAACTCACCGTGTTGAGGGTGTGCTAGCATCAATCCATTTTCTTGCACTGAACCAAAATCGATCCATGGATGTGCTTCAAGTTCTTTGGGGTGCGGTATAGGCCCATGTTGTTTTAGATAATTTGGAGAGGCAAAAGGCGTATAGCGAAATACCCCCAGCACTTCTTTTCGCCAGTCTAGCTCTTTACGTTCACCGAGCCAGATGAACAAATCTGGGTCATGATGCGCCTCAGAAAAGTCACTGGTAAGTTGAACTCTAACATCGGGATTATCAGCAAGAAAACGATTGAGTACGCCGCCGAGCCAGCTTCTAACTAAGGCAGTATGACAAACAATATGCAGTGGCCCTGAAACTTGGTTCGTTAAACCTTGCAGTGTATCATAACTCTCTTCGCTTAACTCAAGAATCTGGCGGCTGTAGTGGGCAAAGATTTCTCCAGCTCTTGTCAGAACTAATCGATTACCTTGTCTGGCGGTTAGAGCCTGACCGAAGTCTTCTTCTAATTGTGCCAAGCGACGACTTAGCGTTGATTTTGGCTGATTAAGGGCTTTAGCAGCGGCTGTCAAACTTTTATGCTGATTGAGCGCATCAAAGGCTCTAATTGATGCTAAGTCGTGCATATTTCTTTTACTCCTTACTGCGTTATGTACGAGTTCCATAAATGGAAAGAACCGTTCCATAACTCTCACTATGCATCTCATTCTATTTGTGAATAATTCACTTTCGAAAATAATAATCATTATCAATTATGGAGATGTAGATGTCTACTCTTAGACTGCCAGTTATTACCGCAACTGGTATTTTAGCCTTCGTCAGTGTCCCTCATGTTTTTGCCAATGATGCAGTTTCTAAAATGGAAACAGTGGTTGTAACTGCATCAAGTTATGAGCAATCTCAAGCGGACGCGCCTGCAAGTATTAGTGTGATTTCACGTGAGGAGTTGGACTCCCGTTATTACCGCGATGTGACTGATGCACTAAAAAGTGTGCCAGGTGTTGTCGTGACAGGTGGTGGTGATACCACCGACATTAGTATCCGTGGTATGGGTTCTAAATACACTTTGATACTGGTCGATGGTAAACGTCAAAGTACGCGTGAAACTCGTCCAAATAGTGACGGCCCTGGTATCGAACAAGGTTGGTTACCTCCTCTTCAAGCGATTGAGCGAATCGAAGTTATTCGTGGCCCAATGTCGACGCTTTACGGTTCTGATGCGATTGGTGGTGTGATTAACGTCATCACACGAAAAGATGCGTTAGAGTGGACGGGTAATGTTCAACTGGGCACGGTACTACAAGAGAATAGCCGCTCAGGTGGAGAGCAGAGCGCGAACTTTTTCGTTAATGGTCCGTTGGCTGAAAATTTATCTCTCCAAGTATATGGTCAGTACACAACCAGAGAAGAAGATGACATCGAATACGGTTATGAAGATAAAGATATGCAGAGTATCTCTTCAAAACTGACTTACCAGATTAATGAGCGCCACTCGGTACAATTAGAAGGTGGCACGTCGGCACAAAGTCGTCGTGGCAATGTGGGCCTTTCAGTGCCGACCACTGGGTGTCGTGGAGGGTGTGAAGATTCACTGAATGAATATCGTCGTAATTACGTAACGGTAAGCCACAACGGTGATTGGGATTCGATTGGCATTTCAGATACTTACTTACAGCGAGAAGAGAGCGAGAACAAATCTCGTGAGATGACGATCACCAACACCACGTTCAAATCGAGCTTGGTGACTGGTATCGGAAACCATACGTTGACGACGGGTGTGGACGCCACTCATGCAGAGCTTGAGGATTTCACCTCCAACAAAGCGTCATCGAAGACTGAAACATCGAATACGCAGTGGGCTGTTTTCATTGAAGATGAATGGAGAATAGCTGATCCGTTTAGCGTTACGCTTGGTGGTCGTCTAGATCATGACGAAAACTATGGCGCGCACTTTAGTCCACGTGTTTACGGTGTATGGCGAGTTGATCCGTCTTGGACGGTGAAAGGCGGTGTGGCAACAGGTTTCCGTTCTCCACAATTACGTGAAATTACTCCTGGCTGGGCGCAAGTCAGTGGTGGCGGTAATATCTACGGTAACCCAGATCTTGACCCTGAAACGTCGCTAAACAAAGAAATCAGCGTCTTGTATCAAGGTGATTCTGGCTTAGATGTCTCTTTGACAGCGTTCCATAACGAATTCAAAGACAAGATCACACGTGTTGTTTGTCCAGACACTATCTGTACTGATGGTCCAAACCAATGGGGAGCAGATCCAACGTACCGTATTAACGTGGATGAAGCCGTCACACAAGGTATTGAAGCGACCTTAGCATCGCCGTTAACGGAAACCATTTACCTTAGCTCGAGCTACACATTTACCGACTCAGAGCAAAAAACAGGTGAATACAAAGGCATGCCGCTGCAGCAGTTACCAAAGCATCTGTTTAATGTGGATGTGACTTGGCAAACGACAACGGATCTAGAGAGCTGGGCGAAAGTCACGTACCGAGGTAAAGAAATGGATCCGGTTACTGGCCCATCAAGAAACAGTATCGTAGAACCAGCTTATACCTTTGTGGACGCCGGTGTGACATACCAGTTAACCGACAATACTCGTATTAAAGGCGCTATCTATAACTTGCTGGACGAGGAAATCAGTTACGAAGAATACGGATATATTGAAGATGGTCGTCGCTACTGGTTAGGTTTAGACGTCGCATTTTAATTATCTATCGTTGTAATAAGGTCGAGCATAGTCTCGACCTTTTTTAATCCTGCTTTACTGTGATTCAACAGGTGCGTTTGTCAGCCTGATCAGGTAGTATCTGTGACACGAAATTTTTGGTAGGGCGAAGGATAAATGCTAAAGGTTGCGATCAATGGATTTGGACGTATAGGTCGTAATGTTCTGCGAGCGGTGTATGAAAGCGGAAAACACCAGCAGATCAAGGTTGTGGCGGTAAACGAACTAGCACAGCCAGAGGCGATGGCACACCTACTGCAATATGACACCAGTCATGGTCGCTTTGGTAAAAAAATTTCCCATGACCAAGAACATTTGCATGTTCATCATGACAGCGGTGAATATGATTCCATTCGCATTCTCCATCTCTCCGAAATCGAATTACTTCCTTGGCGTGATTTAGAAGTTGATATCGTCTTGGATTGCACTGGCGTATTTGGTTCGCAAGCGGATGGGCAAGCGCATATAGAAGCTGGCGCTAAGAAAGTACTGTTTTCGCACCCGGGCGCAAACGACCTAGATAATACGATTATCTATGGCGTGAACCACGAAACTCTGAAAGACGAGCACCGTGTTGTCTCCAATGGCTCTTGCACCACCAACTGTATCGTTCCCATCATTAAAGTATTAGACGAAGCCTTCGGCATAGAGTCTGGCACCATTACCACAATTCATTCGTCCATGAACGATCAACAAGTAATTGATGCGTATCATAACGACTTACGCCGTACCCGCGCTGCAAGCCAATCTATTATTCCGGTGGACACTAAGTTGCATAAGGGGATTGAAAGAATCTTCCCGAAATTTTCCAACAAATTCGAAGCAATTTCTGTTCGTGTTCCAACGGTTAACGTCACTGCAATGGATTTAAGTGTCACAATTAGTACAAATGTGAAAGTTAATGACGTAAATCAAACCATTGTTAACGCATCTCAGTGTACATTACGTAACATTGTTGACTATACTGAATCGCCACTCGTTTCCATCGACTTTAACCACGACCCCCATAGTGCGATTGTGGATGGAAGCCAGACTAGAGTGAGTAACGGGCAACTCGTAAAAATGCTCGTTTGGTGCGACAACGAATGGGGCTTTGCTAACCGGATGCTGGATACTGCCTTAGCAATGCAAGCTTCTTCGCAAGTGGAACAGTAATGACGAAGAAGTGATGGAGAATTTTTATTTCTAGCCTTGAAATAAATCCATAATATCTCCATATCTATAACCAGTTTGAAGAATTAACAGGCTTGGCAGGGTTGCCGAGTTTTCAAAAACTTTAATTATTAAATATTTGAGAGGACACATCATGTCTGTAATCAAGATGACTGACCTGGATCTTGCAGGTAAACGTGTATTTATCCGTGCTGACCTAAACGTGCCAGTAAAAGACGGTAAAGTAACTTCGGATGCACGTATCATCGCATCTCTTCCAACTATTAAGCACTGCCTAGAAGCAGGCGCTAAAGTAATGGTTACGTCTCACCTAGGTCGCCCAACTGAAGGTGAATACGCTGAAGAGTTCTCTCTACAACCAGTTGTTAATTACCTAAACGACGCACTAGATTGCGAAGTGAAGCTAGCAAAAGACTACCTAGATGGCCTAGAGCTAAATGCGGGTGAACTTGTTGTTCTTGAAAACGTTCGTTTCAACAAAGGCGAAAAGAAAAACGACGAAGAGCTATCTAAGAAATACGCAGCACTATGTGACGTATTCGTAATGGACGCATTCGGTACGGCTCACCGTGCTCAAGCATCTACTCACGGCGTTGGTATGCACGCAGACGTAGCATGTGCTGGTCCTCTACTAGCGAACGAACTAGAAGCGCTAGGCAAAGCAATGGACAAGCCAGCTCGTCCAATGGTTGCTATCGTAGGTGGTTCAAAAGTTTCTACTAAGCTAACTGTTCTTGAGTCTCTATCTAAAATCGCTGACCAACTCGTTGTTGGTGGTGGTATTGCTAACACATTCATCGCAGCTGCTGGCCACAACGTTGGTAAGTCTCTATACGAAGCAGACCTAGTTGAAACAGCTAAGAAGCTAATGGACGAGTGTGCAATTCCAGTAGCAACAGACGTTGCATGTGCGAAAGCATTCGACGAGAACGCAGAAGCTGAAATTAAGCACGTTTCTGAAGTACAAGACGACGACATGATCTTCGACCTTGGTCCAGATTCAACTGCTGAACTAGCTGAAATCCTTAAAAACGCTAAGACTATCCTATGGAATGGTCCAGTAGGCGTATTCGAATTCAAGAACTTCGAAGCAGGTACTAAAGGTATCTCTGAAGCTATCGCAGCTTCTGAAGGCTTCTCTGTTGCTGGTGGTGGTGACACGCTAGCGGCTATCGACAAGTTCGGTATCAAAGCGGATGTATCTTACATCTCTACTGGCGGCGGCGCTTTCCTTGAGTTCGTAGAAGGTAAAGTTCTTCCAGCAGTAGAAATGCTAGAAGCACGCGCTAAGTAATTAAAGCAAAGCGGGGGAGTGATTCTCCCGCTTTCTTGTTTGCTGCAACGTGTGAGGAACTCTGCTAGAATAGCCTCAGTTGTGAGCAAACGTTTGCAAGATTTTCAACTTAACAAGTTTTGTTTAAAAACGACAGATAAATAGGATTACATCCATGTCTAAGATCTTCGACTTCGTAAAACCAGGTGTTATCTCTGGCGATGACGTTCAGAAAGTATTTGAAGTTGCAAAAGAAAACAGCTTTGCACTTCCAGCAGTAAACTGTGTGGGTACTGACTCTGTAAACGCAGTACTTGAAGCAGCTGCAAAAGTTAAAGCTCCAGTTATCGTTCAGTTCTCTAACGGTGGCGCTGCTTTCTTTGCTGGTAAAGGTCTAAAACTTGAAGGTCAAGAAGCTCAAATCCTAGGTGCTGTTGCTGGTGCGAAATACGTTCACGCTGTAGCTGAAGCTTACGGTGTTCCAGTAATCCTACACACTGACCACGCAGCTAAGAAACTACTTCCTTGGATCGACGGTCTACTAGACGCTGGTGAAGAGTACTTCGCGCAAACTGGTAAGCCACTATTCTCTTCTCACATGATCGACCTTTCTGAAGAGTCTCTAGAAGAGAACATCGAAATTTCTGCTAAGTACCTAGAGCGCATGGCTAAAATGAACATGACTCTAGAAATCGAACTAGGTTGTACTGGTGGTGAAGAAGACGGCGTTGACAACTCTGATATGGATGCGTCTGAGCTATACACTTCTCCAGAAGACGTTGCATACGCATACGAGAAACTAAGCGCAATCAGCCACCGTTTCACTATCGCGGCATCTTTCGGTAACGTACACGGCGTATACAAGCCAGGTAACGTTGTACTAACTCCAACTATCCTACGTGATTCTCAAGCGCACGTTTCTGAGAAATTCGGTCTTCCAGCGAACTCTCTAAACTTCGTATTCCACGGCGGTTCAGGTTCTTCTCTAGAAGAAATCCGTGAATCTATCGGCTACGGTGTAATCAAAATGAACATCGATACTGATACACAGTGGGCTACTTGGGATGGTATCCGTAAGTTCGAAGCTGAAAACCACGATTACCTACAAGGTCAGATCGGTAACCCAACTGGTGAAGATGCACCAAACAAGAAGTACTACGATCCACGCGTATGGCTACGTGCAGGCCAAGCTTCAATGGTTACTCGTCTAGAGCAAGCATTTGCTGACCTTAACGCAGTTGACGTACTATAATCGTTACTGATTAAGTTACTTAAAAACCCGCTCTTTGAGCGGGTTTTTTTATGTCTATCATTTTCTTCCCCTCTGCTTTCTCCCGATATTTTTATGCGTTAGATTGTATTTGCTAGTGAGATATCTCACCTTTAACGTTTTTTTAAAGAAAACATGGGAATATCAGTCTTAAGAGTGGCGAAATCAGAGTGCATTGCGTAACCTGTAACAAGTCAGTGTCAGAAAGCTCTGATAAAGTCTTGTTTTGCATATCTTTGCGAAACTCTGACTTTGAAAAAAGTCAGAGTTGGGATATTGTGCCAAAAATCTGACACTGTTCAGTGGAGCAATAGGGATGTTGTTTTAGAAAAGAGCCTTTAAAAAACAAGGTTCATAAATTAACGGCAATTGGATTTATATCTCTTTATTTTTGAGGATAAGAATTATGGCAGGTGAATCGGTGGGTATCGATACCACTTTAACGGATGGTCTAACTCAGGCTGAAACTTGGCTGACAAACAATTCAGATCTACTGGTTCAGTACGGTGTGAACATTATCTCTGCGCTGCTTATTCTGTTTATCGGTAATCTTATCGTTAAGGCAGTCGCTGGTAGTGTTTCTAAAGTACTAGAAAAGAAAAACATGGATAAGGCCGTCGTTGAATTTATTCACGGTCTTGTTCGTTACTTGCTATTTGTAATCGTGCTAATCGCGGCTCTTGGTCGATTAGGAGTTCAAACCGCTTCTGTTGTTGCTGTGATTGGTGCGGCAGGTCTTGCTGTTGGTCTTGCACTACAAGGTTCACTATCAAACTTTGCAGCAGGCGTACTTATTGTTGCGTTCCGTCCATTCAAATCAGGCGACTACGTAGAAATCGGCGGTGTAGCGGGTAGTGTTGAAGCAATTCAAATCTTCCAAACCGTTCTAAAAACACCAGACAACAAAATGGTTGTTGTGCCTAACTCTTCAGTTATCGGCGGTGCCATTACTAACTACTCTCGCCATGCGACACGACGTGTCGACCTAGTGATTGGTGTTTCATACAAAGCAGACCTTAAACTAACGAAGAAAGTGATTCGTGAGACGCTAGAGAAAGATCCACGTATCTTGAAAGACCCAGATATCACAATTGGTGTACTTACGTTAGCAGACTCTTCAGTTAACTTTGTGGTTCGTCCATGGGTGAAAACTGCAGATTACTGGGGCGTATACTTTGATGCAATGCAAGGTATTAAAGAAGCATTGGATGAAAATGGTATCGAGATTCCATTCCCACAAATGGATGTTCACCTGAACAAAGTCGACGCTTAATCAAAAGCAGTCGATATTCGAAAGCGAGGCCAATAGGCCTCGCTTTTTTATATTTCGTAAAGGGTGTGATGACCAGCAAGTAAGAGGCGTTTTAGATGTTTACCTGCAAATCCAAATGTGAACTCAGGTAAGCCAGGCGTATAGAGCAACTCTTGATGTTGATAGAGATTGGTATCAACAATGATAGTGATGTATTCCGGTAAGCCTATTGGGCAAACCGCGCCGGGTACGCAACCTAACACTTCGACCATTTCATCATCATTACAAATAGAGGGACGTTTACCTGTAATCGCTTTAATCTGCTTGGCATCGAGGCGCGAGTCCTTATCTGTCAGATAAACCGCGTAACCTTGTCCTTTGAGTGTTAAAAAGAGGCTTTTGGTATGCGTACCCGTCCAACCAAGCTCTCTCGCAATGCGTATATCTGTCTCAAAGTCTAAGATGGCTTCGTGCTGCCATTCCCGAAAAGGAATAGAGAGCGCGTTGAATCGCTCTCTATTGTTGTTATAAATACGTTTTAGTGACTCCATGTCTTTGCTGCCTTACTACCTGGTGATTACCAATACTCATCAATAAGCTCACTCGCTAAGATATACGCTATTGTGAACATCATCATTGCGATTGCAATGTCGATGGTTTTTTTCACTTTTGGTTTAGAGAGTGTTGGACCTAGTTTGGCTGCTCCTATCGATAAAGTGTAGAACCAAACAAAGGAAGCCATAATCGTACCTAGTGCAAAAGCAATGCGATCATGGCCTTCAAACTGTCCACCGATCGAACCTAGAATAACGACTGTATCTAAATATAAGTGCGGATTAAGCACAGTGACAGCTAACGCACCTAGAATAACCGTTCGACGACCTCGATCTACGATCTCCCCTTTTGATTCCGATTCACTCTCTGGCTTAAAAGCACTTTTTAGCGAGAGCAGTCCATATAAGCTCAAGAAAGCAATACCACCAAGTGTCACCGACGTCAGTAAGATTTCATTTTGAGACAGAATTGCACCACCACCAAAGATACCTAGAGAGATGAAAATCATATCTAGCACGCTACAAATAGTGGCGGTTGTTAGGTGGTGGTTACGCTTTATGCCTTGATTCAAAACATACGCATTTTGCGCGCCGATCGGAATGATCATTGATGCTCCTAAACCAAAACCTTGCAATAGAACCCACAAGCTCACACTTCACCTCACATCAAAATAACAAATACATTTACAGAGAGGGGAAAGATAAAGCGTTTATCTAAATAAGTATAATTAATGATTTTAATCTTACATTAGATAGACTAATTTAACGGGAGGCGTTTGATCAGGAGTGAGAGGGAAGGTATGCGAGGGTTAGATTACAAATGGATTGAGGCATTAGACGCTATAGTTTATCAGGGTAGCTTTGAGCGTGCTGCCGAGCATTTATTTGTTTCTCAATCCGCCATTTCTCAACGTATCAAGCAGTTAGAGAAGTTTCTCGCGCAGCCTGTTTTAATTCGAAGCCAGCCACCTAAGCCAACGCCAATTGGTAAAAAATTGTTGGGTCTTTATCGGCGAGTACGCTTGCTAGAGCATGAAATTCTCCCCGAACTAAAAAATGATACCAGTACGCGACCTGTGCAACTCTCTTTAGCGACTAATGCAGATAGCCTTGCAACATGGCTACTGCCAGCGCTGCAAAATGTTATGAAGCAGCGTCAAGTTGAACTAAAACTGACTATCTATGGTGAATACCGCTCTATTGAAAAACTCAAAAGTGGCGAAGTGACAGGAGCGATCAGCTTGGAGCCCCAGCCAATTCCCGGATGCAGAGCAGACTATTTAGGTCGCATCGATTATGTTTGTGTCGCGAGCCCAGAGTTCTATCAGCGTTATTTTTCTAAAGGCGTAAATAATCAGACATTGGCAAAAGCACCGGCCGTTTCATATGACCAATATGATGATCTACATAAAACATTTCTTACCGAGCATTTTAACGTCAATCCTGACAGCGTTATTCATCACAACATCAGTAGTTCTGAAGCGTTTCTAAAAGTGGCGTTAGCTGGTGTTGCTTATTGCTTGATCCCCCGCTTGCAAATTACCGACGAATTAGACAGAGGTGTGTTGGTTGATGTGACTCCAGGTTTTTTAATGTCCCATCGGATTTATTGGCACCACTGGCAGTTAGAAACTGGGGTATTACAAGAAATCTCACACGCGATAGTGGGGTATGCGCAGCATCATCTACCTCAATAAGTTTGTCAGAGCTGCATATCGTTAACTTAAGTATGTTTTGTTTAAAAATTACGCCAATGTTACATAGTCAAAGTTGTGTTAGAAGTCACTATGGGTGCTTGGATAATCGGCGGAAGTTTCTATTATGAAACCACACGCTTTCTCAGCCATGATAGTGATGTTGGAATCTGAGATTAAGTACTTAATTTTGTATGGATGGATTTATTGAATGAAATTGTATTCATTTTTGCTGGCTTCAGCAGTCAGCCTTACCAGTGCTTCAGTTTTGGCGAATACGCCAGAGTTTGCTCATGTTACGACAACGGGGTATGGCGAAGTGACGGCCACACCTGATATGGCTACGTTTTCTGTAAAAGTAGTCGATACGACAATGACGGCTGAACAAGCGAAATTGTCCGTAGATAAAACCGTTGAAGAGTTTCTAAAAAGCTTGTCGGATGCCGGCTTGTCAAAAGACAATATTACTAGCTCGAATTTATACCTTGCTCCTCAGTACCATTACCCTAAATCAGGAAAAGCAGAACTTGTTGGGTATCGAGCATCTCGCAGTATTGATGTCACGGTGACGGATCTGAAAAACCTTAACCAATACCTAGATATGGCGTTAGAAGCGGGAATTAATCAGGTTGATAATATTCAACTTAAGGTAAGCAACCAAGCCGAGTATCAGCAAAAGGCACGAATGGCTGCGATTAAGGACGCAAGAGAAAAAGCAGGGTCATTAGCGACTGGTTTTGAGAAAAAGTTGGGCGATGTATGGCAGATCAATTACAGACAGATGCACGTTCAGCCTGTGTTAATGCGTTCAATGGCGATGGATAGTAAAGAAGGAGCGAATAGCTACCAAGATTCAACTATGATCATTCGCGATCAAGTCGATGTCATTTATAAGCTAAAGTAAGGCTTAGCAAACAGTAAAAAGCAAAAGGCAGGGAGTCATAACCCCTGCCTTTGTCGTTTCTGTTTCACTGTTTAGTGCAGGATACGAGCACGGATTGTGCCTTCAATGTTTTTGAGCTTTGTTAGAGCTTCTTCTGAGCGTCCAGTTTCAACGTCGATCACTACGTAGCCTATTTCAGCGGCTGTTTGTAGGTACTGCGCGGCAATGTTAATGCCTTCTTCAGCAAAGATGGTGTTGATCTGAGTTAGGATACCAGGACGGTTCTTGTGGATATGAAGCAGACGAGAACACTCACCACTGTGTTCTGGTAATGACACTTCAGGGAAGTTTACGCTTGAAAGTGTCGAGCCATTATCAGAGTACTTAGCCAGTTTACCCGCCACTTCTAAGCCGATATTCTCTTGCGCTTCTTGCGTTGAACCACCAACGTGTGGAGTGAGGATGACGTTATCGAATTTTTGTAAAGGAGACTCGAACGGGTCAGCATTCGTTTTTGGTTCAGTTGGGAATACATCAATTGCAGCGCCGGCAAGGTGACCAGCTTCTAAGCTATGGCAAAGTGCAGGAATATCCACAACGGTGCCACGTGCCGCGTTGATAAAGATGGAACCTGGTTTCATTCGAGCAAATTCAGCTTCACCCATCATGTTTTTCGTTTCCGGTGTTTCGGGAACGTGCAAAGAAATCACATCACATTTGTTCAATAGTTCACTCATGGTATGTACTTGCGTCGCATTACCAAGGGACAGTTTGTTCTCAATATCGTAGTAGTAAACGCGCATACCTAAGTTTTCGGCAATAATACCAAGCTGCGTACCAATGTGACCGTATCCGATAATGCCAAGGCACTTACCACGAGCTTCGTAAGAGTTGTCTGCACTTTTCTTCCAAATACCGCGATGTGCAAGTGCATTCTTTTCAGGAATACCACGCACTAGTAAAAGGATTTGCCCAAGTACAAGCTCTGCCACGCTTCGAGTGTTAGAGAATGGTGCATTAAAGACAGGAATACCGCGTTTTGCTGCTGCATCTAGGTTTACTTGGTTAGTACCAATACAAAAACAGCCAATTGCAACCAGCTTGTTCGCCGCATTGATTACCTCTTCGGATAGGTTCGTACGGGAGCGGATACCAATGAAGTGCACGTCTTTTACCGCTTCAATTAGTTCTTCTTCCGGAAGGGAACCTTTATGGTATTCAATGTTGGTATAACCAGCTGCTTGAAGAACTTCAACTGAAGAAGGGTGGAGTCCCTCTAACAAGAGGATCTTAATCTTTTCTTTTTCCAGTGAAACTTTGGCCATTTTTTCTCGTCCTTAAAATGGAAAGGTGGGCTAATGTGGCGCACATTGGGCAAAACTATTAAAAAGGGGATAATTAACAGTTTTGTAGGAAGACAAACGTTTCCCTGTGCGTCTTCTGTTCAATAAAGTAACAAAAAAAAATTGCTTTGGGTAAGAAAATTACGGAATAAGAGATAATTTTCTTATAGAAAGGAATAAAAAACGGTGCCTTGCAGCACCGTATGTAATGAAATAACAGAAAAGTGAACCAGATAGGTTCATTTTGGGCTGTTATTTATTCTTCAATTTTTGCACCTTCTGGTGTGCCAGTGATCACTACGTCTGCACCACGATGAGCGAAAAGACCCACAGTCACCACACCAGCGATGCCGTTTATTTTGTCTTCCATTTTTTTCGGGTTGGTAATTTGCATATTGTGCACATCCAGAATCACGTTGCCGTTGTCAGTCACAACGCCTTCACGGTAAGCTGGATCACCACCTAGTTTTACCAATTCACGAGCCACGTAAGAGCGTGCCATTGGGATTACTTCAACAGGCAATGGGAACTGGCCAAGTACGTCAACTGCTTTAGTGCCGTCAACGATACATACGAACTTATCAGAGATTGCTGCGACAATTTTCTCACGAGTCAGAGCCGCGCCGCCGCCTTTGATCATTTCACGTGCTGGGTTTATCTCATCTGCGCCATCAACATACACATCCAGCTTCATTACATCGTTACACTCGTATACTTCAATACCAAGCTCTTTAAGGCGCTCAGTTGAAGCGACAGAGCTAGACACTGCACCTTTAATATCATCTTTGATAGTGCCTAGTGCATCGATGAAGTGATTCACGGTAGAGCCAGTACCAACACCGACAATGCTGCCTTTCTCAACATATTTTAGTGCTGCCCAACCAGCCGCTTTTTTCATTTCATCTTGAGTCATGCCAATCTCCTGAATAGATGTTCGTTAACGTTTGCGGGCGTGATTATAGCGGCTTACTTGTCACTTTCCCATTGCCATATTTGGCTTGGGGTCACGATCTTAGGTAATGGAATATCCCAGCTTTCAATTGGTAAGCGTTCTACATGTTGGCAGTCATGAGCGATACCGACAGGTTTAGCACCCTCTCCAGTTATAAACCAACGTGACAGAGTACGATCGTAGTACCCTCCGCCCATGCCTAAGCGGTGTCCGATACTGTCGAACCCAACTAAAGGCGTGCAGATTAAATCAAGCTGGCGAACGGGTTTGAGGTGTCTGATATCGAGCTTGGGCTCTAAGATGCCGTACTTGTTGTAGACGAGCTGTTCATCACTTATATACTGAAGAAACAGTAACTGACCTTTAGAAAAGGGATGGATGACGGGCAGATAAACCGATTTTCCCTGTTGCCATAACCATTCAATGAGCGGTTTAGTATCAAGCTCACCGTCTGCAGAAAGGTAGATGGCAATATGTTGCGCCTGATCGATTTCAGGAAGTTGGGAAAATTGAGTAATAAGGTCGATTCCCGCTTGGTATTGCGTATCACTGCACAGAGCGTTGCGCTTTTCACGAATCAGTTTGCGGAAGTCTTGTCGAGAGAGGTCTGACATAGAGAGAATACCCCAGGGTGCCGTTGAGGATTGTGGCCCTTGAACCAGCTGGTTCAAGGCGGATCAGCAATGACAACCGTAGGCTTCTCGGTGCATGCCGAGCTTGCTCAATAGTTACCAAATACTAACCCTTAGGTATTGCTTATCGGCTCAGGGACTTAAATCCTGCTGACGCACACCCCAGGGTAAATTTTGTATTTACTGCTGTCCTTGCGTAACTTTGCTTAGTGCGTTCTCTAAAGACGCGGTGAGCTTTTCCATTCGCTCAGTAATTTCTTGCTGTTGACCATTGGATTCGTATGACTTGGTGTGCAACTCATAGCAAATATTCAATGCAGCAAAGGTCAGCAGTTGGATTTCATTGGTTACCTTAGTACGTTCGCTCATTTCTTTCAATCGGCGATCCAGATCTTTTGCCGCTGCAACAAGAGACTCTTCTTGTCCTGTCGGACAATTCACTCGTGTAAGTTTGCCTAATATTTCAACGTCGATCGCTTGATTGCTCATGATGAATAAACTCTATATTCGCGCTATCTAAGGTGTTGCTTCATACAACTACCGAGGAGCAAACTATAGGAAAACCGCTATTAAGATTCAAGCATTTCCCATCACAGAAAGAGAAATGATGACGAGATCACACAGGAATTGGGCAAATTGAACAAATGCTGTCCAAAATTGAATTTGATAGCCGTTTCAGACCACTAACCTTGATGGTAGGATATACCAATACATTATTACGCAAGAATGAGCCAAGTTATGAGTGAAATCACCCTTCCTGAATACCAATCTATTGCTGCTGAACTGCAATCTGCAAGCCTAGCAGTAACACCGGCGGAGTTACATGGCTTATTTGTCGGCATGTTAAGTGGTGGATTGGCGATCAATGATCAAACTTGGCAGCCTATTCTGTTTGACTACACCAATGATGGTATGGGTTGGCCTTCTACCGCACTAGCTTTTGCTCAAAGCGTATTCACTGTTACTGTCAATGAACTAACTGGCACGTCGATGGAGCTGTCTTTATTATTGCCAGATGAGCCAGGCGAAGAAGGCTTATTCGCATTAGCCGACAGTGTGTCCGACTTTGTAAACCACTTTATTTCTGGGCTAGGTCTAGCAGGCGTTGCGCTTAATAAAGCATCTGATGACGCTAAAGAAGCACTGGCTGACCTAGAAGAGATTGCCAAATTAGGCATCGATGAAGATGACGATCTTGGTGAACAAGCGCAATTGCTAGAGCAAGTGATTGAGCACATCAAAGCTTGCGTACTAACGATCCATGCTGAATTTGGTGTTCGTCCTGAAAGCAGCGACAAAAAACCTACTATTCACTAATCGTAGACCGTCCAGAGGTTAGTATGAAGCAATATGATGTAGTCATTGCTGGTGGTGCCATGGCTGGTGCAACGTTAGCATTGGCGATTGACCATTTGTCTCAGGGAAAGCTCCGCATTGCCGTCGTTGAGCCTTTTAAAGCACAATCAGATATGCACCCTGGTTTTGACTCTCGCTCAATCGCATTGTCTTACGGTACTGTCAATCTGTTGCGTCAACTACAGCTCTGGACGTCAGTAGAACCGTTTGTCACACCCATTGAACATATCCACGTTTCTGACCGTTCTCATGCTGGGATGACGGAGATTACCAAGCAAGAGGTTGGGGTTGAAGCTCTAGGGTATGTTGTAGAATTAGCCGATGTTGGGCGTGTATATCAAGAATTATTAGACAGCAGCGAGTCAATTACGCTGTTTTGTCCTGACTCCGTTACCGATATCGAGCGCGAGCAAAACTGTACCCATGTGACGTTGAAAAGTGGTGAGCAACTTGAAGCAAAACTGCTGGTGGCTGCAGATGGTGCTGTTTCGACCTGTTGTCAGAAAATTGGTCTAGAACTTTCTGAGCAAGATTTTGAACAAGTGGCTGTCATTGCCAATATTGTGACTCAAGAACCTCATCAAGGTAGAGCCTTTGAACGTTTTACTGAGAATGGCCCTGTTGCTTTATTGCCAATGAGTGACAATCGAATGTCCTTAGTTTGGTGTTTGCACCCTGAAGAAGCCCAAGCCGTTCTTGAGTTATCTGATCAAGCATTTCTCCAGCGTTTACAGAACGATTTTGGTTGGCGTTTAGGCGCGATGAAAAAAGTGGGGCGTCGTGCAAGTTACCCATTACTTCTTCGTCATCGAAAGCAAAATATTTCACATCGCTTTGCGATTGTTGGAAATGCGGCACAAACGCTGCACCCGATAGCTGGACAAGGCTTTAATCTCGGTATTCGCGATGTAGTCTCACTAGCAGAAGAAATTGTACAGCAAAGTGAGGATGTGGGTCTTTATAAAGGCCTGATGCGCTTTAGTCAACGTAGAGAAGCAGATCGAAGCGAAACTATTTGGCTAACCAGTGCCTTGGTGCATGTTTTTTCAAATGATTTACCCGCGATGCGAATTGGCCGAAATACTGCCTTAGCAGCGATGGATAACCTTTCTATTTTTAAGCAGCCGCTAATACGCCATACACTTGGTTTGGTAAAACGATGAACGGCCGCACTGAATTAGGTAATAAAAAGCAATGATGCAAAGTGTAGATATCGCCATCATCGGCGGAGGGATGGTTGGGTTGGCACTTGCTGCCGCGTTCAAAGACAGTGATCTGCGTGTCGCCGTTATTGAAGGTAAAGTGCCAGATGATTCGTTGAAAGAATTACCCGATGTTCGTGTGTCTGCGCTGAGCCGCTCTAGTGAGACGATTTTGCGTAAACTTGGTGCTTGGCAGGGCATAGAACAGCGCCGAGCTTCGCCTTACCATGGCATGGAAGTATGGGAACAAGATAGCTTTGCCAGCATTGAATTTAATGCACAAAGTATGGCACAACCTGATTTAGGGCATATTGTTGAGAATCGTGTGATTCAACTTGCGCTGCTTGAACAAGTCCAAAAGCTCGATAACGTCACGATGTTTATGCCCGCACGTTGCGCGACTCTCGCGGTCGGTGAGCAAGAAAGCTGGCTGACGCTCGATAATGGCCAAGCCATGACCGCTAAATTAGTGGTCGGAGCCGATGGGGCGAATTCGTGGCTTCGCCATCAAATGGATATTCCATTAACGCATTGGGACTATGGTCATCATGCTTTGGTCGCGAATGTCAAAACTGCTATGCCACACAACAGCATTGCGCGCCAGATATTTACTCCTCACGGACCGTTGGCATTTTTGCCAATGTCGCAACCAAATATGTGCTCTATTGTTTGGTCCACGGAGCCAAATCGAGCAGAGCAGTTAGTGGCGATGAGTGAACATGATTTCAATAAAGCGTTGACGAGTGAGTTTGATGCTCGACTTGGTCTATGTGAAGTAGTGGGAGAGCGTGCTGCGTTTCCTTTGAAAATGCGCTATGCGCGAGATTTTGTCGTCGAGCGAGTCGCGCTGGTTGGTGATGCGGCCCATACCATTCACCCATTAGCGGGGCAGGGTGTGAATTTGGGTTTATTAGATGCGGCCAGTCTTGCTCAAGAGGTGTTAGCACTTTGGAAGCAGGGACAAGATATCGGTAGTAAACGCAACCTAAGAAGCTACGAGCGTTGGCGAAAAGCGGAAGCGGCAAAGATGATCGCTACTATGCAAGGGTTTCGAGATTTGTTCTCTGGCGAGAACCCAGCTAAGAAGCTTGTTCGTGGCATTGGCTTGAGTTTAGCGGGGCAACTGCCGGGAGCGAAAGATGAGATCATGAAGCGCGCGCTTGGTTTAAAGGGACACTTGCCGGATCTGGCGCGTCAGTAAGTGCAAAGCGAACTTCAAATACACAAAAGGCTGGTTAATCCAGCCTTTGTTTTATCAACATTTTGCTAAGCATATGCGCATCGGAGTTTCATTATTTCTTGATTGATCTCTTTGACCGCTCGGAAATGGCGTTGCTCTGCTTTCTCCGGCAGTATTAACTTACCGTTATCAAACTCGAATCTACCGACCCCGTAAATATAAATTCTTCCTTTAAAAAGACGACTTATATGTTTAGCAATCATACTTGGTGTATAGCGCTTAAACAGTCTCATATTTACTTTCCTTTTATCTAACCTAGCCTAGGTATTCTACGTTCTGGACGCGAAAATTATTGTGACAGCAATAGTATTAAATACAGATGTAGGGTGTTGCGTCAGAGAATTGTGTTGTCTTAGACAATTTGACAGTGTCATCTCTTAAATAGCGTGAGGATTACCCCAAAAATAACCTCTCTAAAGGAACCCTTACGCCAATACACTTCTTTTTACGTGACGCATTAAGCAATAGTTTTGTTACAGAATTAAGAATAGAACGAAAACGGTTGTTTGCTAGTTGTTTCTATTAAGGTCGTGCTTCGCGTAACACACTTTACGTTCTAACGATTAGAGGAAATGAAAGAGAAAAAGTTCCACGTAAAAAAAAGCCCGCTTCAGCGGGCGAATAGTCACAGATGCATTACACAAAAGTGGATAACTAACTGCATGAATGCTGTCACTCAGCTAGCTGACTCACTTTATATTGGTTAAGTGCTTGTTTGAAACTTAACCAACAAATTCAGCATATACGAGTTTTATTCTTGTGACTATTTATGTTTTATATGTGATTAAAAATTCTTATGTCTATTTTTGTAGATATGAGCGAGATCACGCAGTGATAGAAACACTACGTGTTATTACATTGTTTTTAGACGATTAACGACAGATCTCAGCTACGGTCGGCTGACACAATTGGATAAGATCTTGGATAGAAAGCGCCAGTCCAGCCATGCGATCGCCACTGCTGATCGTGACTTCCTGTTCTTCTAGTAAGCTAGGGTCGAACACGATTGGCATATGACGTTTGAGTAGCAGAGGAGTGACAGTACCAATTTTGTAACCAGTGATGGACTCAACATCGGCTTGATCAACACAAGTCATCCGGCGATATTTCAGTAACGAGCGCACTTTTTTGGGATCAACGCTACGATCACCTGGCGCACAGGCGAGTGCATATTGATTACCCATGTCTCGTAGCAAGATTGCTTTCACCATTTGAGAGGGGCGAATGCCGCGTTGGTGCGCGGCATCCTCAATGGTGGTTGCTGGTCTTTGATGCGGTAACAGACGAAACGGAATGTGTTGGTCTGTGAGAAATTGCATCAAAGGAGTATTGATTGTATTACTCATCATCAAGACTGTAAGGCAGTGATTCGATTGTCCATTCACATTCTGGTTGCGCAACCAAACGAAGACGAGTGTCTTCATCGAGATTATTAGGCAGTACGATCAGGCCAATCGCGTGATTGTCACTGAACTGGTAGTGATTTAACAAAGCACCTACTGAACGCCAGTTTTCACCTACGCTGCGTTCGAGCTCAATTGGTTCGTCACTGAATGGAGCAGAAGTCGCACCTTTTACGATATACATCGCACGTTTATTGGTACCGCGATACTTCGCTCGTGCTACCGTTTCTTGTCCCGTGTAGCAGCCCTTTGTGAAGCTTATGCCTCCTAAAGCTTGAACGTTGAGTGCTTGTGGAATGTGAGCATTCTGCGCGGATGCAGAGACAAATGGTAAACCTGCCTCAATATCGAAACGATTCCAAAGCTCATTTGTCGTAAAGACAGCGTCGGTAGTTTCAACGATTTGCTGTGCTTCTGGCGCACTTAATATCAGTAACCAGCGATCTTGTGCAACTTGCACTGCTGTGCCACCGTCAACTGGGCGAACGCTGCCAGTTGTCTTGCTCATTGTTGAAATGAATTCGTCGGCTTTGACGCCAGCAACGCCTAAGATAACGTCATCAGAGGCTTCAATCGTTACTTTAGAGAAAATGGCGTATTTCTTTATTTCACTAAGTTCTACGTCAATCGCCGATTTTGGTTGGATCATGCCGTAGCCATCATAATGATGGAAAAGGCGGAACACGCTCCACACTTTTCCTTTCGCATCACAATGTGCGCCCAGTGTTGATTGGTCTTGTTCTAAAGAAACAACATCGCAGGTAACCTGACCTTGTAAGTATGATTTTTTATCGTCACCGATCATGGTGATCATGCCGAAGTTATCCAGCAGTGAGATAGATAACTCTGGAAGTGCGTCTTGAGTTGAGAGAGGTAATGCTGAAAAACGAGTTTGCCATTCCATAATTACAATGCCTTTTGAAGATATTTTTCCGCTATGTTATACCCAAATAACCTTGAGATACTAGGGGAGCGATTTACGAATCAACATTTGTCTGCTTTCACTATCGTATTGTGACCCGCACACTAGTGACGTAGCACATCCCTTGTTACACTCCGCACTAACAACAAGACATCTATGAAGGAATAGTGAATGTACACTCCGGAAGAAAAAGCGCGTATTAAATGGGCTTGTCGTCGAGGCATGCTTGAGCTTGACGTAGTAATTATGCCGTTTTTTGAAGAGTGCTTTGATACTCTGAGTGAACAAGAGCAGCGTGACTTTGTTTCTTTACTTGAATGCGATGATCCTGATCTGTTTACTTGGGTAATGGGGCATGGCCGTAGCGAAAATTTAGGTCATGCAGCAATGGTTGATAAAATTGTCGCCCATAACCTCAGCAAAGTTCGTTAATTTTACTGCTTCTCCCTCTCTGACTGCCCGAGTCTTCAATGTTGTACTTTTCTTATTGATGACTTGGGCTGTTATCCTCTCTAGCATTCCGCTCGTATTATCGACTTATTTGTTATTACTGATTGTGAAGGCTTTCTCAAACCAAAGTCTTGTTCAACCTACAAGTCATGGGCATTGGTATGTGCACTGCGATGGCTCGGTTAGGTTTGATGCCCTTGAGTGTGGCGAATACTCGGAAGATATTGAGTCCGAAAAGGGTCATTTACAGCGAGTTGATACATCGGCATCACCATTCAAGATAACATTCCAATTGCAATCTGGCCGTAGTGTTACGATTTGGCGTGATAGCAGTGACGATGAGCAGTATCGTCAATTATCTTTGGTATTACGCCAATGGGAAATGAAACAGGGAGCTAATGCTCCCTGCTGATGTAATAGTTTACTCGGTAGAGTTAAAGCTGTTTAGCTGGAACCAAAATCGTTGGTCCGCTGTTTTCCAGTTGGTTCGGATAATCAAGCGTGTAGTGCAAACCTCGACTCTCTTTACGCTGCATCGCACAACGAACCATCAACTCTGCGACTTGTAAAAGGTTACGCAGTTCTAATAAGTTGTTCGACACACGGAAATTGCTGTAGTACTCGTGTGTTTCTTGTTGCAACAGTTGGATACGGCGTAAGGCGCGCTCTAAACGCTTGTCAGTTCGCACAATGCCCATGTAGTCCCACATAAACAGACGAAGCTCGTGCCAGTTGTGCTGAATGATCACTTCTTCATCACTATTGGTTACTTTGCTTTCATCCCAACATGGCACCTGTGAGGGGAGCTCAACGTTAGTGTGATGCTTTAGAATATCTTTTGCCGCAGACCAAGCATAAACCACACATTCGAGAAGTGAGTTTGATGCCATGCGGTTAGCACCATGCAGCCCGGTGTAGCTAACTTCACCAATCGCATACAAATTTTTCAGATCGGTGCAGCCATTTCTATCCACCATGACACCGCCACAAGTGTAGTGTGCAGCAGGTACGATTGGGATTGGCTCATTAGTCATGTCAATGCCCAAGTCCATCAAACGTGAATAAATGGTAGGGAAGTGTTTCGTAATAAAGTCAGCAGGCTTATGACTGATGTCGAGATACATACAGTCGGCGCCTAAACGCTTCATTTCGAAGTCGATAGCACGAGCCACGACGTCACGCGGAGCAAGCTCTTTACGTTCATCGAAATCTGGCATAAAGCGAGAACCATCTGGACGGCGCAGGTAAGCACCTTCGCCACGTAACGCTTCAGTTAGCAAGAAGTTACGTGCTTCTGGGTGATATAAACACGTCGGATGGAACTGGTTAAATTCCATATTAGCCACACGACACCCTGCACGCCAAGCAATCGCAATACCATCACCAGACGACACGTCTGGGTTAGAGGTGTATTGATAAACCTTTGAAGCACCACCTGTAGCGAGAACCACAAATTTGGCTCGCACGGTTTCGACATGCTCTTCGTTGCGGTTCCAAATATAAGCACCGATAACTTTGTTTTTATCACCGCCAATTTTGTCTTCGGTGATTAAGTCCAGAGCATTGTGACGTTCGAGAACATGAATGTTTGGATGGTTATGAGCGTTATCTTGCAGGGAGGTTTGCATCGCCATACCTGTCGCATCTGCCGCGTGAAGAATACGACGACGGCTATGACCACCTTCACGAGTTAAGTGGTAGCGAGGTTCATCGTCAGAGTCATCTTCTTCACGATCAAATGGGACACCACCGTCAATCAACCACTGTACACACTCTTTTGAATGCTCAGCAATGAACCTTACGGTCTCCTCATCGCAAATACCATCCCCGGCGATTTGCGTGTCTTCAACGTGTGAATCAATGGTGTCTGACTCATCAAATACGGCAGCGATACCGCCTTGAGCATAGTAGGTCGCCCCTTCGCTGCGTGGTCCTTTACTCAGCACCATCACCTTACAGTGGTTAGCAACGCGCAAAGCCAACGACAAACCTGCCGCGCCACTCCCTACCACTAATACATCACACTCATGTTCACGATTTGTGTTCATATAACTTTTATAATCCCAAGCTAAGGTAACAAAGTTACCTTGTGTATTATTTGCACACCATGTGCATTCCATTATCGCGACATCTGTCGCTAAGGGCTAAGTTGGGAGACCTATCGACGTCCGTGTTACTGCGGTGACTGAGCCACTCTTCTTTTTCATGCAGAGCATGAGCATGCTTCCTAAGTTATAATTTGTAACGCGGTGTTCAGATAGCCATTAGCCATGCAAATGAAAAGTAATAGTTTGTCAATGCCATTGCTTTTCAATGCTCGACCCAGCACAATCTGGGACAGAGATCATTCATTATACCCATTTCCCTCCAAGATGCTCGCTTGTCAAACTTAGACTAAAGTCAGGCAGCGGTGGTCATTTGGGTACAGACATCACACTGTGAAAAAACAATGACAAAAAACTTGAGAAACCATGGAACTTTCTCATTCACGTTAGGGTCACAATAGTGCTCAAGTAAGCAGTGGTGTCAATACTACGTTTTGCATAATTAGTACCCATATCTGAGAAGAGTAGGGGCATAACAAATAGGAGTATCCGCTCGAATGAACGAGCAGCTGACCGATCAAGTATTGATTGAGCGAGTTCAGAATGGCGATAAGCAAGCATTCAACCTGTTGGTAACAAAGTACCAGAATAAGGTATGTAATCTTATTTCCAGATACGTTAGTAATCCTGGCGATGTACCAGATGTAGCACAAGAAGCGTTTATTAAAGCTTACCGAGCTATCCCTAGCTTTCGTGGGGAAAGTGCGTTTTATACGTGGCTGTATCGCATTGCAGTGAATACTGCGAAAAATCACATTGTTGCTCAAGGGCGTAGACCTCCAGCGACAGATGTCGATGCTGAAGATGCTGAATTTTACGAAACAGGTAGTGCACTTAAAGAAATATCGAACCCTGAGAACTTAACGTTGTCCAAAGAATTGCAACGGGTGGTGTTCAGTGCAATCGAAGCTTTACCTGAAGATTTAAAAACCGCAATGACATTACGAGAGCTCGATGGCTTGAGTTATGAAGAAATTGCAGAGGTGATGGATTGCCCGGTAGGAACGGTACGATCGCGTATCTTCCGTGCTCGTGAGGCGGTGGAAAAGAAAATCAGACCTCTTTTGCAACGCTAGTACAAGTAATAACTATGGTGAAAATAATGGCTGACAAAGAAAAACTTTCAGCTCTCATGGATGGAGAATTGGTCGATAAGGCTTTAATTCAAGAGTTAGAGCAAGACCAAGAGAGCCGTGATGCTTGGCAGAACTATCACCTGATTGGTGATGTGATGCGAGGCGAAGCGCCAGCAAAACCTGAGTGGAATATTGCTGAAAGCGTGGCGTTAGCGTTAGAAGATGAACCTGCACACCGTGCGTTTGATTCGCACAGTGCAAATGTTATCTCAATTGCGGATACGCCAAAAGAGTCGCAACCAGAACCGCAAAAAGCAAAACGTCAGTTGCCAGGTTGGTTGACGCAGTTTGGTCAAGTTGCTGTTGCTGCATGTGTATCGCTTGTTGTTATTTTAGGTGTACAGCAGTACGGTGGTAGTGATTCAATGTCGCCGCAAACAGATCAATTACCTGTATTGCAGACGGTTCCGTTTGCTGGCAGCGCAGAACCAGTGAGTTTGACTCGTGAGTCTGTAGAACGTTCTGTAGGCGAGGCAAATATGCAAGAGCAGCGCAAGCGTGTTCATGCTATGCTGCGAGACTACGAATTGCAGTTACGAATTAACAGTGATGCATCTCAACAAGATGCAAATCTGAATCCGGATATTGAATGAAAAAATTTCTGATCAGCGCTTGCGCTCTGTTCAGTATGATGTCTTCTCAAGCCTTTGCTGGTGATAAGCCAGCGGAGGCTTTATTGCATCAAATGAGCGAGGCGAGTAAGAATTTAAGTTACGAACTCTCTTATATCCTTATCAAAAAGAACAGCATTGAGCCGTTGCTGTATCGTCATGCCACGCATGGTGACGATCAATATGCTCACCTTGTCTACTTAAGTGGCCCCGTGCGTGAAGTGATTCGTCGCGGAACTGAAGTAAGTTACATCGAAACGGGTTTAGAACCGTTCACCATCGAGTCAGGTAAAATGGTCGCTCCGACTATGCCTATGCTCAACACCAATATCGATGAGCTAAACTTGTATTACGACTATGTAAAAGTGGGTAGAGCTCGTGAAGCTGGTGTGGCAACACAAGTGCTGCGTATTGTTCCTAAAGACGGTCTGCGCTATTCATACGTACTATGGATCGATGAGAAGAGTAAATTGCCGTTACGTGCCGACCTTGTGGACCGCGATGGTGAGATGCTTGAACAATATCGCACTATTTCTTACACGGTAAACCCAAAAATCGCAGAGTTAATGAGTGGCCTGCAAGATGTTCAATTACCTGCTGTTCTCACCATGCCAAAAGGCGATATTGGGACCAGTAATTGGCAGGTTGGTTGGATCCCTGAGGGTTTCGAGCCGAACGAGCTCAACCGCTATCGAATGGCCGTTACTAATCAAATGGTGGAGAGCCAGCTGTATTCTGATGGTCTGTTTAGCTTCTCTGTTTACGTAGCAAACAAAGATGAGCATTCGTTAAAAGGGCAGTTGGTTCGCCAAGGCAGAAGAACGCTACACAGTTTTGTGAGCGGTCAACATGAAATCTCTGTTGTAGGAGACATTCCACCGACCACAGCACAGCGTATCGCCCAATCTGTCACATTTAATGTAACAAAGAGTAAATAACAATGATGACCGCGTTGGCTACCGTGACAGACGTGCATCGTCGCGGTAAGCAATACGAAATTGATTTAAGTTGCGAACAGCAGACCAGTTGCAGTAGTTGCTCTTCACAGAAAAGCTGTGGAACGGGCGTTGTTACTAAAGCCATTGGTAACAAGAGTTTATCTTGGCACCTGCGCACGGATAAATCGGTGAAAATAGGTCAAGTCGTCGAGATTGGTTTTCCTGAGTCGAGCCTAATAAAATCAGCAATGGCGGTTTATTTACTGCCATTGTTTGGTTTGATTATCGGTGCGATGTTTGGTCACTTCCTATTAGCGCCGCTGACAGCCGGCGGGGAAGGCATCATCATATTGGCATCGGTATTGTTTGCCGCTGGTGGAATGTGGATCGCAAAACGTGTTTCTCGTCCGTTAGAAGATGAATCTAAGCGCCAAGTTACCCTCGTTCGGGTACTTGGAGAGCCAATCCAGTAAGTGCTGTCCCCCTCCACTAAAGGTTATTTGGGTATGTACTTTAAATTACGTGCGCCCGTTAACGAAATTCGGTAGAATCTGCCAACTTGATTGAAATGCCGTCAGTAGATGGCGTTTCTTACTGTCCCTATTTGTAAAGAGTTAGTCACCCTAAATCTATGAAGCACATTCGTAACTTTTCGATTATCGCCCACATCGACCATGGTAAGTCGACCCTATCAGACCGTCTAATCCAAGTTTGTGGCGGGTTAACCGATCGTGAAATGGCCGCACAGGTTCTGGATTCTATGGATCTTGAACGTGAGCGTGGCATCACCATCAAATCTCAGAGTGTGACGCTAAACTACACCGCTAAAGACGGTGAGACGTATCAGCTGAACTTCATCGATACTCCGGGGCACGTTGACTTTGCATATGAAGTATCACGTTCTCTAGCGGCTTGTGAAGGTGCGCTATTGGTTGTGGATGCGGGTCAAGGTGTTGAAGCTCAAACACTGGCTAACTGTTACACCGCGATCGAAATGGATCTAGAGGTTGTGCCAATCTTGAACAAGATTGACCTACCAGCAGCCGATCCTGAGCGTGTAGCGGAAGAAATTGAAGAAATCGTTGGTATCGATGCAATGGAAGCAACCCGCTGTTCTGCGAAGACAGGCATTGGTGTTGATGACGTTCTAGAGAACATTGTGTCAGCGATTCCAGCACCGGAAGGTGATCCAGATGCGCCACTACAAGCGCTGATCATAGACTCATGGTTTGATAACTACCTTGGCGTTGTTTCTCTAGTGCGTATTAAAAACGGCGAACTGAAGAAGAACGATAAGATCAAAGTGATGAGTACGGGCCAAGTTTGGGGTGTAGACCGCCTTGGTATCTTTACGCCAAAACAAGTAGATACCGATACCCTTCGTACTGGTGAAGTAGGTTGGGTTGTTTGTGGTATCAAAGACATTCTTGGTGCCCCTGTTGGTGATACGCTGACTCTAGCGAAGAATGGTTGTGATAAACCGCTACCTGGCTTTAAGAAAGTTAAACCTCAGGTTTACGCAGGTCTGTTCCCTGTATCTTCCGACGATTACGAAAACTTCCGTGACGCACTAGGCAAACTAAGCCTTAACGACGCATCGCTATTCTACGAGCCAGAAAACTCTGCGGCACTTGGCTTTGGTTTCCGTTGTGGTTTCCTTGGCATGTTGCACATGGAAATCATCCAAGAGCGTCTAGAGCGTGAATACGACTTGGATCTTATTACCACAGCACCAACGGTAGTTTACGAAGTTGAGAAGACAGATGGCGATCTGCTGTATGTTGATAGCCCAGCAAAACTACCAGCGATCAATGACATTGAAGAAATTCGTGAACCGATTGCACGTTGTAATATCCTTGTGCCTTCAGAGTACCTAGGTAACGTAATCACTCTGTGTGTTGAAAAGCGAGGCAGTCAAGTTGATATGGTTTACCACGGTAACCAAGTCGCTGTGACTTACGATATTCCAATGGCTGAAGTGGTACTGGATTTCTTCGATCGTCTGAAATCAACATCACGCGGTTACGCATCTTTGGATTACAACTTCCAGCGTTTTGAAGCTTCGAACATGGTACGTGTAGACGTTCTTCTTAACGGTGACACTGTTGATGCATTGGCGATGATCACACACAAAGATCAGTCTCAGACTCGCGGTCGTCAGTTGGTAGAGAAGATGAAAGAATTCATCCCTCGCCAAATGTTTGATATCGCAATCCAAGCGGCAATTGGTAACCACATTATCGCTCGTTCAACGGTAAAACAGTTGCGTAAGAACGTTATTGCGAAATGTTACGGCGGTGACGTAAGTCGTAAGAAGAAACTTCTGAAGAAACAGAAAGAAGGTAAGAAACGCATGAAGCAGATCGGTAACGTTGAGCTGCCTCAAGAAGCGTTCCTAGCCATCCTTCACGTAGGTAAAGACTAAAGTTGAACTTTGTCTCACACTTGTCGGTCTTAAGACGTTAGATATTAAAATAAGTGAAAGGGTTTCGGCTCTTTCACTTTCGTATTTTTAGATAAGGGAATTTAATGGCGAATACATTCTCACTGATGTTGGTTATTGCGACTTTGGTAACTGGCGTGGTTTGGCTATTGGAAAAGCTGGTTTTCGCGAAAAAGCGTCAGGAAAAACTGGCTGAGATTCAAGCTCAGACGTCTAATGGTTTGGATGCAGTGACCTTGCAAAAAGTTGAGCGTCAGCCTTGGTGGGTTGAAAATAGCGTCTCTATTTTCCCTGTGATCGCGTTCGTTTTAGTATTACGTTCTTTTATCTACGAACCATTTCAAATCCCATCAGGCTCAATGATGCCTACCTTGCTGGTTGGCGATTTCATTTTAGTTGAGAAGTACGCGTACGGTCTAAAAGACCCAGTATGGCGTACTCAGCTAGTGGAAACTGGTAAGCCTGAGCGTGGTGATATCGTGGTATTTAAATACCCACCACAACCAAGTGTGGACTACATTAAGCGTGTAGTTGGTTTACCTGGTGATATCGTGCGTTATTCAAGTGATAAGCAGCTTTGCGTGCAAAGCCAAGGCGAATCGGCATGTAAGCCAGTTAAACTGAGCAATGTTGAAGAAAGTCAGTTTAGCTCGAACGGTATTCCAATGATCCAACTGGATGAAAAATTGGGTAACGTTGAGCACAATATTTTGGTTAACCCTCTTGTGCGTAACCGCGTGGAGCAATATTTCCCACGCAGCGGCACGACAGAGTGGGTTGTACCACAAGGTCAGTATTTTGTGATGGGTGATAACCGTGACAACAGTGCTGACAGCCGTTACTGGGGCTTTGTTCCAGAAGCAAACTTAGTCGGTAAAGCTGTCGCGATCTGGATCAGCTTCGAGTTTGATCGTGGCGCAGATAGTGTTCTACCTTCATGGATTCCAACTGGTGTGCGTTTTAACCGCATCGGTGGCATTCACTAACCATTCAAATATCGAGAGAGTATGAATTCTCCAATTGATAAACTAGAGAGAAAGCTCGGCTACCAGTTTCAAGATGCCGGGCTTATCAATTTGGCGCTGACGCACCGCAGCGCCAACAGTAAGCACAATGAACGTCTTGAGTTTCTGGGCGATTCAATTTTAAGTTTTGTCATCGCTGATGATCTGTACCATCGTTTCCCAAAAGTGAACGAAGGTGACATGAGCCGCATGCGTGCTACTTTGGTTCGCGGACATACATTGGCGGAACTGGGTCGTGAATTCGATCTAGGAGATTATTTAAAATTAGGTCCAGGTGAATTGAAGAGTGGCGGTTTTCGCCGAGACTCTATTTTAGCCGATGCGGTTGAAGCCATTATTGGCGCAATTTACCTAGACAGTGATCTTGAAGTTGTGCGAGGCATTGTACTGAGTTGGTATCAGTCACGCCTTGAAGCCATTAAACCAGGCGTTTCACAGAAAGATCCGAAAACTCGCCTACAAGAGTTCCTACAAGGCAGAAGAAAACCGCTGCCTGTCTACACAGTGACTAATATTAAAGGTGAAGCGCACAACCAAGAGTTCACGGTTGAGTGCGAAGTAGCAGGTGTGGATAAGCCTGTAATCGGTAAAGGCACCAGCCGCCGCAAGGCAGAACAAGCGGCTGCTGAAACAGCACTTGAGCAATTAACAAATGGCTGATAACGAATTCGATATCGATGCGTTTTTCGCATCACAAGGTGAGCCAAGCTCGCCAGAAAACCAACACTGTGGCTTTATTGCTATTGTTGGTCGTCCAAACGTAGGTAAGTCGACACTTTTGAACAAGATTTTGGGTCAGAAGATTTCGATCACCTCTCGTAAGCCGCAAACGACACGCCACCGTATTATGGGTGTGGATACGGACGGCGATTACCAAGCGATTTACGTCGACACGCCTGGACTTCACATTGAAGAAAAGCGTGCGATCAACCGTTTGATGAACCGTGCTGCTAACTCGTCATTGAGTGATGTAAACCTTGTGTTCTTCTTAGTCGATGGTACGCATTGGACTAAAGACGATGAGATGGTACTGACCAAACTTCAAAAATCGAACTTCCCAGTTGTGCTTTGTGTAAACAAAGTCGACAACGTACAAGATCGTAACGACGTGATGCTACACATGGCGGAGATGTCGAAGAAGATGGACTTCGTGGATGTTGTGCCAATCTCTGCCAAGCAAGGTAAGAACATTGACGTACTACGTAAGCACGTGCGTAATCACTTACCTAAAGCAACGCATCACTTCCCAGAAGAATACGTGACTGACCGTTCTCAGCGTTTTATGGCGTCTGAGATTGTGCGTGAAAAGCTGATGCGCTTTACTGGTGAAGAGCTGCCATACTCAGTAACGGTTGAGATTGAACGTTTTGATTACAACCCAGAAACCGACGGTTTCCACATCAATGCCTTGATTCTTGTTGAGCGTAATGGCCAGAAGAAAATGGTGATTGGCAAAGGTGGCGAGAAGATTAAAACCATTGGTCGCGAAGCGCGTTTAGATATGGAAGAATTGTTCGGTCGTAAGGTTTACCTAGAAACTTGGGTAAAAGTGAAATCTGGCTGGGCAGACGACGAACGAGCGTTGCGATCGTTGGGTTATATAGACGATTTATAATCTTGGCTGCGAAGGTGCTTCGCTCCAACATCGATGAAAAATCAGTATCGATTAAAATAAGGAGCCGCTCGGCTCCTTATTTTTTATTTCACACTTTTTAGGCACAATGACTTAGATGAGTAATCTGTCTTCCGAAGGTTTACAGCGCTGTTTTGTATTGCACCGACGCCCTTACAGTGAATCGAGCTTAATCCTTGATGTATTTAGTGAGGAATATGGCCGAATGACTTTAATGGCCAAAGGCGCGCGCAGTAAGCGTTCGAACTTAAAAGGCGCATTGCAACCTTTTACCCCGCTATTACTTAAATGGTCGGGGAAAGGCTCAATGAAAACTTTGCGTCAAGCCGAGCCGATAAGTCTAGGTTTGCCGTTAACGGGCATTAATCTCTACTCAGCCATGTACGTCAATGAACTGATTGGCCGTATTTTGATGGCTGAAGTGCCGATGCCAGCACTATTTCATGATTATTTGCATGCGTTAACCGAGTTGGCGCACAACGAGAACCCTGAGCCTGCACTGCGTCGTTTTGAGTTAGCCTTGCTGTCTTCGATGGGGTATGGCGTGGATTTTTTGCATTGTGCAGGTACCGGCGAGCCCGTCGACCCAGAAATGACCTATCGTTACCGGGAACAGAAAGGGTTTATTGCTTCTGTTAGGCGCGATAACCTCACGTTTTTAGGGAATGAACTGATTGCTATCAGTGAGCGGCGGTTCGTCACTAAAGAGCAGCTAAAAGCGGCAAAACGCTTTACACGTATAGCCTTAAAGCCGTATCTTGGCGGCAAACCTTTAAAAAGTCGTGAATTTTTCATTCAGACCCCCAGAGCACGGAGTAACGGAAAATGAGCTCAATTTATTTAGGCGTCAATATCGACCATATTGCCACTCTACGTAATGCACGTGGTACAAAATACCCAGATCCTGTTCACGCTGCCGAAATTGCTGAGCGTGCAGGCGCGGACGGTATCACTATCCACTTACGTGAAGACCGTCGCCATATTTTGGATCGTGATGTACGTATTCTGCGTGAAACCATTCAAACGCGTATGAATCTAGAGATGGCAGTGACGGACGAAATGGTTGAGATTGCGCTGCAAACTAAACCAGAGTTTGTGTGTTTAGTGCCTGAAAAGCGTGAAGAACTGACGACGGAAGGTGGCTTAGATGTAGTAGGGCAGCTTGAAAAAATTAAAGCTGCGACGAAAAAGCTGACAGATGCAGGCATCAAAGTTTCGCTCTTTATTGATGCTGACCGTCAACAGATTGAAGCTGCGAAAAAGTGTGGCGCTCCGTTTATTGAGCTACATACTGGCCATTATGCAGATGCGACGACAGAAGACGAGCAACAAGCTGAACTGAAGAAGATTGCCGCTGGTGCTAGTTATGCACATGATCTAGGTATTATTGTTAATGCCGGGCATGGCCTGACTTATCACAATGTCGCACCAATTGCTGCATTACCAGAAATTTACGAACTCAACATTGGTCACTCAATCATTGGTCGCGCGGTATTTGATGGTTTAAATAAAGCGGTTGCTGACATGAAAGCATTGATGATTGAGGCTCGCCAGTCATAGGGCTATCTAGATGGCGATTATAGGGTTAGGGACCGACATTGCAGAAATTGAGCGTATTGAAAAAGCGTTAGCTCGTAGTGGTGAACCTTTTGCTCAGCGGATTCTTTCAGAAGAAGAAATGGCCAAATTCTCACAGCTTAAGCTGCAAGGTCGTTATCTTGCTAAGCGCTTTGCTGTTAAAGAAGCTGCCTCAAAAGCATTGGGGACAGGGATCGCAAAAGGGGTCACGTTTCACGACTTTTCCATCTCGAACGATGAGCTTGGAAAACCAGTACTCGCATTGACGGGCACAGCCAAGCAAATAGCGGATGCGATGGGTGTTAACCACATTCACCTGTCCATTTCCGATGAGCGTCATTACGCTGTGGCGACGGTCATTTTTGAATCCTAGCTTGTAAGTCTTAAACAAAATACTAAAAAGCCAGAGCATTTGCTCTGGCTTTTGTTTCTCTTCAATAGATCACTGTTCAAGGTATAACTTTGCGGTTGTTGTTACTTTAATCATTTCATCTTGCAGCTCGAACATTTCAGGCTCAACCTCCTCAAGACTGATCCCTGAGCGCAGTGCTTGCTCAAGCGTCGCACAGAGTGACTTCAGTCTTGGAACGCCACAATATGAACTACTGCCGTGCAGCTTATGGATGACATGAATTAGGTCATCACGAGAGATATCTTCTTGCTCCAGAGCTTGGTCAACGACTGCTTCTACTTCAGGGATGAACTCAATCAACATGCGTAGCATGTCTTTAGCGAGATCCTCTTTATTCGCGCTCTGTTTCAAGGCTGCTTGCCAATCAATAATCACATCCTGCTGAGGCGAAGAAACGGATTGTGGTGCGCTTCCTTCAGGTTCATCAACGTATGAAGGGGCGACTTTGCCAATGCTCTCTGTACAAGCATTTGGGTTCCAGTGAACCAAAACCTGTTGTAGCACATGCTCTTCAATAGGTTTGGTCAAGTAGTCATCCATTCCTGCCGAGAGCAAGCGGTCTCGTTCCCCTGCCATGGCATGTGCCGTTACCGCAATCACTGGCGTGTCTTTATTTAGCTCCAACTCTTTAATGTGCTTACAAGCGGTCACCCCATCCATTTGTGGCATTTGAATATCCATGAAGATTAAATCGTACTTTTTCTCTGTCGCCAGGTTCACCGCTTGCTGGCCATTGCTACAGGCGGTGACGGTTTCTACTCGTTCGCGGAGCAGTGCAGAGATCAGCTTCAAGTTTGCAGGGTTGTCATCCACTGCTAGTACAGTGAGAGGTAAACGGTCCCCTTCGCTTGGCGTAATTGGAGCGCTTAATACCGGTGGCGATTCTACATGTTCGCTAATCAGGCTTTGTAGCAACTTACGGCGAGACAATGGTTTCGTCAGGCACTGGACGTGATGCTCTGTCATTATTTGGTCCGCAAGCGCCAATTCGGTACTCGGTGTCCCTAGGAGAACACTCGGAGCCATGCGTTTCGCTTGTTCTATCCAAGGTGTAATAACTTCCGCATCGTGAGTCTGGTTGGCCGCTAAATTCAACAGTACATAATCATATTGTTCTTCGTTGTTTGGTAGCGAAGAGCGGTAGGTTACTAAAATACCCTCCTGACTTAGAATCTGTTGGGTTACGGATGCGGCTTGCATGTTTGGTTCAATCAGCAGTAACTGCTTCCCAGTCAGAAGTTCCACTTCAATCAGTTCGCTCATTGGCATCTCGGTTGAGTGCAAGCGCACCGTAAACCAGAAGGTTGAACCTTGGTGTAGACGGCTGGTTAAACTGATTTCGCCGCCCATCTGGCTCACCAGTTTCTGAGTGATAACCAGACCAAGACCAGTACCGCCGTAACGACGTGAAATACTTGCATCTGCTTGGCTAAAGGCTTGGAACAACTGCGCTTGCTGACGCTCAGAGATACCAATACCGGTATCACGCACCATGAATTGCAGTTCGACGGAGTCTCCTGATTGAGAGCGCATTTCTACGCTAACATCAATGTTGCCTCGCTCGGTAAACTTGATTGAGTTACCGACTAAGTTCGTCAAAATTTGCTGGATACGTAGTGGATCCCCAACTAAACCTGGTGGAATTTTAGGGTCCACTTTTAGGGTGATTTCTAACCCTTTCTCATGTGCACTTGTGGCTTGTAGGTTAATTACCTCTTCTAAACTTTCTCGGAAATCAAAAGGAATGTTTTCGAGTGCCAGCTTACCCGCTTCAAGTTTCGAGAAGTCGAGAATGTCATTGATGATATTCAGCAGGTTGTTCGCCGATTTCTCAATCGTCTGTAGGTAATCCGTTTGGCTGTTAGAAAGCTGCGTTTTAAGCATTTGACGAGTAAAGCCAATCACCCCATTGAGCGGAGTACGCAGCTCGTGCGACATGTTCGCCAAGAACTCTGACTTAACCCTGGCCGCTTCTTGCGCGCGTTTCTTCGCGATATCCAACTCAACGTTCTGAATTTCTAGCTGCTCAAGCGTTTCACGTAAGTCGGACGTGGCTTGGTCTATACTGTGCTGCATCTCCACGTGATATTCTGATAACGATACCGCCATGGCGTTGATGCCATTTTTTAGCTGGTCTAACTCACCGTGCATTTTGCCTTCGATACGCACATCCAGATGACCACGGCGAATGCGGTCAACGACATTCTTCATGTGGGTGATAGGTTGGGTCACATCGTGCATTAGACGTGAAGCAAACACACTTGCTAAGCCAAGACCGAGAACCAGAACTAAAAAAGCAGAGAAGACTTCTTGATACTGTTGCAGCCTCAAGGAGGAGAGATCTAACTCGACGGCGATGTAACCAATCGCTTTTGTGCCTTGGCTTTCGTTCGACAACTCCGCTAAGTAGTGACCTTCTGACAAAATGGGGACACGCAATATCAGTGAGTTTTCGTAGATTTCCGAATTACCCAGTTGCGGGATCGGTTTATCTTTGGGAAACATCAAGGCTTCAAAATTAGGATGAAAGTTAGAGGTCACAAAGAGCTCATGATGTTCATCAAATACCGCGATACTACGAACCAGTTTGGAGTTTTTGCGGTGCGCGTAGCTTATCAAGCGACGTACCGCCTCTCGGCTTTCTGATAGTAGATGAGTTTCACTGGCAATCGCCAGCGGCTCAATAATGCTGTTACCAGTGGTGATAACTTGTTTCTCAAGGTCTTGGTAGCGGTTAAATGAGAAAAAGCCGCTCAGTAATAAACCAATAATGAGAGTGGGAGCGAGAGTTAGTGTAATTACACGTGCTCGTAAGCCATATCTGGTCATGTTATCTAATTACATCGGAGTCTGGATATGGGAAAATAACGCATTATTTCTCAAGCGCACGATAAAGCCTTGAGCAAAGAAGTGACGTCACCGAATAAACGGTAAGCATAATCAAGTCACTCGAATCACACAACGGCTGCAATCAAGAATAGTGAAGCCGAAGAGCAATTACACATAAATCAGGCATAGAGCATGGCACGCATCTTTCAACCGAAAAAGAAAACCCAACTCAATACTCGGCACCAAGCAGTGCAAGTAGAGCGTTTAGATCACCACGGCGCAGGCATTGCTTACCTCAAAAAGAAGCCATTGTTTATTGATGGAGCACTGCCGGGTGAGGAGGTGGTCACTCAATTGGTGGAAGAAAAGAGCAAATACGCTCGCGGTAAGTTGATTAAAATCCTTAAGCCGAGTGAAGCTCGTGTGGAGCCATTTTGCCCACATTATCATGAGTGCGGTGGCTGTGATTTGCAGCATCTAGATTATGACCAACAATTGACGTACAAACAGCAAACGTTGCGTCAGCTAATGCGAAAATTTTCAGGCAGTGACATTGAACTAGATGCCCCGTTATTGGGATATTCGCAGGCCTACCGTCGCCGTGCGAGAGTGAGCTTGTTTGTTGATAAAAAAACACGTCAGCTACATTTTGGTTTCCGTAAAAAGCAGAGTAAGCAAATTGCGCAAGTGACCGATTGCCCAGTGCTGGCACCGGAACTGAATGTTTTGCTGCCAGAGATTTACTCAGCCCTAAAAGCGTTCAAAAAGCCGGAACAATTAGGTCATGTAGAGCTGGTACTTGGTGATAATGGGCCGTGTATTACGCTGCGCCACTTGAGCGCTCTGACAACGAGTGAAACTCAATCTCTAACGGAGTTGGCAAAACGTCATGGCGCATCGTTGTACTTAATGCCATCGACAGAACAATTAGACCTTATCGAAGGCGATATGCCTTTTTATCAAGAAGTTGGAGTGAAAATCCCTTTTGCACCAAATAACTTTATTCAAGTAAACCAAGGTGTAAACCAACAAATGGTCAAACAAGCGGTTGAGTGGTTAGACCCACAAAAGAGTGACCGAGTGTTAGATTTGTTCTGTGGTTTAGGCAACTTTAGTTTACCAGTTGCGAAATTAGCTAAGTACGTGGTTGGAGTAGAGGGTGTTGCAGAGATGGTAGAAAAAGCCACAAACAATGCATCTTTGAACCAAATCAATAACGCGCAATTTTATCACGCTAACCTTGAGCAAGATTTTGAAGGCCAAGCCTGGGCCGCAGAGCGGTTTGATAAAGTATTATTAGACCCGGCACGCGCGGGAGCGAGTGGGATCATCGATCAAGTTTCTGAGCTTGGCGCACAGCGTGTAGTTTATGTTTCTTGTAATCCTGCTACCCTTGCTAGGGATAGTCAAAGCTTGATAGAGCAAGGCTATAAATTAACGAAATTAGGTATGCTGGACATGTTCCCTCATACCAGTCATCTAGAATCGATGGCATTGTTTGAAAAGTCCTAACTTTAGGACTTTGACCCCTTATTTGTGGTGGGTGGTCATAAAGCCAGCGTGTACGCGCGGTAAAAAGAACTAACCTGGACGGTGTTAGTCAAACCACACGAATATAATAATTAGGATGATGAGATGGTTGCGGTAAGAAGCGCGCATTTAAACCAAGATGAACAGTTTGAACTCGAAAACTGGGTGGCTAGCCTAGGACAAGAGAAAAACACAGCCTCACGCTTAATCGAAGTATATCGAGATTGCCAGACAGTATTAGCTGATAACGAGCAAGCGGAACTGTTGTTGTGGCGTGGACGAGAAATGATCGAAATTTTGATCACCTTGTCTATGGATCAAGCCACTTTAGTGGCTGCTCAACTGTTTCCTTTGGTTTCAAGTGGTGCTTTTAACAGAGAAATTCTGGAAGAGAAATACAGCAAAGAAATCATAAAATTAATCGACGGCGTTGAAGAAATGGCTGCTATTGGCCAACTCAACGTCAACATGGAAGGCAGTGCAGCGTCATCTCAGGTAGATAACGTACGCCGCATGCTGCTTGCCATGGTGGATGACTTCCGCTGCGTAGTTATCAAGCTCGCGGAACGAATTTGTAACCTTATTGAAGTTAAAAAAGCGCCAGATGAAGTTCGACGTGCGGCGGCAAAAGAGTGTGCCAACATCTATGCGCCGCTAGCAAACCGATTAGGCATCGGTCAGCTGAAATGGGAAATTGAAGATTACGCTTTCCGCTACCAACAGCCGGAAACTTACAAACAAATTGCCAAGCAGCTTTCTGAGAGGCGCATCGTTCGTGAACAGTACATCAAAGACTTTGTTGAAGACCTCACGCACGAAATGGAAGTGTCGGGCATCAATGCCGAAGTGAGTGGTCGACCTAAGCACATCTACAGCATTTGGCGAAAAATGCAGAAAAAGAGTTTGGCCTTTGATGAGCTGTTTGATGTGCGAGCAGTGCGTATCATCGCAGACAAACTGCAAGATTGTTACGCGGCTTTGGGTGTAGTTCACACCAAATACAAGCATCTACCGAGCGAGTTTGATGACTACGTTGCTAACCCTAAACCAAACGGTTATCAATCGATCCATACAGTAATTCTAGGGCCAGAAGGCAAAACCATCGAGATCCAGATTCGTACCAAGCAAATGCATGAAGAGTCGGAACTGGGTGTTGCCGCGCACTGGAAATATAAAGAAGGGGCAAGCAGCCGAAGCGGTTATGATGAGAAGATCACGTGGCTGCGTAAGCTACTGGATTGGCAAGAAGAAATGTCTGACTCTGGCGAAATGCTCGATGAGTTACGTAGCCAAGTCTTTGATGACCGTGTTTATGCCTTTACACCACGTGGTGATGTTGTCGATTTGCCAATGGGGGCAACGCCGCTAGATTTTGCCTATCACATTCACTCCGAAGTGGGACACCGTTGTATCGGTGCCAAAGTCGGAGGTCGTATTGTGCCGTTCACGCATAAATTACATATGGGTGACCAAGTCGAGATTATCACTCAGAAAGAACCTAACCCATCACGTGACTGGTTAAACCCATCATTAGGCTTCGTTCATTCTGGTCGTGCGCGTGCCAAAATTAACGCCTGGTTCCGAAAACAAAGCCGTGAGAAGAACCTTGAAGCAGGTCGTGAAATCCTTGAGCATGAGTTAGCCAAAATTGGCGCAACGTTAAAAGATGCAGAGCATTACGCCCTCAAGCGGTTTAACGTCAAAACACCAGATGAATTGTATGTTGGTGTAGGTAGCGGTGATTTGCGCATCAACCAAATCATTAACCATATTAACGCGTTAGTTAACAAGCCAACGGCAGAGGAAGAAGACCAGCAAGCACTGGAAAAACTGCAAGAAGCTGAGCATAAATCACCCGCGCAAAGCCGACCGAAAAAAGACGCAGTTGTAGTAGAAGGCGTCGATAACCTAATGACACATCTAGCACGTTGCTGTCAGCCAATTCCAGGTGACGATATCTCTGGTTACATAACGCAAGGTCGTGGGATTTCAGTACACCGTAGTGACTGTGAACAGCTAGAAGAACTGCGCCATCATGCGCCAGAGCGCATCATCGATACGGTCTGGGGCAGCGGCTTTGTGGGGTCATACATCCTCACCGTGCGTGTTGAAGCGATGGAGCGAGGTGGTCTACTCAAAGACATTACGACACTGTTCGCCAACGAAAAGATCAAAGTGACCAGTATGAAGAACCGAGTCGACTACAGACGTCAACTTGCCATCATGGACTTTGACCTAGAAGTCACCAATATTGAGGTGCTTTCGCGGGTTTCGAAACGTGTGGAACAGATCAAGGATGTGATGACGGTGAAACGCCTCGGCTAAAACTCTCGTCATAGTTGTCGTTGTAGCGTTGTTGACTGCACGCACTCGCTCCATCACATGGTGAACCATGCTCAGGAGTCTCGTTTGTTTGTCGCCTAGCTATACAACTTCAACTATTTACAGAGTTACACTTGCGTCATATTTGGCTTTTTATCTGCGTTAGCTGCACTTATTCCGACGTGCCGGCTCAGGGGCATCACATAGTAGGCTATGCTCAGGAGTCGCGAAAACTTGTTGCCTTGTCAAAGTAACAGTTACTTAGTGAAAGCTGCTGAGAAAATATAATGTAGAAGGTGAGTGGTTTTGGCTGCTCACCTTTTTCTTTAATAGAAAGGTTTAAAGGAACAAAAAATGAGTCATCCAATTGAACAATTAGAACAAATCATGGCGAAGTTGCGTGACCCAGAAAACGGTTGCCCTTGGGACTTAAAACAAACCTTTGACACCATCGTTCCGTATACAATAGAAGAAACCTACGAGGTGGTGGACGCGATTCAAAATCGAGATTGGCCCAATCTAAAAGAAGAGCTAGGGGATTTGTTGTTTCAGGTGATTTTTTACAGTCAGCTAGCGAAAGAGCAAGAGCTGTTCGATTTTTCGGATGTCGTCGAAACCGTGAACGAAAAACTGACTCGTCGCCACCCGCATGTTTTTTCAGATGTTGAGTTTGAATCTGACGAGGAAATTAACGCGAACTGGGAAGCGGAAAAAGCAAAAGAAAAAGCCCTAGTAGGCAAAGCGGAAGAAAGTATCCTAGACTCAATACCAAACTCTTTACCGGCACTTTCTCGTGCTACAAAAATTCAGAAAAAATGTGCAAAATTTGGGTTTGATTGGGATTCACTTGGCCCGGTTGTCGATAAAGTACGAGAAGAAATTGACGAAGTCATGGAAGAGGCACTGCAAGTTCAGCCCGATGAAGAGAAAGTTGAGTTGGAGCTCGGTGATTTGCTATTTGCGACTGTCAATTTGGCTCACCACCTTGATAAAAACCCAGAAGTCGCGCTAGGCAAAGCAAACGTAAAGTTTGCGCGACGTTTTAAAAAAGTTGAAGGCAAGGTCCAGCAGTCAGGCAAAGTACTTACAGATTGTTCTTTATCAGAACTTGACCATTTTTGGGATGAAGTAAAACAAGAAGAATCGAGGCAGAGGTAAACTGGCAGAATACATAATATAAGGTCAGCTTGTTTGGTTACACGAAAACGGACTTTGGTTTGTCTTTGCTCACTTTGATTTGAAGCAAAAAATAAAAAATTACGGTGTGATAGATTTCACGTTGTGGCGGTAAGGAGCTTCTGGTATATTTATCTCCCGTCCAGAAGCACTCCATTTCCCTCATTCAACCAATTTCAGGTTAAACATGACGACAAATTACATTTTTGTTACTGGCGGGGTTGTATCCTCTCTAGGTAAAGGTATTGCAGCAGCATCTCTTGCGGCTATTCTAGAAGCTCGTGGTCTTAAAGTGACTATGATGAAGCTTGACCCTTACATCAACGTTGACCCGGGCACAATGAGCCCTACTCAGCACGGTGAAGTGTTCGTTACAGAAGATGGCGCAGAGACTGACCTTGACCTTGGTCACTACGAGCGTTTCATCCGTACCAAGATGACCAAGCGTAACAACTTCACTGCAGGTCGTGTTTATGCCGACGTACTTCGTAAAGAACGTCGTGGTGACTACCTAGGCGCAACTATTCAAGTTATCCCTCATATCACTAACGCAATCAAAGATCGCGTTATTGCAGGTTCTGAAGGCCATGATGTGGCTATCGTTGAAGTTGGCGGTACTGTTGGTGATATCGAATCACTACCATTTATGGAAGCGATTCGTCAGCTAGCTGTTGAGCTAGGCCGTGAGCGCGCAATGTTCATGCACCTAACACTTGTTCCTTACCTAGCGGCAGCGGGCGAAGTGAAAACTAAGCCGACGCAACACTCTGTAAAAGAACTTCTATCTATCGGTATTCAGCCAGACATCCTAGTTTGCCGTAGCGATCGCGTTATTCCTGCGAATGAGCGTAAAAAAATCGCACTGTTCTGTAATGTTCCAGAAAAAGCAGTAATTTCAATGAAGGATGTAGACTCTATCTACAAGATCCCTCAGTTGATTAAATCTCAAGGGCTAGATGACCTTGTGTGTGCTCGCTTTGGTATTACTGCTCCTGAAGCAGACCTTTCTGAATGGGAACAGGTTATCTACGAAGAAGCAAATCCTACTGGTGAAGTAACCATCGGTATGGTTGGTAAATACATTGAATTACCAGATGCATACAAATCTGTGAACGAAGCGCTTAAACACGCTGGCTTGAAAAACCGCCTAAGCGTCACAATTAAGTATGTAGACTCACAAGATATCGAAACAAAAGGCGTTGAACTTCTAGAAGGTTTGGACGCAATCCTAGTACCAGGTGGCTTCGGCGATCGTGGTATTGAAGGCAAGATCCGTGCGGCTCAATATGCACGTGAAAATAACGTGCCTTACCTAGGTATTTGTTTGGGTATGCAAGTTGCACTAATCGAATACGCGCGTAACGTTGCGGGTATGGAAGGTGCACATTCAACAGAATTTAACAAAGAGACTAAGTACCCTGTGGTAGGTTTGATCACAGAGTGGGTAGACGAATCAGGTAGCGTAGAAGAGCGTACTGAAAAGTCTGACCTAGGCGGTACGATGCGTCTTGGTTCACAGCTGTGTCACCTAGAGAAAGGGACTAAAGCTCGTGAACTGTACGGTAGCGCGACGATCCATGAACGTCACCGTCACCGTTACGAAGTGAATAACGTGCTTCGTCCGCAAATCGAAAAAGCAGGCCTAAAAGTATCAGGTCTATCTGCGGACAAGAAGTTAGTGGAAATGATTGAGAACCCAGCTCACCCATGGTTTGTAGCGGCTCAGTTCCACCCAGAATTCACCTCGACTCCTCGCGATGGACATCCATTGTTTGCAGGTTTTGTTAAGGCTGCGGGCCAAAACGCACGCGGCGAATTCGAGAAGTAAAAGGATACGGGCGGCGGCGAAGGTTGTGCTGCTGCCCTTTAAGATTGACATTTATATTTGAAACGAGAGGAAACATTAATGTCTAAGATCGTTAAAGTTCTAGGTCGTGAAATCATCGACTCACGTGGTAACCCAACTGTAGAAGCTGAAGTACACCTAGAAGGCGGTTTCGTAGGTATGGCGGCAGCTCCATCTGGCGCATCTACTGGTTCTCGCGAAGCTCTTGAGCTACGTGACGGTGACAAAGCACGTTTCCTAGGTAAAGGTGTTCTTAAAGCAGTTGAAGCTGTAAACGGCCCAATCGCTGAAGCTCTAGTTGGCAAAGACGCTAAAGACCAAACTGCAATCGACGCAGTAATGATCGAACTAGACGGCACTGAAAACAAATCTAAATTCGGTGCTAACGCTATCCTAGCTGTTTCTCTAGCAAACGCTAAAGCTGCTGCTGCTGCGAAAGGTATGCCTCTATACGAGCACATCGCTGAGCTAAACGGCACTGCAGGTCAGTTCTCTATGCCTCTACCAATGATGAACATCATCAACGGTGGTGAGCACGCAGACAACAACGTTGACATCCAAGAGTTCATGATCCAACCAGTTGGCGCTAAGACTCTTAAAGAAGGTCTACGTATCGGTGCAGAAGTATTCCACAACCTAGCTAAAGTTCTTAAGTCTAAAGGCTACAGCACTGCAGTTGGTGATGAAGGTGGTTTCGCTCCTAACCTTAAATCTAACGCTGAAGCTCTAGAAGTTATCGCAGAAGCTGTTGCAGCTGCTGGTTACGAACTAGGTAAAGACGTAACTCTAGCTATGGACTGTGCTGCATCTGAGTTCTTCGACAAAGAAGCTGGCATCTACAACATGAAAGGCGAAGGTAAAACTTTCACTTCTGAAGAGTTCAACCACTACCTAGCTGAGCTAGCTAACCAATTCCCAATCGTTTCTATCGAAGACGGTCTAGACGAGTCTGACTGGGATGGCTTCAAGCACCAAACAGAACTACTAGGTGACAAGCTTCAACTAGTAGGTGACGATCTATTCGTTACTAACACTAAGATCCTTGCTGAAGGTATCGAGAAAGGCGTAGCTAACTCTATCCTTATCAAGTTCAACCAAATCGGTTCTCTAACTGAGACTCTAGCTGCAATCAAGATGGCTAAAGACGCAGGTTACACAGCAGTAATCTCTCACCGTTCTGGCGAAACTGAAGATGCAACTATCGCTGACCTAGCGGTAGGTACAGCAGCAGGTCAAATCAAAACTGGTTCTATGAGCCGTTCTGACCGTGTTGCTAAGTACAACCAGCTAATCCGTATCGAGGAAGCACTAGGTGATCGCGCTCCTTTCAACGGTCTTAAAGAAGTTAAAGGTCAAGCTTAATTCTTCACTGAATTAGCAGCTTAACTTAAAGCTTTTAAAACACCCTGCTTTGGCGGGGTGTTTTTTTATATAACGGAAGCGCTAAGTGAGCGCACTCCTCCATGTTTCAAGTAAGCGGTCTCAAAGAAGTTAAAGATCAAGCTTAATTCTTATTGAGTAAAGTTTCGCTAAATAGCTTTTTGAAACCATCGCTACGGCGGTTTTTTGTATTTATAGGTTTGTATTTTTGGCTCTTACTTTGGTCATGGGTAAGGAGCGCTTCCTATGAGCTTGTTTCATTTTGCTGCTTATTTCTTGTAAGGAGCGTGTGAGTCTCCCTTTCTCCCCTAGAGGCAACCTCGCATTTATGCTATATATGTCACCTTATCTAATTCCTTCCGGTACAGAATGTTAGCAGCGATATGCGAATCTTTGTTATAGCCCTTACGCTACTGTTTGGCTTGCTTCAATACACTCTATGGTTTGGTAAAAACGGAGTGTCTGACTACTACACAGTAAAAGATGAAATTGAAGTTCAGCAACAAGTGAACAGCAAGCTACAAGCTCGCAACAATGAAATGTTCGCTGAGATTGATGACTTAAGGCAAGGTCTTGATGCGATTGAAGAACGTGCGCGTCATGAGCTCGGTTTAGTTAAAGATGGCGAGACTTTTTACCGCATTATAGGTGAGGAAAACCATTAAAATGTTGGATATGAACTCATCGCATATCGCAATTGTGCCTGCTGCTGGTGTAGGGAGCAGAATGAAGGCAGATCGCCCTAAGCAATATTTATTGATCGAAGGTAAAGCGGTACTGGAACATACCGTAGAGAAACTGCTTTCTCACCCAAATATTTCTAAGGTTGTCGTTGCCGTTACTGACGGCGACCCATATTACCCAGAATTGTCCATTGCTAAGCACCCAGATGTGATTCGTGTAGCTGGTGGTAAAGAAAGAGCAGACTCTGTGTTATCAGGGCTAAACTATGTCAATGAGCATCTGGAAAGCGAGTGGGTATTAGTCCACGACGCTGCGAGGCCATGTGTATTAACATCCGACATTGACCGTTTGATTGATGTTTGCTGCGCCCACTCAACGGGTGGCATTCTCGCATCTCCTGTGAGAGATACAATGAAGCGAGCAAACGCAGTACAAGATATCGATCATACGGTAGATAGAGAAGCATTGTGGCATGCACTGACTCCACAAATGTTTAAAACTCAGCAGCTTACTCAAGCACTGGCTGACGCATTAGAACAGGGTGTAACCATTACCGATGAAGCCTCGGCTTTGGAATGGTTAGGCGAGAAGCCAGCCTTAGTTCAAGGGAATGCGAACAATATAAAAATCACTCAGCCAGAAGATCTTGCGTTAGCCGAGTTTTATCTAAGCCGTGAGCGCGGCGAATAAAGAAAGGATAGAAAATGATTCGAATTGGTCATGGTTTCGATGTACATAAATTCGGTGGTGAAGGCCCAGTCATTATTGGTGGTGTAGCAATCCCTTATGAGCAAGGTTTGATTGCTCACTCAGATGGCGATGTAGCGTTGCATGCGTTAACGGATGCTCTGCTGGGCGCGATTGCTGCCGGCGATATTGGTCGTCATTTCCCAGATACGGATGATAAATGGAAAGGCGCAAACAGTCGTGAATTACTGAAAGACGTTTACCGTCGAGTTAAAGAGCAAGGCTACCGTCTTGGCAATGCTGATGTAACCATCATGGCACAAGCGCCTAAAATGGCACCACACATTGACGCAATGTGTGCGGCGATAGCCGAAGACCTAGAAACCGACATTAGTAACATTAACGTAAAAGCGACGACGACAGAACGTCTCGGTTTTACTGGACGCAAAGAAGGCATTGCAACGGAAGCCGTTGTACTTCTGTTTAAGCAATAACTAGCAATTTGCTCCTCTAAGCTGTGATATCAGCGGAAACACATCATGTCAGACATTTTATCTTCATTGGCTTACCTAACGGGTAAGCCAGTTGCATCGGCAAAAATTAAAGCGCAGCCAGAGCATTTTCAGGTTCGCGAAGATTTAGGTTTTGCCTTTACGGGCGAAGGCGAGCACTTAATGGTTCGTATCCGTAAAACGGGCGAGAACACCAGCTTCGTTGCTAACGAGTTAGCAAAAGCCTGTGGTGTTCAGTCGAAAGACGTTAGCTGGGCGGGTCTTAAAGACCGTCATGCGGTGACGGAACAGTGGTTAAGTGTCCATTTACCAAAAGGTGAAACGCCAGATTTTTCAGCGTTTTTGGCTCAATACCCAAGTATCGAAATCCTTGCAACAGATCGTCACAATAAAAAACTGCGTCCTGGTGACCTAGTAGGGAACGAGTTCGTGGTTACTTTGTCTGAAGTGACAGATATAGCGGATGTAGAGCAACGTCTTGAAAAAGTGAAACAAGTTGGCGTGCCAAACTACTTTGGTAGTCAGCGTTTTGGTAACGATGGCAACAACCTTGAAGAAGCACGTCGATGGGGACGCGAAAACGTTCGTACCCGCAATCAAAACAAGCGAAGCATGTATTTATCAGCGGCTCGTTCGTGGATTTTCAACCGCATCGTTTCAGCTCGTCTAGAGAATTGTGTGTTTGATAAGTTCATTGATGGTGACATTGCACAGACGAATTCTGGCACTCAGTTGATTGATGCAAACAACATCACTGATTTGCAAGTGCAATTTGCACAAGGTGAAGCGGCAATTACCGCTGCGCTTGCTGGCGATAATGCACTGCCTACTCAAGCCGAGGCTCTGGCATTAGAGCAACCGTTTTTAGACGAAGAGCCTGACCTCATGGCGTTGATTCGTGGTAATCGCATGCGCCACGATCGTCGCGATATTGCGCTGAAGCCAAAAGATTTAGCTTGGACGGTTGAAGGTAACAACATTACGCTGACTTTCTCACTGGATGCGGGATCTTTTGCGACCTCTATTGTTCGTGAGTTAGTTAATGAGGTTGAAGTAGAAAGAGAATACTAATGGAACAGGATTCACGAAACCCGAAGCCCTTAAGAGTCTTAATCAGCAATGATGATGGTGTTCATGCACAAGGGATTCATGCCCTCGCTGATGAGTTGAGAGATATCGCCGAAGTGACCATTGTCGCACCTGATCGAAATCGTTCAGGTGCTTCGAATTCACTCACATTAGAACAACCATTACGCGTGACTGAAATTGCCCCAAATATCTACTCAGTGCAAGGCACGCCCACGGATTGTGTGCATTTCGCGCTGAATGAGCTAATGAAAGATGATTTGCCTGATCTTGTTCTGTCAGGAATCAACCATGGCGCTAATTTGGGTGATGATGTTCTTTATTCTGGAACAGTAGCAGCCGCCATGGAAGGTCATTTCCTTGGCGTTCAGTCGGTGGCTTTTTCTCTAGTGGGTAAGCGACATTTCGAATCCGCCGCTAAAATTGCACGTCACATTGTACAACAGCATTTAGCGTCGCCGATTCCAACGAATCGTCTACTGAACGTAAACGTGCCTGACTTACCATCAGAGAATTTAGGTGAAATTGAAGTTACGCGTTTAGGTGCACGTCATCACGCAGAGAATATGATCAAGCAGAAAGATCCGAGAGGCCATGACATTTATTGGTTAGGGCCACCAGGAAAGGAGCAAGATGCAGGAGAGGGCACGGACTTTTATGCAATTGAGCATGGCCGAGTTTCAATGACGCCTCTGCAAGTTGATCTCACCGCTCACGAGTCGCTGCGTGCTATGGATAGTTGGTTAAAGGAAGAGAAGTAATGAGTAACCCACATGCTGACAGGTTGATAGCGTTTCTTATCTCCAGTGGCATCAAAGACCAAAGAGTTCTGGATGCTATCCAACGCTTGCCACGAGAAAGCTTTGTTTCTCAAGCGATGATGCACCAAGCCTATGATAACAATGCGTTACCAATTGGTCAGGGACAAACTATTTCTCAGCCTTATATCGTTGCGCGTATGACCGAGTTGCTTGAGCTAGAGCCGGCGAGTCGTGTTCTGGAAATCGGAACGGGATCGGGTTATCAAACCGCGGTACTGGCGCAAATTGTTGATCATGTATACTCCGTTGAGCGAATTAAATCGTTGCAATGGGAAGCAAAGCGTCGCCTGAAGCAATTGGATATTTACAATGTTTCAACTAAGCATGCTGATGGGTGGCAGGGCTGGGAAGCGAGAGGTCCTTTCGATGCTATTATTGTTACCGCTGCCGCTGAAGTGATTCCCCAAGCTCTTCTCTCACAATTAAGAGATGGCGGCAAAATGGTCATTCCTGTTGGAGATACGGAGCAACAGTTATTAAAAATAGAGCGTAAGGGAGACGAATATCTCTCTACCGTTGTAGAAATGGTTCGGTTCGTACCTCTGGTTGCGGGTGATTTAGCTTAAGGGTTGGGGATAGGTGAATAAGTTACTACGTCATATTGGTATTAGCTTTGTGTTTGCTGCAGGACTAGTTGGTTGTGCAGCGCATTCCCCTGCACCTGTCTCTAGCCTAAAAAAAGACTATTCAAGCCTTGAAAGAGGGAGTTACAGAGGGAGTTATTATGAGGTAAAAAAAGGCGATACGCTTTACTTCATAGCTTATGTCACAGATAAAGATGTAAATGATCTTGTTCGTTACAATGAGTTAACTCAGCCTTACACTATCTACCCAGGACAGAGGCTAAAACTTTGGGCTCCGAAATATGTCGCCCCTAAATATGGTCAAAAAGTTGAACCCGTTGTGGCTCCTGTTGTTACGCCCCCCCCAGCTCCAGTGACGAAAACATCAACAGCCTCTAAACCTAAACCTTCGAGTAAAAACTCTAGTCAAAAACCTACAGAGACTAAGCCTAAAGTCGTACAAAAACAGCCTCCAAAGAAGGTTGAACAATCGAAAACAAAGGAGTATGTTGGTTCAAAAGATAACCAAAAAGTGAAGCAAAAAGCGCCAACTACCACAGCAAAGAGTGATAAAGTCTCAAAGTGGTTGTGGCCAACAAAAGGGAGAGTAATCAAGAACTTTTCGGCGGGAGAACAGGGAAATAAAGGTATCGACATCGCAGGACAGCGTGGTCAACCTATCGTTTCAACCGCAGCCGGCACAGTCGTTTATTCAGGCAATGCGCTACGAGGTTATGGCAACTTAATTATAGTAAAGCATAACGACAATTATTTAAGCGCATACGCACATAATGACAAACTGCTGGTCACAGAAGGACAAAGCGTAAAAAGCGGACAAAAAATCGCTACCATGGGTAGTTCAGGTGCAAAGTCGGTCAAACTACACTTTGAAATTCGCTATCAAGGTAAATCAGTGAATCCAAAACGCTATTTGCCTTAAAACTTTGAAAAACAACTTGCGACATCATTTAGCGACATATTGAGTTGTCATGTCTTGCTAACTCGCCAGGGGGAGGCGTTATGAGTATCAGCAACACAGTAACCAAAGTTGAAGAGTTTGCATTTGATAATGCGTCAGTGAAGACCATTGATAACGAACTCGAAAGATCATCATCCACAGAAAGCAAAGCGACTGCGCGTGAAGAATTTGACGCGAGCAGTAAAAGCTTAGATGCAACTCAGTTGTATTTGGGCGAAATTGGCTTCTCACCTTTACTTACTGCCGAAGAAGAAGTGCTTTACGCAAGACGCGCCCTACGTGGCGACGAAGCGGCACGCAAACGTATGATCGAAAGTAACCTACGTTTGGTTGTTAAGATTTCTCGTCGATACAGTAACCGTGGTCTAGCACTACTCGATCTGATTGAAGAAGGTAACCTCGGCTTGATCCGAGCGGTCGAAAAATTCGACCCAGAACGTGGTTTCCGTTTCTCTACTTACGCAACATGGTGGATCCGACAAACGATAGAGCGAGCGTTGATGAACCAAACTCGCACGATCCGTCTACCTATCCACGTAGTGAAAGAGCTGAACATTTATCTGCGTACTGCGCGTGAACTTTCTCAAAAGCTCGATCACGAACCGACCGCAGAAGAAATTGCTGCTCAATTAGATATTCCAGTCGAAGACGTAAGCAAAATGTTACGCCTTAATGAGCGTATTAGCTCTGTCGACACGCCAATCGGTGGTGACGGTGAGAAAGCGCTGCTGGATATTATTCCTGATGCAAACAACTCTGATCCAGAAGTTTCGACTCAAGATGACGACATCAAATCATCGTTGATTCATTGGTTAGAAGAGTTGAATCCGAAACAGAAAGAAGTGCTTGCACGTCGCTTCGGCCTACTAGGCTACGAGCCTTCGACGCTGGAAGAAGTTGGTCGAGAGATTGGTCTGACACGTGAGCGAGTACGTCAAATACAAGTGGAAGGTTTACGTCGTCTTCGTGAAGTCCTAATCAAACAAGGTTTGAATATGGAAAACTTATTTAACGTAGAAGACGATTAAATAATCCGTATTTCACTAGATACGCAAAAGGCTATGGTTCCCCATAGCCTTTTTTCTTTTTTGCTCGTTGGTGTGAGTCTGTTTACAGCATCTTCTTCAAGCGATACAGCTCTTCAAGAGCTTGGCGTGGCGTTAAGTCGTCAGGATCAATACCTGACAGAGCTTGTTCGACCTCGCTAGGCTCTGGAATCAGGCTCAACTGGTTAGCCACATCTACTGCACTTGGACGCGGTGTGTCACTGTTTTGCCCCAGTTGCTCTAGCTGAGATAGCTTGTTACGCGCATTTTTGATGACCGTTTTTGGTACGCCAGCTAAGCCCGCAACAGCCAAGCCGTAAGACTTACTTGCCGCACCTTCTTGAACTGCGTGCATAAAGGCAATGCTGTCTCCATGCTCTACGGCATCCAAGTGAACGTTCGCTAAGTTTGGCAGTTGGTTCGGTAACTCTGTTAATTCGAAGTAGTGAGTTGCAAATAGGGTCATCGCACCAATTTGTGTTGCGAGCCATTCCGCACTTGCCCAAGCTAAAGACAGACCGTCGTAAGTACTAGTACCGCGTCCGATTTCATCCATTAGCACCAAACTGTTCTTAGTTGCGTTGTGAAGAATATTGGCTGTTTCGGTCATTTCTACCATGAAGGTCGAGCGGCCAGATGCAAGATCATCTGATGCACCAATACGAGTAAATATACGATCTAAAGAACCAATCTGTGCGGATTCTGCCGGTACATAAGAGCCGATATGTGCCATCAATGCAATCAGCGCAGTTTGACGCATGTAGGTTGATTTACCACCCATGTTTGGACCGGTGATGATCAACATCTTACGGGCTGGGCTAAGCTCAATTGGGTTCGCGATGAACGGCTCTGTTGTTACTTGTTCTACGACTGGATGACGGCCAGCTTGAATGTGAATTCCTGCGTCTTTCACAAGCGTTGGGCGGCAGTAATCTAACGAATCTGCACGCTCTGCAAGGTTTTGTAATACATCTAGTTGAGACAGAGCAGAAGCTAGGTTTTGCAGCTTCTCAAGGTTTGGCATCAATAGATCAAACAGTTCTTCCCACAACTGTTTCTCAAGTGCTAACGCTTTAGATTTCGAGTTAAGTACTTTGTCTTCGTGTTCCTTAAGCTCTGGGATGATGTAGCGTTCAGCGTTTTTGAGTGTTTGGCGACGTACATAATGCGGTGGAACCAAATGGCTCTGGCCACGGCTCACTTGGATAAAGAAGCCATGAACGTTGTTATAGCCTACTTTAAGCGTATCGATACCGTGTCGTTCACGCTCATCTCGCTCAAGCTGCTCAAGATATTCTGTTGCACCGTCTGCCAATTTTCGCCATTCATCGAGCTCCGCATTGTAGCCTTCAGCGATGACGCCACCATCACGAATAACAACCGGCGGATTTTCTTTAATCGCGCGTTCTAACAGGTCACATACTTCGTCAATCGGAGCTGCATACTTCGCCAATTTCGTTAGGTACGGATGGGTCAAAGAAGCGGTGACAGATTCTAGCTCTGGTAGCTGTTGCATGGCATTGCGAAGCCTAGCCATATCGCGAGGGCGAGCAGAGCGTAATGCAAGGCGCGCTAAGATACGTTCAATATCACCAATTTGCTTTAACGTTGGTTGAAGATCGGCAAACAGAGCTTGTTCTTTAATCTCACCAATTGCATCAAGACGATTGTTTAACGTTTCAATGCAACGCATAGGCTGATGCAACCAACGCTTCAGCATTCGGCTGCCCATCGGAGTTGCACAATGGTCGAGTACTGCAGCGAGCGTGTTATCGGTTCCGCCTGCTAGATTTTGAGTAATTTCCAGATTACGTCGGGTAGCAGCATCAAGGATGACGGATTGATCCTGATGATCAAACGTTAAAGAGCGAATATGAGGTAAAGCCGTACGTTGAGTATCTTTTACGTACTGGATCAAACAACCAGCAGCACATAACCCTAAGGACGCATGTTCTACACCAAAACCAACCAGATCTTTTGTGCCAAATTGTTGATTGAGTTGTTGCTTAGCCGTATCAAGCTCAAACTCCCAGACTGGGCGACGACGGTTACCATTGCGGCTCGCCATTAAATGTACAGGTTCAAAATCTTCTGGGAACAGTAGCTCACGTGGTGCAGTGCGTTGAAGCTCGGCTGTCATCGCTTCTTCAGTTTCTGGTTCTGTCAGTTGGAAGCGACCAGAGGTGACATCCAGCGTCGCATAACCGAACTTACCGTTGTGATGGTAAATTGCTGCGATTAAGTTATCGACACGCTCAGAAAGCAGCGCTTCATCCGTCACAGTACCTGGTGTCACGATACGCACAACTTTACGTTCTACCGGGCCCTTGCTGGTGGCCGGATCGCCAATCTGTTCACAGATCGCCACAGACTCACCAAGCTGAACAAGTTTTGCCAGGTAGCCCTCTACGGCGTGAAATGGCACACCCGCCATTGGGATAGGTTCACCTGCAGACGCACCACGTTTGGTCAATGAAATATCAAGAAGCTGAGAAGCTCGCTTGGCATCATCGTAAAAGAGTTCGTAGAAATCGCCCATGCGGTAGAACAGCAAAATCTCTGGGTTCTCAGCTTTTAGCTTGAGGTATTGCTGCATCATCGGAGTGTGTTTTTGTTCAGCTTTCACAGGTAAGTTCTTTTGTTTATTTCCGTAGCGGCTTAGGATACGTGAATCCCTATCAAGTAAAAAGAGACAAAGGGCATTTTGGCTATGGAAAAAACAACAAAATTGAGTGCCGATTTAGGCGCATTATTGGCTAAACACGGGCATGTTTTAACGACCGCAGAATCATGCACTGGTGGTGGTGTTGCAACCGCCATTACTGACATTGCTGGTAGTTCAGCGTGGCTTGACCGTGCGTTTGTCACCTACAGTAATGAAGCGAAAATGGAGATGCTTGGTGTGCAAGCTTCAACGTTAGAAGCGCATGGTGCAGTGAGTGAGCCAGTTGTGATTGAAATGGTACAGGGTGCAATTAAAAACTCAAATGCCACCATCGGTGTATCCATCAGTGGTATTGCAGGGCCGGGTGGTGGCAGTGAAGAGAAACCAGTCGGTATGGTCTGCTTTGCTTTTGCTGATAACCAAAGTTGGCAGCAAGTAGAAACCATGCATTTCTCTGGTGACCGTGCAGAAGTTCGCAAAAAAGCGGTCGAGCACGCGTTGACTCAATTGTATCAACATCTGCTCTAGAATTTCTTAACTTGTTTTAGCCCAGCATTGATAAGGGCTAGAGCAAATCATGACTTTAGGTCAGCCAAATTTTTTTCATACAGGTATGGACACTGTATGAATCAACAGTATAATAACTTTCATTGCTGAGCAGTTCTTCTGCTTAAGAAAAATGAATTACTATTCGTCGCCCAAAGAAGATGAATAAATCGGAGAAAGTAATGGACGAGAACAAACAGAAAGCGCTCGCCGCTGCGCTAGGTCAAATTGAAAAGCAATTCGGTAAAGGCTCTATCATGCGCCTTGGTGATAACCGCGCAATGGACGTAGAAACCATCTCAACGGGTTCTCTTTCTCTTGATATCGCTTTGGGTGCTGGTGGTCTACCAATGGGTCGTATCGTAGAAATCTACGGCCCAGAATCTTCAGGTAAAACAACATTAACGCTTGAGCTTATTGCTGCTGCGCAACGTGAAGGCAAAACGTGTGCGTTTATCGATGCAGAGCACGCTCTAGATCCTGTATACGCGAAGAAACTTGGCGTTGATATCGATGCATTGCTAGTTTCTCAGCCAGACACAGGTGAGCAAGCGCTAGAGATCTGTGACGCACTTGCACGTTCTGGTGCTATCGATGTTATGGTTGTCGACTCTGTCGCAGCACTAACACCGAAAGCAGAAATCGAAGGCGAAATGGGCGATAGCCACATGGGTCTGCAAGCACGTATGCTTTCTCAAGCAATGCGTAAGCTAACGGGTAACCTAAAGCAGTCTAACTGTATGTGTATCTTCATCAACCAAATCCGTATGAAGATTGGTGTGATGTTTGGTAACCCAGAAACAACAACAGGTGGTAACGCACTTAAGTTCTACGCTTCTGTTCGTCTAGATATCCGTCGTACTGGCGCAATCAAAGAAGGTGACGAAGTCGTAGGTAACGAAACGCGCATCAAAGTTGTTAAGAATAAGATTGCAGCACCATTTAAAGAAGCAAACACACAAATCATGTACGGCCAAGGCTTTAACCGCGAAGGTGAACTTGTCGATCTAGGTGTGAAGCACAAGTTAGTTGAAAAAGCCGGTGCTTGGTATAGCTACAATGGCGATAAGATTGGTCAAGGTAAAGCGAATGCATGTAACTACCTGCGTGAGCACCCTGAAGTGGCTAAAACTATCGATACAAAACTGCGTGAAATGTTGCTAGCGCCAGCACTTGCGGAAGCGCCTGAAGCTGGTGAAGCGCCAGAGCAAGCTGAAGAGTTTTAATCTCTCATAGATTAATAAATGACAAAGCCCTGCAATGCGGGGCTTTGTTGTATCTATTGAAATCAAAAATCGAATTATCACAAAGGCCATTGAGAGCCTGTACAGCAAAAATACTTTTAGGATCATCATGTACCAAAAACGCCAGGCGCCAACATTATCGAGCAAAGAGGCTGCTATACAATTGCTTAGCCGTCGCGATCATGGTCAGTATGAGCTTTACCAAAAATTATCGATGAAGGGCTATGAAGAATCAGACATCGACATCGCAATTAATTTTTGCCTAGACCATAACTATTTAGATGATTTACGTTACGCGAAGAGTCAAATTAGACAGCATGTATACAAAGGACATGGAGAGCGTCGAATTCGTCAAGAGTTAAACCAGAAGCGTGTTGCGGAATCGGTGATTGAGCAAGCTATGGCTGAAGAGCCGCAAGATTGGTTTGAACTGGCTAAACAGGCGGCAGAAAAGAAATTCAAAGGTATTAAAGCCAAAGACCAAAAAGAGTACGCAAAACAAGTTCGTTTTCTGCAGTATCGCGGCTACAGTTTTGACCAAATCAGCTACGCGCTGAGCTTTGAGGACGAAGATTAACGGTCAGTCGTCCGCACTGATTTTTGTTTTGCTTCAAATTTTTTCTCCTACTCCCTCTTTTCCTCAAGAAAACTAGTCTCAGCTGTTTGCATGATCTACAATACGGCAAAATTCTAACTCGACTATTTTCAGGAAGAGCTGCATGTACATGAGCACTGATGAGGTTCGTAACGCGTTCCTCAAGTTCTTTGAGAGCAAAGGACACCAAATCGTAGAAAGTTCATCGTTAGTTCCACATAACGACCCAACCCTGCTGTTCACAAACGCAGGTATGAACCAATTTAAAGATTGTTTCTTAGGCTTAGAAAAACGAGCCTACACTCGAGCGACTACGGCTCAGCGTTGCGTACGTGCTGGTGGTAAACATAACGACCTAGAAAATGTTGGCTTTACTGCTCGTCACCACACATTCTTTGAAATGTTAGGCAACTTCAGCTTTGGCGATTACTTCAAAGAAGATGCGATCTCCTTTGCTTGGGAATTCCTAACCGAAGTTCTTAAACTGCCAGCGGATCGTTTATTGGTAACTGTTTACGAAACCGATGACGAAGCGTTTGACATCTGGAACAAGAAAGTTGGCGTACCCGCTGATCGTATTGTTCGCATTGGTGATAAAGAAGGCGGCAAGCCGTACGAGTCTGATAACTTCTGGCAAATGGGCGACACTGGCCCTTGTGGTCCATGTACTGAAATCTTCTACGATCACGGTGAGCACATCTGGGGTGGCCGTCCTGGCACGCCTGAAGAAGATGGTGACCGTTTCATCGAGATCTGGAACAACGTATTCATGCAGTTCAACCGTCACGCAGACGGGACTATGGAACCGCTACCAAAACCATCGGTAGATACTGGTATGGGTATCGAGCGTATCTCTGCAATCATGCAGGGCGTTCACTCAAACTACGAAATCGATGTATTCCAAGCTCTTATCAAAGCAGCAGCAGAAGTGATCGGTTACGAAGACCTATCAAACCAATCACTACGCGTTATCGCTGACCACATCCGTTCATGTTCATTCCTGATCGTGGATGGCGTTATGCCTTCAAACGAAGGTCGGGGTTACGTATTACGCCGTATCATCCGTCGTGCAGTTCGTCACGGTAACAAGCTGGGCGCACAAGGTGCATTCTTCCACAAGTTGGTTGGCGTTCTAGCTGACATCATGGGTACGGCTGGTGAAGAGCTGAAGCGTCAACAAGCTGTGGTTGAAAAAGTACTGCGTATCGAAGAAGAAAACTTTGGTCGTACACTTGAGCGCGGTATGGCGATTCTAAACGAAGCACTAGATAACCTAGACGGTAAAGTACTAGACGGCGAAACCGTATTTAAACTTTACGATACTTACGGCTTCCCAGCTGACTTAACTAACGACGTAGCACGTGAGCGTGAGTTCGCAATCGACGAAGAAGGTTTCGAGAAAGCGATGGAAGAGCAGCGTCAACGTGCGCGTGAAGCGGGTAACTTCGGTACTGACTACAACGCAGCAATCAAAGTTGATACGCAAACAGAATTCTGTGGTTACACAGGTACTAAAGGCTCTAGCTCTGTAGCGGCGATGTTCGTTGAAGGCAACGAAGTAGAATCTCTATCTGCAGGCGACAAAGCAATCATCGTGCTTGGTGAGACACCATTCTACGCAGAGTCAGGTGGTCAATGTGGTGACGCTGGTGAAATCCGTACTGAAGCTGGTGTATTCTGTGTTGAAGACACTCAAAAGCTAGGTAACGCAATCGCACACCACGGTGTAATGGCAGAAGGCGTTCTAGCGAAAGGCGACGAAGTAGCAACTATCGTTGACGCAGAGCGTCGCGCAGCTATCTCTCTAAACCACTCAGCAACGCACTTGCTACACGCAGCACTTCGCCAAGTTCTTGGTGAGCACGTAACGCAGAAAGGCTCTCTAGTGAAAGCTGACAGTCTACGTTTCGACTTCTCACACCTAGAAGCAGTAACTGCAGCAGAACTGAAAGAAGTTGAGCGTCTAGTTAACGCGCAAATTCGTCGTAACCACACGATTGAAACCAACGTGATGGACATTGAGTCTGCTAAGAAGAAAGGCGCAATGGCTCTATTCGGCGAGAAGTACGACGACGAAGTACGCGTACTGTCTATGGGTGACTTCTCGACAGAGCTTTGCGGTGGTATTCACGCATCAAGCACAGGTGATATTGGCCTATTCAAAATCACTTCAGAAAGCGGCATTGCTGCAGGTATTCGACGTATTGAGGCGGTAACAGGCGAGGCTGCATTAGACGCGATTGAAGCTCAAAACGCGAAGTATGAAGAGAAACTGGCAGAATCTGCACAGAAAGCAAAAGCGCTAGAGAAAGAAGTGCAGAAGCTAAAAGATAAGATGGCAGCAGCAGAAAGCGCTAACATCATGGGCAAAGCGGTTGAAGTCAATGGTACAAAAGTTCTAGTCGCAGCTCTTGAAGGCGCTGACAGCAAGAACCTACGTACTATGGTTGATGACATCAAGAACCAAATGGGGTCTGGTGTCGTACTGCTTGCCAACGTAACAGGTGACAAGGTTGGTCTGACTGCTGGTGTGACTAAAGATCTAACTGGTAAAGTAAAAGCTGGTGATCTAGTTAAGATGATTGCTGAGCAAGTCGGTGGTAAGGGCGGTGGTCGTCCTGACATGGCTCAAGCTGGTGGTACTGATGTAGCCGCACTACCAGAGGCAATTAAAACAGTTCAGCCTTGGTTAGAAGAGCGCTTATAAGCTTTTAACTACTAAAATTACGCTCAATCAAGTTTCTTTGATTGAGCGTAATTTTTTTTAGCAGCCAAGTGGTTTAATTGACCAAAAGTTAACCGAGTCATTTAGGCTATTTGGTTTTTGTTGTAACTACTGCTTATATAATTTTTCTAAAAGGAAATACTGAAGATGTAAGCAGTTCTAAAGAGACTTCGGTCTTGGGAAGGTGAAGACTGGTGAAAAAGCCCCTTATCGTGCAAAAGTTTGGCGGAACCTCAGTGGGTTCAATTGAAAGAATCCACCAAGTTGCTGAACACATCATTAAGGCGAAAAATGATGGCAATCAAGTTGTTGTTGTCGTGTCTGCAATGTCAGGCGAAACAAACAGACTGATGGACCTCGCTAAACAGATAGATAGCGTGCCTACAGCTCGAGAACTTGATGTTTTGCTCTCTGCTGGTGAGCAAGTGTCAATGGCACTGTTAGCAATGACACTCAATAAATTGGGTCATGCTGCACGCTCGCTTACCGGAGCACAGGCGAATATTGTGACGGATAATCAACACAATGACGCAACGATTAAACACATTGATACTAAGACAATTCTGGGATTGCTTGAGCAAGACCAAATCGTGATTGTTGCAGGCTTTCAAGGTGTGAATGAGAACGGGGATATCACCACATTAGGTCGAGGTGGCTCAGATACGAGCGCAGTGGCACTGGCAGGCGCATTGCGCGCTGATGAGTGTCAAATCTTTACCGACGTTGATGGTATTTATACTTGTGACCCACGTGTAGTGAAAAACGCGCGAAAATTGGCGGTTATCGATTTTCCTTCCATGGAAGCGATGGCAAGCCGAGGCGCGAAAGTATTACATTTACCTTCAGTGCAATTTGCATGGAAGAATAATGTGCCACTGCGCGTGCTTTCGACATTTGATGTTAATGAAGGCAGTCTGGTAAAGGGGGAGTTAGGCAATCAAGCCGTCTCTGGTATAGCCATCCAACGTGACCTTGCCATAATCGAAGTCGATAAAGAACATTTATCTAGTGCTACAAAACAATGTCAGATGTTGGGTATCGACATTTGGAATGTGATCGAGGAAACAGAACGGGCAGGTATCATGATAAAACAAGATGCATGTGCCAAGTTCGATCTGGTGTTCAGCGACAAAATCCGTAATAGTGAAGTGGTAAGCCTGTTGACCGCAGTGGGGCTTGAGGCCAATGGAATGGTAGAGCACGCATGCGATTTGTTGGCAAAGCGAGATATTGAGATCAATTTCAGCGCAACGAATGCACTCACTATGATGCTAGTTTTAGCACCCGAATGTGTGGATACAGCAGCAAACATTCTGCATGATGCTTACATTACGTCTAGTGAAGCATTAAACATTCAACAAAAACATGCCTTTTTAGGCTGATTTTCGCTAACAAGGTAGTTTACGAAAATATAACTTTTGTTGGATAATAGCTTTGTAGCAAGAAAATTTAGAGATTACTCAAGGAGCAAAGAATGCTAATTTTGACTCGCCGCGTAGGCGAAACACTGATGATTGGTGATGAAGTGACTGTAACTGTACTAGGTGTTAAAGGTAACCAAGTGCGTATCGGCGTTAACGCTCCGAAAGAGGTTTCAGTTCACCGTGAAGAAATCTACATGCGCATTCAAGCTGAAAAAGGCAATGGCAACGTTGCTTCAGGTAACTACTAAGTCGCTCCTGTTTACAGAGCTTAGTTTGAATGAAAAAGGCTAACCGAAGGGTTGGCCTTTTTAGTTTTTACTTTTTTTGAAAATTTGCAGAAACTATTGTGTTGAGTATGGCTGTGAATTCATCAATAATGTTGATTCGAACTTCAGAAAGTTATTTGAAAATAAATGTCTTTTTTTCAGAGAAGACTCTCTTTTTTTCATCATAATAGAGTGATAAAGTTCGTTTAATAGTCACTTTGATTAAATCAGCAACGGTTAAGCCAGTTTCGTAGATTTTTTCAAAGAAAGTGTTTGACATATTTTCGGTAAAACGTAATATGTGCCTCCGCAAGACGGTGAGGTGGCCGAGAGGCTGAAGGCGCTCCCCTGCTAAGGGAGTATACGGTTTATCCCGTATCGAGGGTTCGAATCCCTCCTTCACCGCCATTCTTGCAACGTTGATTTATCAACAAAAAGTGCGTCCTTAGCTCAGCTGGATAGAGTACCTGGCTACGAACCAGGCGGTCGGAGGTTCGAATCCTCCAGGACGCGCCATATCTCTTTTGAGATATAACAATGAAAACGGTGAGGTGGCCGAGAGGCTGAAGGCGCTCCCCTGCTAAGGGAGTATACGGTTTATCCCGTATCGAGGGTTCGAATCCCTCCTTCACCGCCATTCATTGACTGGCCCGATGGCCTTTTTTTTGTTTCGTAAGAAATGAATGTGATTTACTTCACAACTTCTTAGCAAGAAGATCTGCGCGTCCTTAGCTCAGCTGGATAGAGTACCTGGCTACGAACCAGGCGGTCGGAGGTTCGAATCCTCCAGGACGC
>NZ_JAWOSZ010000008.1:76853-94305 GCF_033338615.1 Vibrio sp. Vb1980
GTCCTTAGCTCAGCTGGATAGAGTACCTGGCTACGAACCAGGCGGTCGGAGGTTCGAATCCTCCAGGACGCGCCACTCATTGAAACAGCCTCGCAATTGCGAGGCTTTTTTGTATCTAGACATCTGAAATATGGCGTAGGATCACTAGAGCCTATGTTCCTCTTTTTTAAAAGCGAATATGTGCGTATCTAAGCAATTTGCTATCAAGCTTCTGTCGCATCGTGTGAAATCATCCTGATTATCCCTCCTATACACTGACTTCCATTTTTCATTTCAATCACTCTCATGTAGTCACTTTGTTTGTTATTTGTTTATTTATTGTTAATCTTGTTCATCTTTTTGTTTTTGTTGGTTTTTACTGCGTGAGTCCCGATTTGATTTTGAAATCTAAATCGCAGTTTTTATTTATGTCCTCCTTTACTCTGTTCGTAAGGTGATAGCGATTTGAAGTGATTATTTTGTCATGAACTGTGATCTGGGTAGTGAATAAATAATCATTTATCAGGATTACTACAAACCTTCCTTAAACAAAATTGACAAAATTTAACCAATCGAGATAATCCATGGGTCGGGATTTGACACTATTAAAGTCCTGCACGTTGTCAGGATGACAAAGAAAGGAAGCAACATGACTAATATAGGAAGCCTGCTAGTAGATGCGGCCACCCTGATGCTAACGGGGATGGCGGTCGTATTTATTTTCCTCACTATTCTTGTTTATCTCGTTCGGTTAATGTCGAAATTGGTACCAGAAGAAGTACCAGAGCCGATCGCAGCACCAAAAACAAACACTAATATTCAATCAACCTCTTCAGCTGTTAGTCCACAAGTAGTGGCGGCGATCTCGGCTGCGATTCATAAACATCGCGCCTCATTCGCGAAGTAGCCGAACTAGGATTAAAAAGGAGTTTAAGAGCATGTCTAAACCACTAGCTATTACTGATGTGGTCCTTCGTGATGCCCATCAATCACTATTTGCTACGCGTATGCGTATTGAGGATATGCTGCCTATCGCAGCTGAGTTGGATAAGGTTGGTTACTGGTCTCTAGAGACTTGGGGTGGTGCAACATTTGATTCTTGTATTCGATTCTTAGGGGAAGACCCTTGGGAGCGTTTACGTGAACTAAAAAAAGCGATGCCTAATACACCAATGCAAATGCTACTGCGTGGTCAAAACCTTTTAGGATACCGCCATTATGCCGACGACGTAGTAGAAAAGTTTGTTGAACGCGCGCATGCTAACGGCATGGATGTATTCCGTATTTTTGATGCAATGAATGACGTGCGAAACTTCCAGAAAGCCGTGAAAGCAACGGTTGATGTTGGTGCGCATGCTCAAGGTACGTTGTCTTACACAACGAGCCCAGTGCATAACGCAGACACTTGGGTTGACTTGGCAAAACGCCTAGAGGATTTAGGTTGTCATTCGCTGTGTATTAAAGATATGTCTGGCTTACTTAAGCCTTATGAAGCGGAAGAGCTTATCACGCGTATCAAAGCGTCTTGTGATGTGCCATTGGCACTTCATTGTCATGCAACAACGGGGCTGTCTACAGCAACAGCGGTAAAAGCAGTAGAAGCCGGTATTGATATTCTTGATACTGCGATTTCTTCAATGAGTTGTACCTACGGCCATACACCGACTGAAACGGTAGTCGCTATGCTAGAAGGCACCGAGCGAGATACCAATTTGAAACTCGAGCAACTGGAACCTATCGCCGCATATTTCCGTGAGGTACGTAAGAAGTATGCGAAGTGGGAAGGCCAGTTAAAAGGAGTCGATTCACGCATCCTGATTGCCCAAGTGCCTGGTGGTATGTTGACCAATATGGAAGGCCAGTTGAAAGAGCAGGGCGCTGCGGATCGCATTGATGAAGTATTAGAAGAGATCCCTCGTGTACGTAAAGATCTTGGTTTCATTCCATTGGTGACTCCAACTTCACAGATCGTCGGTACGCAAGCGGTGATTAACGTTCTTACTGGCGAGCGCTATAAGAGTATTACCAAGGAAACCGCTGGCCTATTGAAAGGTGAGTACGGTCAAGCGCCAGCCGAGTTAAATGCAGAACTGCAAGCGAAAGTGCTTGATGGTAAAGAGCCAATTAGCTGTCGTCCTGCCGATTTACTTGAGCCTGAAATGGAGACGCTTACGGTTGATCTGATGGAGAAAGCGAAATCAGAAGGCATTAAGCTAGCAAGTGAGCGTGTTGATGACGTACTCACTTATGCACTTTTCCCTCAAGTTGGGCTTAAGTTCCTTAAGAATCGTGAAAACCCAGAAGCATTTGAGCCAGCACCAACGCTAGAAGCTGCGAAGCCTGCTGTACCTGCAGCTCAACCAGCAACTGGTGGTGTAGAAACTTATAGTGTACGTGTTGACGGGCAGGTGTATGAGGTGGAAGTTGGCCCTCAAGGTGAACTGACATCTGTTGCTCCTTCTAATGCACCGGCAAAATCGGCTACACCTAGCACACCTTCTAATGCTTCAGCTGAAGCGGTGCCTGCTCCTCTTGCAGGTAACATCTTCAAAGTGAATGTTCAGCCTGGTGCTGAGGTAGCTGAAGGCGATGTATTGCTCATCCTTGAAGCGATGAAAATGGAAACTGAAGTACGAGCGGCGCGTGGTGGTGTGGTTCAAGAGCTGAACGTTAAAGAAGGCGATGCTGTCACAGTAGGTGCGCCTCTGTTGAGCCTAGCGTAAGGGAGTATCATGGACGGATTGTTAACCCTTTGGGCAGAAACAGGGATCGCTAACTTCGAGTTCGGCCAAATCTGTATGATGCTGGTTGGTTGTACTTTGCTGTTTTTGGCAATTAAAAAAGGATTTGAACCTTTACTGTTATTGCCGATTGGTTTCGGTGCTATTTTGGCGAATATTCCAAATGCTGGCTTTACTGAGCCTGGTGGCTTGCTCTACTACGTTTACTACATTGGGATTGAATCGGGTGTGTTCCCGCTATTGATCTTCATGGGTGTGGGCGCGATGACCGACTTTGGTGCTTTGATCGCAAACCCAAAAACGTTGTGGTTAGGTGCGGCTGCGCAGTTTGGTATTTTTGCAACACTGTTTGGCGCTATTTTGCTCAACTATGTACCTGGCATGGAGTTCTCCATGGCAGATGCTTCGTCTATCGCGATCATCGGTGGTGCTGATGGGCCGACAGCGATTTTCTTAGCGAGTAAGCTCTCTCCAGATCTGCTAGGTGCGATTGCAGTCGCGGCATACAGCTATATGGCATTGGTGCCGATTATCCAGCCACCAATCATGAAAGCACTGACAACCAAGGAAGAGCGTCAAATTAAGATGGCTCAGCTTCGTCATGTTGGTAAATGGGAGAAAGTCATCTTCCCGCTTGCTGTATTACTGATGACGATTCTGTTCTTACCTTCAGCTACGCCATTGGTTGGTATGTTCTGTTTGGGTAACTTGATGCGTGAAGCTGGTGTGGTCGATCGTTTATCGAAAACTGCTCAAAATGAATTGATCAACATAGTGACTATCTTTTTAGGTCTTGGTGTTGGTTCTAAGCTGCAAGCTGAGCAGTTCTTGAACCTAGAAACGTTAGGTATCTTGGGGTTAGGCGCAGTTGCATTTAGTATCGGTACTGGTGCGGGCGTCCTGATGGCGAAACTGCTTAACAAGTTCTCGAAAGAAGACATCAACCCACTTATTGGTGCGGCTGGCGTTTCTGCGGTACCAATGGCCGCGCGAGTCGTAAACAAAGTTGGTTTACAAGCTAACCCGCAAAACTTCTTGTTAATGCATGCGATGGGACCAAACGTTGCTGGTGTGCTGGGTTCAGCCGTTGCGGCTGGTATATTGTTAGCACTTGTTGGTTAGACATTATTGAAAATGGAATGATCAACCAATTTACAAAATCACGATTAACTTAGGTTAACAAAATGGTTTATAGTCAAAGGGATGCTTTCGCATCCCTTTTTGTTTTCTTGCAGGGAATGGTTTATGGAACACAAACAGATCGTTATCACTGAGTTTGGTGATGCCAACGTACTCGCGATTCAACATGCTTCTACACCATCACCACAGCCTGGTGAAGTCTTAGTAAAAGTCGCTTTTTCAGGCGTAAATCCTATTGATGTCAAAACTCGAGCTGGGCTCGGTTGGGCGGCAGCGCAGAATAAGGATAATTTACCTTGGGTGCCAGGTTACGACATCTCAGGAAAAGTGATGTCTTGTGGAGAGGGGGTATCACGTTTTAATGAAGGTGATGAGGTGGCTGGATTTATTGGTTTCCCAGTTCGAGGCGGTGGTTACAGCCAATGCATATGTGTTCCAGAAACTGAGTTAAGTCATGTTCCTAGCTCTGTCACTTTAGAAGCAGCTGCTGCATTACCGTTGGCGGGACAAACTGCGGCACAAGCTCTCAGTAAGGCTAATGTGACGGAAAATGATCGCGTACTTATCCTCGCTGGAGCCGGTGGTGTTGGACACCTCGCGGTACAAATTGCGATCGCGACGAAAGCGGAAGTCTTTACAACCTGCAGTGAACGAAATCTAGACTACCTTGCGACGCTCGGTGCTCATGCAGTGAACTATCAATTTGCACCAGTGTCAGAACGTGTTGAAGATGTTGATGTTTTGATTGATTTAGTAGGCGGAGATGCTGCGTTAGATGCGCTTAAATGCCTGAAAGACAATGCGAGAGTCATCACCGTTCCAACCATCACAGCTGAGCTGATTTGTGAAAAAGCCAAACTCCTAGGCTTTGAGGCTAGTGGCATGTTGGTTGAACCAGACCCTGCGCAGTTAGATACCTTGTTGTATATGGTCGGCGTTGGCTTACTGAAGACTGAAATTCAACAGGTTTATCCTATGAGTGATGTCATTGGTGCTCACCAGCAGGTCGAATCAGGAAGAACCAGAGGCAAGGTGTTGCTTGATATGACATGCTAGAAGCATTTAACACGAGTTTTGAAAGTTTAGCGCTTTGGTTTTCAGATTCAGCATTATGGGTGCTTTTCATGACCGGTTTTCTCAGTGCCACGTTGTTGCCTGGTGGTTCTGAGGCGGGCTTAGTTGCCACTCTCTCATTAAATCAATACTCCGTTTCTTCAATTGTTATGGTCGCTACTATCGGTAATACGCTTGGTGGCTTAACAAATTATTGGCTTGGCTTGTGGATTCCCAACAAAGCACAAGAGGAAAAGCACGGTCATACCGCATTAAAGTGGCTCTCTAAGTATGGCTATTGGGGATTATTTTTTAGCTGGTTACCTGTAATTGGAGACCCGCTGTGTTTAGCCGCAGGGTGGCTAAGAATGAAGTTTCTGCCTTGCGTGATTTTAATATTTTTAGGAAAGGCTGCTAGGTATAGCTTACTTGCGGTCATCTATCTCGGATTATTTTAAGGAAAGTACATGAAGATGTTTTGGGTTGGCGCGTGTTCACTGTTGGTGATCACGGGCTGTGCATCAAATACGCCAGTTTCATCACTGCCGAAAGGGGTAACTTTCGTTGAGTCATCGAAAGCTGAAGAAGGCAAAGTTAAGATTCCATACCAAAAGTATAAACTCGATAATGGTTTAACGGTGATCTTAGCTCCTGAAGATTCTGACCCATTGGTCCATGTGGATGTGACTTACCATGTTGGTTCAGCTCGTGAAGAAGTGGGTAAGTCTGGTTTTGCGCATTTCTTTGAGCACATGATGTTCCAAGGTTCAGAGAACGTTGGTGACCAAGAGCACTTCAGGATCATCACAGAGGCTGGAGGCACGTTAAATGGTACAACAAACCGCGATCGTACTAACTACTTTGAAACTGTCCCTGCTAACCAGCTCGAGAAAATGCTGTGGTTAGAGTCTGACCGTATGGGCTTTTTGCTGGATGCGGTTTCTCAACGCAAATTTGAAATTCAGCGTTCGACTGTAAAAAATGAGCGAGCCCAGCGTTACGATAATCGTCCTTATGGCTTAATTTGGGAGCGCATGTCCGAAGCGCTATATCCTGAAGGTCATCCGTATTCGTGGCAAACCATTGGTTATGTTGAAGATCTTGATCGTGTTGATGTGAACGACCTCAAAGCGTTTTTCTTGCGTTGGTATGGCCCAAACAATGCGACTATCACGATCGGTGGTGACTTAGACGTTGAACAAACTCTAGAGTGGGTAAATAAGTACTTCGGTTCGATTCCTCGTGGTCCTGAGGTTGAAAATGCGCCGAAACAACCTGCAAAACTGCAAGAAGACAAATACATCACTCTAGAAGATCGTATTCAACAACCTATGGTGATGATCGCGTGGCCAACAACCTACAACGGCGAAGAAAGCCAAGCGTCTCTCGATACATTATCAGAAGTATTGGGGGGCGGTACCAACAGCGTGCTCTATCAAGACCTAGTGAAGACTCAAAAAGCGGTCGATGCTGGTTCATTCCATGATTGTGCTGAACTGGCGTGTAACTTTTACGTTTACGCAATGGGTGATTCTGGAGACAAAGGCGACCTATCAAAACTGTACGACGAGCTTTTACAATCACTGAATCAGTTTGCGGAAAAAGGCGTGACAGAAGATCGCCTTGAGCAGTTGAAGGGTAAAGCGGAAGCGGATGCTATTTTTGCGCTAGAAAGCGTTAAAGGTAAAGTGACTCAGTTGGCTTCCAACGAGACATTTTTCGGCGATCCTGATCGTCTTGAGCAACAGCTTGAACAAATCCGAGCAGTTACGCCGACTTCGGTAGAAAAAGCGTATACGGACTTTATCCAAGGTAAGAACAAAGTGACCCTAAGCGTGGTCCCAAAAGGAAAAACAGACCTTGTCGTAAAACCTGCGACCTTTGTGACGCCAAAGCGTACGCTGCCAGAATATGAAAAAATTTCCGATGACCAATTGGCGTATCGTCGTGCGACCGATAACTTCGATCGCTCAGTGCAACCGCCAGTAGGAGAACCAGTGAAAGCGACGATGCCAGAGCTGTACGAGTTACATTTCGAGAATGGCTCAGAGCTGCTTGGTGCAGTTAGCGATGAAACGCCGACGGTGATGATGCAATTTAGTCTACCTGCCGGGACACGTTTTGTTGAAAAGGGTAAAGAAGGTCTTGCCCAATTGACCGCTGCGATGTTGCAAGAAGGTACAACGAAACGCAGTGTCGAAGAGATTCAAGCTGAGCTTGATAAACTGGGTAGTGTTATCTCTGTTAATGCCACAGGTTATACAACAAACATCAGTGTTTCTGCTCTAGAAAAGAACTTAGAGCCGACGTTAAAAATTGTCGAAGAGATGTTGCTGTCTCCTGCATTTAATCAAGATGATTTCGAGCGTGTAAAAATGCAAGCGCTAGAAGGCCTGGTATATGAGCACCAAAATCCAAGTTGGATGGCGTCACAAGCGAGTCGCCAGGTGCTCTATGGGGATTCGGTTTTTGCTCGACCAAAAGACGGCACGCAAGCAGGTGTCAGTGCATTAACGTTGGATGATGTCCGTGAATTCTACTCGAAGCATTACACGCCACAAAGTGCGCAAATCGTCGTTGTTGGTGACATTGATCAACAGGAAATTGAGCAGCAACTGACGTTCTGGAAAAACTGGCAAGATGAAGCTGCGCCATTGTATGCACCGCAAAGCATTGCTGCATTAGGTGAGCAAAAGATCCATCTTGTTGATAAACCAGGAGCGCCGCAAAGTGTGGTCATGATGGTTCGTCAAGGTATGCCTTACGACGCAACGGGCGATTTTTACCTAAGCCAACTGGCAAACTTCAACTTAGCTGGGAACTTCAATAGCCGCATTAACCAAAATCTACGTGAAGACAAGGGTTACACATACGGTGCTTACGGATATTTCTCTGGTAATCCAGAAACAGGCTCGGTGGTTTTCACCGCGCAAGTACGAGCGGATGCAACGGTTGCTTCGATCATTGAGATGGAAAATGAGCTAAATGAATACTCGCAGTCAGGTATTACTGATGAAGAGATGAAATTTATGCGTCAAGCGGTCGGTCAAAAAGATGCACTGAAATATGAAACACCAACACAAAAAGCGGAGCTCATCAGTGATATTCTTAAATACAACCTCGATCATGATTACTTGCAGCAAAGAAACGCTATCGTAGAAAAAGTCGATAAGCAGAAGTTGAATGCGCTGGCTCAGAAATGGTTTGATCCAAATGACTATCAAATTATCGTCGTTGGTGATGCTAAATCGTTACGTCCTCAATTAGAAAAGTTGGGGAAAGACGTAGAAGAGCTTGAAATCATTCGATAGAGTACACATTTAATAGCGGAGAAACGTGTCTCCGCTATTCATCTAGATAAGCAACTTTTCGTGGGTTATTTATCTAGATGCATTAACTATCAATAACTTAGCTTACACTTGTGTTATGTAACAAGTGTCCTGCTCCCAATATAAGCGAACCTCATTTTGACTGATTTTGCTGCGCGACTAAAAAAAGTTGCATCAAACCCCGAAGTATTTAAGCAGTTTGGACGCGGTGTTGAGCGAGAAACTTTGCGCTATCGTCAGGATGGACATCTAGCTACAACTCCTCATCCTGAAGGGTTAGGCTCTGCGTTCACAAATCAATGGATCACAACGGATTTTTCGGAATCATTGTTAGAGTTCATTACGCCTGTGTCACATGAAATTCCAGAACTGATGGCACAGCTGAAAGATATCCATCATTTCACTCAAACCAAAATGGGTGAAGAGAAAATGTGGCCACTATCAATGCCTTGCTACGTGGGCTCAGAGGATGATATTCAGTTAGCCCAGTATGGCTCTTCGAATGCAGCGAAAATGAAAACGCTGTACCGAGAAGGCCTAAAGCGTCGCTATGGCAGCCTGATGCAAATTATTTCAGGTGTCCATTTTAACTTCTCGTTTCCTGAAACATTTTGGGATGCGCTCTATGGCGAGCAAGATGAACAAGCCCGCCAAGATGCTAAGTCTGATGCGTACTTTGCGTTGATCCGTAATTACTACCGCTTTGGCTGGATGATTCCCTACTTCTTTGGTGCATCACCAGCGTTATGTGGCTCTTTTATTCAAGGTCGTGAAACCGATCTGCCATTCGAGAAGATTGGCGGGACATTATATTTGCCGAAGTCGACGTCTTTGCGTTTGAGCGATCTTGGCTATACCAATAGTGCTCAAAGTGTGCTGAAAATTGGTTTTAACAGCATTGACCAATACCTCGATGGTTTGAGTGATGCGATTCGCCACCCATCAGAAGAGTTTGCGAAAATTGGGGTAAAAGTGGATGGTGAATACCGCCAGCTTAATTCCAATATCTTACAAATTGAGAATGAACTGTACGCTCCGATTCGTCCAAAACGTGTATCGAAAAGTGGTGAGAAGCCTTCAGATGCGTTACGACGCGGTGGTGTCGAATACATTGAAGTTCGTTCTCTAGATGTTAACCCATTCAGCGCAGTGGGCTTAAATGAAGAGCAAGTACGATTCTTGGATCTCTTCCTTACCTGGGCGGCCTTGTCAGACTCAGACCCTATGGATAACTGTGAATTAGAGTGTTGGCGCGATAACTGGAATAAAGTCATTGTTTCTGGCCGTGAAAAAGGTCTAATGCTGCAAATTGGTTGTCAAGGTGAACGTCTATCTCTACAAGATTGGGCACACCGAGTTTTCGTCGAGTTACGTCAAATAGCACAGCAAATGGATATGACCGCTGGTGGCAGTGCATACCAAGATGTGTGTAATCAACTCGAGACATGGATTGATAACCCAGAACTAACGATCTCTGGTCAACTATTAGAGCTAACGAAAGAGCTGGGTGGGCTAGGTAAAGTTGGTTGTACTCTTGGTATGAAGTACCGTGATGAAAACCTAGCTCACGGTTATCAGTACTACTCACAAGATACGATGGAAACGGAAGTAGCGTCGTCCGTGGAAAAACAAAAGCAAGCAGAGCAGAGTGACACGCTTTCTTTTGATGATTTTTTGGAAGATTACTTTGCTTACCTGAAGCAGTAATGACTAACTAAGGATTGGTGCGGTTGAACATTAAGTCGTCAGTAGTAGCGGTACTTGGAAGCGTGCTACTTGCAGGTTGTGCTACGGCACCGCCAAAGCAGCAGAATAACTTATGCGAGATATTCCGAGAGAAATCCGGTTGGTACGATGATGCCAAAGATATGGAAGATGAATGGGGGACCCCTATTCATGTTGCTATGGCCATCATTAAACAAGAAAGCAGCTTTCGGCACGATGCAAAACCACCTAAAGATTATTTGCTAGGGTTTATTCCTTGGGGACGAGTCAGCAGTGCGTATGGTTACGCTCAAGCTCAAGACCCTGCTTGGGAAGACTTCCAAGATGCCACAGGTCAGGGTGGCTCTCGTACCAACTTCGATGATTCTATGATGTTTGTCGGTTGGTATACTCATGAAACACGGCGTCAGCTAGGGATTTCATTATGGGATCCCTATAACCAGTATCTGGCTTATCATGAAGGGCGAGGTGGGTATAAACGAGGTACTTATAATCGAAAGCCTAGTTTAATCAAAGTCGCTCGACGTGTTGAACAAACAGCGAAAACTTATGGCTGGCAGCTGAAGCAATGTCGTCAGGAATTAGAAGACAACAGCAGCTGGTTCTTTTAGCCCACAGTCAGTTCATGTGCTGTAGGGATGAATGACATTTATCCATTACCGAAAGGTACTGGAGTTACAATCAGGAGAGATGTAATGCCTTTACTCGATAGTTTTACCGTGGACCACACTCGTATGAATGCACCGGCAGTGCGAGTGGCGAAAACCATGCAGACCCCAAAAGGGGATACGATTACTGTTTTCGACTTACGCTTTACTGCGCCAAACAAAGACATTCTTTCTGAAAAAGGTATTCACACCCTAGAGCACCTTTATGCAGGCTTTATGCGTAATCACCTAAACGGTGATTCTGTTGAGATCATCGATATTTCGCCTATGGGTTGCCGCACAGGTTTTTACATGAGCCTGATTGGCACACCATCAGAGCAGCAAGTCGCAGATGCTTGGATTGCAGCAATGGAAGATGTGCTGAAGGTAGAAAGTCAGAATAGGATCCCTGAACTTAACGAATACCAATGCGGCACGGCAGCAATGCACTCTTTAAAAGAAGCACAACAGATCGCAAAGAACATTTTGGATGCTGGTGTTTCGGTGAACAAAAATGATGAACTTGCTTTGCCTGAGTCGATGTTAAAAGAGTTGCGCATCGACTAGGTGCTCATTAAGAAGCATATTGCCCCAATAAGTAAAAAGCCTGACATGAGTCAGGCTTTTCTTTTGGTTATTTGGATGTCGATTTTTTCTTCTTCGGATAAACACGAACGAGCTTGATTCGGTTCTCTTCAATCTCAACAAGTTCCATTGGGTGACCCGCTACTCTCACACTTAGATGGCTCTCAGGAATATCTTCCAAGTGTTCTAAAATGAGCCCGTTTAGCGTTCTCGGGCCATCCGTTGGTAAATCCCATTTCAGGCCTTTGTTGATATCTCGGATATTGGTGCTGCCTTCAATAAGAAAGCTTCCGTCACCTTGAGGACTGATTTCATCAGAGAGGCTTGGAGAAATGGACGTCGTGAACTCACCAATGATCTCTTCCAGAATATCTTCAAGAGTGATTAGACCGATGATATCACCGTACTCATCCACGATCAGACCGATACGTTGCTTGTTACGTTGGAATTTTAACATTTGCACGTTCAGTGGTGTGCCTTCTGGGATGTAATAGACCTCATCAGCAGCACGTAATAGCGTTTCTTTGTTGAATTCGTTCTTTTCCAACATCAGACGATAAGCTTCACGCAAGCGCAGCATGCCAACCACTTCATCAATTTGGTCACGATAGAAAACTATGCGCCCATGTGGTGAGTGTGTTAGCTGGCGAACAATGGATTTCCAGTCGTCGTTAATATCAATACCGGTAATTTCATTGCGTGGGACCATAATGTCGTTCACGGTGACGTGCTCAAGATCTAAAATAGACACTAGCATGTCTTGGTGTCGGCGAGGGATCAAACCGCCAGCTTCATTTACCACCGTACGCAGCTCATCGGAGCTAAGATGATCTTCTGCTGAGTGATCCGCTCTTACACCAAGTAAGCGGATAAAGCCATTCGTAATAAAGTTAACAAGCATCACTAAAGGCGACAGTAACTTCATCAGTATGGTCAATAATATACTGCTCGCGTAGGACACACGTTCAGGGTAAAGCGCTGCAATTGTTTTAGGGGTAACCTCGGCAAAAACCAATACAACCATAGTTAGTGCACCGGTTGCGATAGCGACACCTAAATCACCATACAAACGCATACCAATAATGGTCGCGATCGCGGACGCGAGAATATTAACGAGGTTGTTGCCGATAAGAATAAGACCAATCAAACGATCTGGACGGTCTAATAGTCTTTCGACTCGCTTAGCACCCTTATGCCCGTTTTTGGCTAAGTGTTTTAAGCGATAACGATTCAGAGACATCATCCCTGTTTCTGAACCGGAAAAGTAACCTGATATGACGATAAGACACGCGAGTAGCGCAAACAAGATACCCGTAGAGATGTCGTCCAAAACGTTGCTGTTCCTTGTAAGTATTGGGTTATATAACGGTTGAGTAAGTCCGTTAAGTCAAAGAGTTAAGGCGTACTGTATTTTATCTAGCCTAAAATATAAAGGATAGGAGCCCTAGAGCTCCTTAATTCAAGATGATTTCTTTTACAAAGCGACTGCCAAAATATGCCAGAGTTAACAGTGTTGCTCCTGCAACAGCGAACCATGTGACTTTTCTACCACGCCAGCCTTTTTGATAGTGACCCCAAAGCAGTATTGAGTACACCACCCAAGCGATGAAAGAAAGAATGCCCTTATGTGCCTTACCTTGGGCAAACATATCCTGCACAAAGACAAAGCCAGTAATGAGCGTGGCAGTTAACAATAAGTTACCGATCAAAATAATTTTGAAGAGTTGACGCTCCACCATTAATAGAGGCGGCAGGTTTGGGTTAATCGCCAAAGATTTTTTTGCTTTCAGTTTGTGATCCAGCCAAGCCAACTGAAGCGCATAGAGTGCCCCGATAGTTAAAGTCGCGTATGAGAAGAGCGCAAATGAAATATGAATGAGTAGCTTAGGGTCATTCTCTAGGTGCTTTATAAACGTGCTTGGCAAAAATGTGGCAGCAGATAAATTGATGGCAGCAAAGCTATAAACGACTGGCAATAAAAACCACAGTCGGTTTTTCAACATAGCAAGGCTCATGACCAGAGAAATGATAAAACTGATCAAAGAAGCCACGTTGAGAATACTCAGGTTTTGACCTGAACCATCAAAAATCAGATCACTCAAAATCCACGCATGAAAAACAAGCGCACAGGCAGCACTAGCAAACACTGTTTTTGCTTTGATTCCTGACTGTTGTGAGAGTCCGGGTATGATGGTCGCAATCGCCAAGACATAAAGTATGGCGGCCGCGATGGCTATTAAGCTATCCATGAATCCTAAATATTATTGTGCACAATGGAGAAATTATACCTTGCATTACACTTTGGGGCTACGTTATATCCGACATCAATCGTGAGAGATGAGATATTGAAATTAATAAGTTACCGCACCATATATAAATAGAGACAAGAATAGGACAGCGGTACGGGTATGACTCAGACCTTGGCTAATGTATACTCACACTAATTAATCGCCATTTTAGCGAAGAGACAAAGATGTTTGAGAATTTAACGGATCGATTATCCAAAACGCTGAAAAATATCAGTGGCAAAGGTCGTCTGACCGAAGACAACATTAAAGAAACCCTACGTGAAGTCCGAATGGCTCTACTTGAAGCTGACGTTGCGCTTCCGGTCGTTCGTGAATTTGTGAACCGCGTTAAAGAAAAAGCGGTGGGCGTAGAAGTTTCTAAATCTCTGACTCCAGGTCAGGAATTTATCAAGATCGTTCAAACAGAACTTGAAGCCGTAATGGGTGAGTCGAATGAGGCGCTAAACCTTGCTGCTCAACCACCTGCTGTGCTTCTTATGGCTGGTCTACAAGGTGCGGGTAAAACTACATCGGTAGGTAAGTTATCTAAGCTTCTAAAAGAACGTGACAAGAAGAAAGTCTTGGTTGTGTCTGCCGACGTTTACCGTCCTGCGGCAATCAAGCAGCTTGAAACACTGGCATCAGACATCGGTGTTGACTTCTTCCCATCATCACCAGACCAAAAGCCTATTGATATCGCCAATGCAGCGATTGACCATGCGAAGAAGAAATTCTACGACGTACTTATTGTCGATACCGCAGGTCGTTTGGCAATTGATGAAGAGATGATGGGGGAGATCAAAGATCTTCACGCAGCTATCAACCCAGTAGAAACGCTATTTGTTGTTGACGCCATGACGGGTCAAGACGCAGCAAATACAGCAAAAGCCTTTGGCGATGCGCTACCTCTTACCGGTGTAGTTCTAACTAAGGTTGATGGTGATGCTCGTGGTGGTGCGGCACTTTCAGTACGCCATGTCACGGGCAAACCAATCAAATTCTTGGGTGTCGGTGAAAAAACTGACGCGCTAGAACCGTTCCACCCAGATCGTGTTGCTTCACGTATTCTTGGCATGGGTGACGTTCTGTCTTTGATTGAAGACCTACAACGCAACGTTGACCAAGAAAAGGCAGAAAAGTTAGCGAAGAAGTTCAAAGAGAAGAAAGGTTTCGACCTTGAAGATTTCCGTGAACAGCTAGGCCAGATGCAAAACATGGGCGGCATGATGGGGATGATGGATAAGCTTCCAGGAATGTCCCAGCTACCAGACAATGTGAAAGATAAAGTCGATGACAAGATGTTCAAACAGATGGAAGCGATCATCAGCTCCATGACAATGAAAGAACGTCAACGCCCAGAAATTATCAAGGGCTCGCGCAAGAAGCGTATCGCGGCTGGTTCTGGTGTGCAGGTTCAAGATGTAAACCGCTTACTAAAACAGTTCACCCAAATGCAGAAAATGATGAAAAAGATGCAAAAAGGTGGCATGAAAGGCATGATGCGCAACATGCAAGGCATGATGGGCGGCATGGGGGGTGGCGGTGGCTTCAACCCATTTGGTCGTTAATTAATCGATCACGCATAGATTCAGGGTGTTAGGTACGTCACAAACTTTAAATTCAATTTATGTTGGTGAAAAAGTAACTAAACTCCTTGCATTGCTCCGGGAGAAGAGTAAAATTCCGGAGCTTTATTTTGGCACGAGACCCCAAACTGTTTAATTTCTTGAATGGTTTTTGGGGTTAATTTTATTTTTGAGAAAGCAAAGAGGACGACATGGTAACCATTCGTTTGGCACGTCACGGCGCTAAAAAGCGTCCATTTTATCAAATCGTAGTAGCGGACAGCCGCAACGCTGCAACTGGCCGTTTCATCGAGAAAGTTGGTTTCTTCAACCCAACTGCTAAAGGTCAAGAAGAAGGTCTACGTCTAGACCTAGACCGCGTTAACCACTGGGTTGGTCAAGGCGCGTCAGTATCTGACCGTGTTGCTAAGCTAGTTAAAGACGCTCAAAAAGCGGCTTAATTTTTTACTTGAAAAGTAGAAACTAGTTTATGTCGATGAAAGGTAAAGAAACAATGAGCAACGAAAAGATTGTTGTAGGCAAGTTTGGTGCTACTTACGGCATTCGTGGTTGGCTTAAGGTTTTTTCCTACACAGACAATGCTGAAAGCATTTTCGATTACAGCCCTTGGTACATTAACCAAAAGGGCAAGTGGGTTGAGTACAAAGTAGAAAGCTGGAAGCGCCATAACAAAGGTATGGTGGCTAAGCTGGAAGGCATGGATGTTCGTGAAGACGCGCATCTAATGACGAACTTTGAAATTGCTATTGACCCTGCGGTACTTCCTGAATTGTCAGAAGATGAGTTCTACTGGCGCGAATTGTTTGGGATGCAAGTTGTAACTACTAAAGGTTACGATCTAGGTGTCGTTACTGACATGCTAGAAACTGGCTCAAACGATGTTCTGGTTGTTAAAGCAAATCTTAAAGATGCTTTCGGGCAGAAGGAACGATTAATCCCGTTCCTTGAAGAGCAAGTGATCATTAATGTTGATCGCGAAGCTCAACGGATCGAAGTTGACTGGGATCCTGGATTCTAATCTCCAAAATTACAGAGCGAGATAAACATGTGGGTTGGCGTTATTAGCCTTTTTCCAGAAATGTTCCGTTCTGTTACTGATTTTGGAGTAACAGGTCAAGCGGTTAAAAAAGGTCTTTTGTCGATTGAGACTTGGAATCCTAGAGATTTCACTCACGACAAACATCGCACAGTCGATGACCGACCTTACGGTGGTGGCCCTGGTATGTTAATGATGGTTCAGCCTTTGCGCGATGCCATTCATACCGCGAAAGCAGCCTCACCGGGCAAGACGAAAGTCATCTACCTTTCTCCTCAAGGTCGCAAGCTCGACCAGAAAGGAGTGGAAGAACTGGCAACGAATGAGAACTTGCTTCTGATTTGTGGTCGTTATGAAGGGGTAGATGAGCGCATCATTCAATCTGAAGTCGACGAAGAATGGTCGATTGGTGATTTTGTGATGACGGGTGGTGAGATACCAGCCATGACGTTAATCGACTCTGTCTCTCGGTTTGTTCCGGGTGTACTAGGGGATTTCGCGTCAGCAGAAGAAGACTCTTTTGCAAATGGCTTGTTAGATTGTCCTCACTATACGCGTCCAGAAGTATTGGATGACAAAGAGGTACCAGCTGTACTGATGTCAGGCAATCACAAGGACATTCGTCAATGGCGACTCAAGCAGTCGTTGGGCCGTACTTGGCTAAGAAGACCAGAGCTCCTGGAAAACCTAGCTCTGACTGACGAACAGGAACAATTACTTGCTGAGTTTGTTAATGAGCATAAAGCCATTAAAGAACATAACGCAAAGTAACCTAATTTATTTAGTATCAGTTTATTCTAGGAATTTAAAAAATGAGTAACATCATCAAAGCTCTTGAAGAAGAGCAAATGAAATCAGACCTACCTAAATTTGCACCAGGTGACACTGTTGTAGTTCAAGTTAAGGTAAAAGAAGGTGACCGTGAGCGTCTACAGGCTTTCGAAGGCGTTGTAATCGCAATCCGTAACCGTGGTCTACACTCTGCTTTCACTGTACGTAAGATCTCTAACGGTGAAGGTGTTGAGCGTACGTTCCAAACACACTCTCCAATCGTTGATAGCATCGAAGTTAAACGCCGTGGTGCAGTACGTCGTGCCAAGTTGTACTACCTACGTGAGCGTTCTGGTAAGTCTGCTCGTATCAAAGAGAAACTTGCTAAGAAGTAATGCTATAACTAGCGTTCTCATCTTAAACGGAGTCCTTTTAGGGCTCCGTTTTTTTATTTGTGTAATTAGCTTGCTCGTTTCTTTTCACCCGAACTGAACTGTCGATGCTCATGCACTGATGTACACTCCACGCCTCTGCCTTGCTGTGAATAGATTCCTGATGTCGCTATGGCTCCT
>NZ_JAWOSZ010000008.1:94405-214965 GCF_033338615.1 Vibrio sp. Vb1980
CGGAATGACGGGAAATGATGATCAAATATTACTGGGTACTGTGGTTAAAATTCGTCATTCTGGATAGCGACGAAGGACCGTGATTCAGAATCTACTAGTCGAGCATGCAATTGTTTAAGTTGTTAGCTTCATCCTTGCTATGAGTAGATTCCTGATGTCGCTATGGCTCCTCGGAATGACGGGAAATGATGATCAAATATTACTGGGTACTGTGGTTAAAATTCGTCATTCTGGATAGCGACGAAGGAGCGTGATTCAGAATCTACTAGTTGAGAATGTAAGTGTTTAAGTTGTTAGCTTCATCCTTGCTGTTAGTAGATTCTTAATGTCGCTATGGCTCCTCGGAATGACAGTAAATGATGGTCAAAGATTACAGAGTACCGTGGTTAAAATTCGTCATTCTGGACAGCGACGAAGGAGCGTGATTCAGAATCTACTAGTCGAGCATGCAAGTGTTTACGTTGTTAGCTTCATCCTTGCTATGAGTAGATTCCTGATGTCGCTATGGCTCCTCGGAATGACGGAAAATGATGGTCAAAGATTATATAGCACTGAGGTTCAAATTCGTCATTCTGGACAGCGACGACGGAGCGTGATTCGGTTCCCCAAGAAGGAACCTAGGGTATTCCTTTACCCTAGGTCTCAATTTAATACTGGTCTTCAGACCAGCCATCACTATCGGACATATCGGGTGCGCCTGGGATGGTGTTTTCTTCATCTGCCCATTCACCAAAATCAATCATTTGGCATTGTTTACTGCAGAAAGGGCGATGAGGACTTTGTTCTCCCCATTCTACGTCGGCGCCACATTGTGGGCATTGAACGATGGTAACTTTAGACATAGTTGAGCGTCCCATTACTAATTGGTGTTAAAGGGTAGTATACCTAAACGAATTAAAGATGGCTTATTCAACGCGCTATTGCTGCTACGAAATTTTATCAAATATAAGCGCAATAAAGCGTTGAATTTTAGATTATGGAGGCGAGGCGTAGTGTCGTCTTAGCTGCAAACAGCAAGTTCAAATTCAATATCTTGTGTGCATGCTTGACCGTTTTCAAACGACATGAACTTGATCGCAAAGCGATTTTTATGACCTGAAATCATAGGATAAACGCCATATTCCATTGGGATGTGAAGTCTTAGAATGTTGGCTTCATCAGCGTCGCTTTGGAAGAAACCTGCACGACCGATTTGAGCTTTGAAATGTCCGGTCTCTCTAGTGAGCTTTAACCATAACGAAAGCGCATCAGATAAGGGCTTTAAGCTTGCTTGCCACTGTTGTGCATCACGCTTTTTACGTTCAATAGGTAGATGAAGCCAGTAGTGTAATGCTGGCAGATCAAAACAGCATGAACCACCCGGTAGATTAAAGCGTTGGCGGATAGAGCTTAAGAAGCGATCTTCTTTTAATGCTTGGCCAAAACGTTCAGCACCCATTAGTTGGCTATGAACGACATCTATCTCTTGTAGTAGGGTATTTAATGCGTCTTGATCGACACCATCAACATTTAGCCAATGGCGGTACGACAGCCGTTGCTTCTCAAGATCTTTAGCCAGTTCACTTTTCAGTTGGATTTGTTCGAAGATCTCAACCATATCGAATAACGCACGGAAAAACAGTTGATACTGATGATTTTCGCTAAACCCAGAGGCCAAGTGAGCCTGACGCAGCAGAGACTCCACTCTTAGATAAATACGAGTTTTCTCATTTAACGGATGTTCAAATTTGTGCGTGGTCATCGACATAAGCCTTTGTGAGTTTCGTTCCTATTTTCGCAGATTTTTCTTACACATGGCTAGGTACTTTTCGTGCAAATCTGTGATTTGAAGCAAAAGATCAGGGTCACTTGGATTATTCTTAACCACATCGTCTGCAAGCGCGAGCCTTTGCTCTCTTGATGCTTGAGAGGCAAGGATGGCGCGAACTTGATCTTCACTCACATTGTCTCGTTTCATCGTGCGAGATATCTGTGTATTCGGTTCTACATCGACGACAAGAATGCGATCACACAAACTATCTAGCTTGTTTTCTACGAGCAACGGCACCACAAGTAACGCATACTCTGAAGTGACTTGCTGCAAATCTTCGATCATCTTTTCACGAATTATCGGGTGCAACAGTGCATTGAGCCATGCTTTTTCATCTGAATTCGAAAAGATTTTTTCTCTCAGCTTTGCGCGATCTAAAGTTTGGTCTTCACGTACGATATCGTGACCAACGTGTTCAATAATCGCGTTTAGGCCGGGAGTACCTGGCTCGACAACTTCTCTTGCTACAATGTCGGCATCGACGATATCGATTTTAAATTGTTGTTTGAACAGATTCGCGACGGTTGTTTTTCCACTAGCGATACCGCCTGTTAAACCAATAACCAAAGCCATTTACACTCCTAGAACTGAAGTAAAGTACCAGTTTAAAATCTGGTCGCCCCAAATTAAGCTTATCCAACCAGCAATTGCTAAGTAAGGACCGAAAGGGAAAGCTTTTTCAATTCCCTGCTTTTGCAAGCGTAGTTGAATGATGCCAAATACGATGCCAACCACAGAAGAAAGTAGAATGATCATCGGCAGTGACTGCCAACCTAGCCAAGCTCCTAGTGCCGCCAGTAGTTTAAAATCACCATACCCCATTCCTTCTTTACCAGTAAGTAGCTTAAAGCCCCAGTAAACGGACCAGAGACATAGGTAACCAGCAATAGCACCAATGACAGAATCTTGTAGAGTAACAGGACTTATTTCGACTAATGCTAAGGCAATGCCAGCCCAAGTTAATGGTAATGTTAATTGGTCAGGTAACAACATAGTATCGAGATCGATAAATGTTGCGGCGATTAAGATAAAAGTAAAAAAGAGTAGGGCAACGGTAAAGTAACTAAAACCAAAGTAATAAGCGATAAAGCCTGAACAGAACGCGGTGAGCAGTTCAATCAGTGGATAGCGTGCACTAATGGTTGCCTGACAGTTGTGACATTTGCCTTTTAAAAGCAGCCAGCTAATCACAGGAATGTTGTCGCGAATACGTATCGGTGTTGCGCATTTCTGGCAGGAGGAGCGTGGAACGCTCAAGGTCAGCACTTCTTTAGGAGGTTCTATTTTGTATTCAGGAAATGACTCGGCACATTCGCGTCGCCATTCTAGTTCCATGATTTTAGGTAGTCGATAAATAACCACATTGAGGAAGCTACCCACGATCAGACCGAAGATGGTGGCAAATACAACGAATAGCCAAGGGTAGTACTGGAATACTTCCATATTTGTCTCTTGAGCGATGAGTGAAATCAGCAAGATGCTGTTTTAAAGGAGTTAACAGCCCATTCTAGCCCAATACACTCATTAAGTTAAAGATTGGCAAGTACATTGCTGTCACTAATCCGCCAACAACGATACCTAAAAAAACGATAATTAGTGGCTCTAGAATTTTACTAAGGTTGTCGACGGTGTTATCGACTTCAAACTCGTAGATCGTTGCAACTTTATTGAGCATGTCGTCAAGTCGACCAGACTCTTCACCGATCATAACCATTTGTAACACCAATTCAGGGAACACATTACAGTTGCGCATGGCTACATACATTGGCATACCTGCGGCGGTATCACGGTAAACTTCTTCTATGGCGAGTTGATAGTGTAAGTTTCCTGAGGTTTTTGATGTGGTTTTTAAACTGGTTAGAATTGGAATACCCGCTGTAAAGCTTGTGGCGAGTGTTCGACTAAATTTGGCGATAGCGGCTTTTGATAATACAGGGCCCAGAACAGGAAATTTAAGCACAGAGCGGTTGAGCATTAAGCGAAAAGAATCTGAACGCTTAGAGAGGATTCTCGCCGAGGTGAATAAACTAATGGAGCCTAGTGCGATAAACGGACTCCAGTTTTGTGTCCAGGCGGAAAGATCTAACACTTGCCTGGTAAACCAAGGTAAGTCAGCACCAAAACCAACAAACATTTTTTCGAACTCGGGAATGACTTTGGTGAGCATGATAAACGACACGCCTAACGCTACTAGCACTACCATGGCTGGGTAAATCAGTGCTTTGATCACTTTCGCACGAAGCTGCTCATTTTTTTCTCGGTAGGTGGCTAAGCGCTCGAACACTTCCGCTAAGTTACCGGATTGCTCACCTGTTGCGATAAGGTCGGTATAGAGTGGGTCAAAGTGTTCACTTGCAGTGCGCATGGCTTTTGACATGGGCGTACCGGCTTCAACGGCGCGTGTCACGCTCATCAAAATGGATTTCATCTCTGCTTTTTTATTGTTTTCTGAGACCAATTTTAAAGCCTGAACTAACGGCACACCAGTTATCAACATCGTCGAAATCTGACGGGTGAACACCGTGATGTCTCTGCCTTTCACGCGATGGCTGAGTTTGGTGAGAAACGAGATACTGCTTTTCTTTAACTTCTTGATCTTGATGTGCTGTGCGTCTAGACGCTCGCGTACTTCAATTTCTGTCATCGCGAGGGTTTGTCCAGACGTCTTTTTGCCTGAACTGTTGATGCCTTTCCAGCGGAAGTTTTTAAGTTGTGGTGTAGTGCTTTTCATAGAGGTGACTGCTGATTAAAGGATTAAAAATAAAGTACGCGCTGTAGTTCACTAAAACTTGTGATCCCTTGTTTGAGTTTTTCTATGCCCGACATTTGTAACGTGCTCATACCATTTGCGATGGCGAGTTTTTCTAGTTCATGTACCGAGGCACCTTTAATAAGCGCTTCGGAAAGAAATTCATCAAAGCGCATCACTTCATAAATCCCCGTTCGGCCGGAATAACCATGGGTACACTCATTGCATCCATCGGGATTGGCTTTAAAAATGTTGTCGCTTGCTTGAATTCCGAGATGTTGTAGCTGAACGGTAAGCTCTTGTGATTGTTTGCAGTGCGAGCACAGTTTACGGGCTAAGCGCTGGGCAATAATCAAACTAAGAGATGAGGCCAAGTTAAAGCTTTCTACGCCCATGTTTGATAAACGAATAACCGTTTCAGCCGCAGAATTGGTATGTAAGGTTGAAAGTACTAAGTGACCGGTTTGCGATGCTTTTATGGCTATTTCCGCAGTGTCTAAGTCACGAATCTCACCGACCATTACCACATCGGGGTCTTGACGCAAGAAAGAGCGCAGTGCTTCGGCAAAACCAAAACCAATCTTAGGCTGAACTTGAACTTGGTTAATGCCCGATAAGTTAATTTCTACTGGGTCTTCTGCCGTGGAAATGTTGATTTCTGGCTTATTGAGGATACTCAGCCCAGTGTACAGAGATACGGTTTTTCCGCTCCCGGTTGGGCCTGTCATCAGAATCATGCCTTGTGGGCGACGCAGCGCATCCAAGTACAATTGTTTTTGTTGTTCACTATAACCAAGCTTGTCGATATCCAATGATGCAGAGCTGCTGTCGAGCAGTCGTAGTACAATTTTCTCTCCAAATAGAGTAGGCAGCGTGGATACACGCATATCAATTGCGGTGTCTTGATTCAACTTGAGCTTAATACGCCCATCTTGTGGTAAACGTCGCTCTGCAATATCAAGTTTAGAGAGGATTTTGATACGAGCGGATAAGCGGCGACTTAAGTGGCTTGGTGGCTGCTGTGTTTCAATTAAGATGCCATCACAGCGTAGGCGCACGCGGTACATCTTTTCATAAGGTTCAAAGTGGATATCGGATGCGCCTTTGCGCACAGCGTCCAGCAGAATTTGGTTTATGTAACGGCTGACGGGCGACTCGTCTTGGCTCAAGTCTTCAATGTTGTCGATTTCATCTGCGCCCACATCAACCAGATTGGCTAACTCTTCTTGGTTGATCTCTTTTAACCCGGACTTCTCATGACTCAATGAACGACCATACAAGCGTCGAATTGCCGCGCTGAGTTGACTAAGTTCCCCCAAGACCAATTCAACCTGTAAACCAGTGGCAAAGCGAAAATCATCTTCTGCTTGTTGGTTGGTGGGGTCGGCAACGGCGAGTAATAACGTTGAAGACGTACGCTGGAGTGGGAGTGCGTTATGCCGTGTGATTAATTCACGTAGACCGAGTTGTTGACAAAGTGAGGCGTACTCATACTGAGATAACTCGGGCTGATTTAAACCAAAGAGAGAACTTAAGTGATCAGCGAGTTCGCTTGATGTAAATAATCCAGAACTGAGTAAAGCTTCCGGCATCGAAATGCCAGAAGCTTTGACTTGCTCAAGTAACGATTCTTCTTGGGAAAAGGTGAGTAATCCGACCTGACGAAGAATTGTTGAGAGGTTACTTTGCACGTATTATGCACCAGTGCATGTTTTAGGTAACAATTGTTCAACTGCAGGAATGTCTGATGTACAAGCCCATGCACCTGTATTTGAAGTTCTAGTAAGAACAACGGTATGGCCCGCAACAAGTGTACTAGCATCGTTTCCGGCTGCATCAAAAGTGAATGTTACAGTTCCCGCATCGACGTTCGTGGTATCCTGAGCAAATGCTACGGTACCTAAAGGCATTACAGGTACACCTAGCGCTGTTTCTTGGCCAGCAGCTGGGAATTGTCCTGTTTCTACAGTAAATGCTTCAACATTTGTTTTAGCTCCAGTCAGAGTTGCTAATACCGATGCCACTTCACTTTTCGCAACGTACTTTTGATATTGAGGAAGTGCAATTGCCGCTAAAACACCAATAACGGCCACCACAATCATTAATTCAATCAGAGTAAAACCCTGTTGTTTTTTCTGTTTACTGTTTTTCATTTTTAACCCTTTCCTAAAAATTAATAATGCTCTTGCATTGGCGAAAGATTATGGAGAGTTAAGGTGGGTTGAAAATGGGGAAGGGGTGGGCTCTCGAGTGAGATAAAACTCTTTGGTAGAAAGTTGCATATTGCATGCAGAGTTTTGCGAGTAGTACTATTTTTTTAATGGATAAAAAGAAAGGGCCTATTGGCCCTTTTTAATGATGAATCACTCACAACTCACTGAGTTGGTTGAAGTAATTTAGATTGTGTTGCTTTTATTATTTGAAGCGCATCGAAAGATCCATCGCTTTTAAATGCTTAGTCAACGCGCCTACCGAAATGTAATCGACACCGGTTTCTGCGTATTCTGCGATGGTCTCTAGCGTAATGTTGCCGGAGTTCTCTAAAGCGGCACGACCTGCGTTAATCGCTACGGCTTCACGCATCATTTCTTTTGTGAAGTTATCGAGCATGATGATGTCGGCACCAGCCTCTATCGCTTGTTTCAACTCTTCTAAGCTTTCCGTTTCTACTTCTACCGGTTTGCCTGGGTTAAGCTCTTTCGCTTTTTGGATGGCTTGAGTGATGCCACCACAAGCAATAATGTGGTTTTCTTTAATGAGGTAAGCGTCGAACACGCCGATGCGATGGTTAAAGCCACCACCACACGTCACGGCGTATTTTAGTGCGCTACGCAGACCAGGAATGGTTTTGCGTGTGTCTAGTAGACGACACTCAGTATGCGCGATTTTTTCAGCGTACTCTGCGGTAACTGTTGCGCAGCCAGACAACGTTTGGATGAAATTCATTGCGTTACGCTCACCAGTTAACAAGTCACGAGCAGGGCCTGTCAGCGTGCAAAGGGTTTGGTTAGGTTCGACTTTATCTCCGTCCTTTACGTGCCATTCAATGCTGACCTTGCCACCGAGCTGTTTAAAAACTTCATCAGCCCATGCTTGACCACAGAACACACCATGCTCACGAGTAATAATCGTTGCGGTATTAACCGCCTCGGCAGGGATCAAAGATGCAGTAATGTCGTTATCTGCGTCGACACTGCCACCTAGATCTTCTTTTAAGGTATCAGCGACAGAGCGAGTGATCTCTAAAGGGAGTTGTTGTTTAAGGTATTCTAAGCGTTCTTGAATGTTGTGTGTGTTCTTCATCGCAAATCTTGTCTTGAAAGGGAGATGGCAACGAATGATACTCTCCGGTGTCAATAATTTCAGCAGTTAATTTGCAAAGTAGAGAGGTTGATATGCGCCCAATTATCGAGAATGGCTGGCTGACACAAGCAAAGCATGTTCCGTCACCATTTTTTGATGCCCGCTCTGATATAAACGACATCTCTCTGCTGGTGGTACACAATATCAGTTTGCCTCCTGGGCAGTTTGGTGGACCATATATAGAGGACTTCTTCACTGGCAAGCTAGACCCAAGTGAACATCCATTTTTTGAAGTTATTCACAAAATGGGCGTTTCTGCACATTGCTTGATTAAGAGAAACGGCGAGGTTGTTCAATTTGTTTCTTTTCTCGATAGAGCATGGCATGCCGGTCAATCCAGTTTCGCGGGCAGGGAGCGTTGTAATGACTATTCCATTGGTATCGAGCTTGAAGGGACAGAATTTACTGCCTACACAGAAGCGCAATATCAATCACTTGCAGAGATAACTGAGGTGATTATGCAATCTTATCCTCAAATCACCCCGCCACGAATTACCGGTCATCAATATATTGCGCCCTTGAGAAAAAGCGATCCTGGTCTAAGCTTTGATTGGGTGAAATATAGACTGCTTATACAGCGTTGATTTGTAGCGAAAGTGTAAATTCAAAAAAGCGAAATAAATAAGGCATACGATCAGGTATGCCTTTTTTTGATACCAGAAATATTAATGATTGTTAAAAGTTAACTACATTTTTACGCTCGTACATGCCGTTTTGGTGAATAAATAGACTGATAATTTTGTCATTTTCTGTATTTCTTTTCCAAAACTGCTAGCACGTCGACTTCCCATTTGTATGCTTTATGTAATTGGTCATACCAATTCTATTGCTGTTTTAACAGTCGATTGTTATCAGAGTGTTGGAAGTAAGCTCGTTCTATGATTTAGGTCAATTTTCGGCTGGACAGTGGCGTTTTAATTATGTTAATTTCTGCACCAACTTAAAATTGGTATTACCAATTACCTGCAAGAGTAGAAGAACAATAAATTATGGCTTATCAAAGGATTCGTCAGCCAAAACTCTCTGATGTTATAGAACAAGAGTTAGAAAGGTTGATAGTGGAAGGAACATTGTCTCCGGGGCAACAACTGCCTCCAGAGCGTGAACTGGCAAAACAGTTCGATGTGTCTCGTCCTTCAGTCCGAGAAGCCATTCAACGCTTGGAAGCGAAGCGTTTGTTGACTCGTCGCCAAGGTGGCGGAACATTCGTAAGTGAGAATATCTGGAAGAGCTTTTCAGATCCCTTGTTGAATTTGTTGTCTAGTCATTCTGAAACCCAGCTTGATGTGCTTGAGTCTCGTCATGCGATGGAAGGAATTTCAGCCTACTTTGCAGCTTTACGTGGTACCGAAGAAGATTTTGCGCGTATTCAAGGTTGCCTTGAGCGCATTAGCCAAGAGCAAGCAAACAACGATATCGAAGCTGAATCTGCGGAAGTAATGCAATTTTTGATCGCTTTGACAGAGGCCGCGCACAACGTGGTTTTGTTGCACATTGTTCGAAGCTTAGCACCTTTGCTTGAGCAAAATATTCTACAAAATTTTAAATTACTACGTCGCCGCCCAGAAGCGGTCGAGAAAGTCAGTAAACACCGAGCCAATATCGTGGATGCGATTGTTTCTGGTCAGCCTGAAAAGGCGCGAGAAATGTCCCACTCGCACTTGGCTTACATCGAAGAAACATTGTTGGATTTGACTCGAGAAGAGTCTCGACGAGAGCGTTCTCTACGTCGAATTCAGCAGGGTAATGACTCGTAAGAGCGTTACTTAAATAAGTAGATCCAACCAACAGAAGGATAGATCGCCATGTCTGATATGAAGCATGACGTAGATGCACTGGAAACTCAAGAATGGCTACAAGCGCTTGAGTCAGTTGTACGTGAAGAAGGTCTAGAGCGTGCTCAATTCCTATTAGAGCAAGTTCTAGATAAAGCACGTCTAGACGGTGTTGATATGCCAACAGGTATCACAACTAACTACATCAACACGATTCCTGCAGACCAAGAACCAGCATACCCAGGTGACACAACACTTGAGCGTCGTATTCGCTCAATTATTCGTTGGAACGCTATCATGATCGTTCTACGTGCATCTAAGAAAGACCTAGAGCTAGGCGGCCACATGGCGTCTTTCCAGTCTTCTGCTGCGTTCTACGAGACATGTTTCAACCACTTCTTCCGTGCACCAAACGAGAAGGATGGTGGCGACCTAGTTTACTACCAAGGTCACATTTCACCAGGTATCTACTCACGTGCATTCGTTGAAGGTCGTCTAACTGAAGAGCAGCTAGACAACTTCCGTCAAGAAGTAGACGGCAAAGGTATTCCTTCATACCCGCACCCTAAACTGATGCCTGAATTCTGGCAGTTCCCGACAGTATCGATGGGCCTAGGTCCAATCGCTTCTATCTACCAAGCCCGTTTCCTTAAGTACCTAGAAGGCCGTGGTCTTAAAGATACTTCAGAGCAGCGCGTTTACGCGTTCCTAGGTGACGGTGAGATGGATGAGCCAGAATCACGTGGTGCTATCTCTTTTGCTGCGCGTGAGAAACTAGATAACCTATGCTTCCTAATCAACTGTAACCTACAGCGTCTAGATGGCCCTGTAATGGGTAACGGTAAGATCATTCAAGAACTTGAAGGTCTGTTCAAAGGTGCTGGTTGGAACGTAGTGAAAGTAATCTGGGGTAACAACTGGGATTCACTACTAGCTAAAGATACGACTGGTAAGCTTCTACAGCTTATGAATGAAACGATCGACGGCGACTACCAAACATTCAAATCAAAAGATGGCGCGTACGTACGTGAGCACTTCTTTGGTAAGTACCCAGAGACAGCTGCACTTGTTGCTGACATGACTGATGACGAAATCTTCGCACTTAAGCGTGGTGGTCACGAGTCTTCTAAGCTATACGCGGCATACAAAAACGCGGCAGAAACTAAAGGTCGTCCAACAGTAATCCTAGCTAAGACTGTTAAAGGTTACGGCATGGGTGAAGCGGCTGAAGGTAAGAACATCGCGCACCAAGTTAAGAAGATGGACATGACTCACGTACTACACCTACGTGATCGTCTAGGTCTTCAAGACATCCTAACTGACGAAGCAGTGAAAGAACTTCCGTACCTGAAACTTGAAGAAGGTTCAAAAGAGTACGAATACCTACACGCTCGTCGTAAAGCGCTACACGGCTACACGCCACAGCGTCTACCAAAATTCACTCAAGAATTCATCGTTCCTGAGCTAGAAGAATTCAAGCCACTACTAGAAGAACAGAAGCGTGATATATCTTCTACTATGGCATTCGTACGTGCACTAAACGTTCTACTTAAGAACAAGAACATTGGTAAGAACATCGTTCCTATCATTGCTGACGAAGCACGTACATTCGGTATGGAAGGTCTGTTCCGTCAAATCGGTATCTACAACCCGCACGGCCAAACATACACACCAGAAGACCGTGGCGTTGTTTCTTACTACAAAGAAGCGACTTCAGGTCAGGTTCTACAAGAAGGTATCAACGAGCTAGGTGCTATGTCTTCATGGGTTGCTGCTGCGACTTCATACTCGACAAACGACCTACCAATGATTCCGTTCTACATCTACTACTCAATGTTCGGCTTCCAACGTGTTGGCGACATGGCGTGGATGGCTGGTGACCAACAAGCACGTGGTTTCCTACTAGGTGCAACTGCGGGTCGTACAACGTTGAACGGTGAAGGTCTACAGCACGAAGACGGCCACTCGCACATTTTGGCGGGTACGGTTCCTAACTGTATTTCTTACGACCCAACGTTCGCGTACGAAGTAGCTGTAATCATGCAAGACGGTATCCGTCGCATGTACGGTCCAGAACAAGAAAACGTGTTCTACTACCTAACGCTAATGAACGAAAACTACGCAATGCCAGCAATGCCAGAAGGCGCTGAAGAAGGCATCCGTAAAGGTATCTACAAGCTAGAAACTTACACGGGCGACAAAGCGAAAGTTCAGCTAATGAGCTCTGGTACTATCATGAATGAAGTACGTAAAGCAGCTCAAATCCTAAGCGAAGATTACGGTGTTGCTTCTGATGTTTACTCTGTAACGTCATTCAACGAACTAACTCGCGATGGCCAAGATGCAGAGCGTTTCAACATGCTTCACCCAGAAGCGGAAGCGAAAGTACCTTACATCCAAACAGTAATGGGTACTGAACCTGCTATCGCAGCAACTGACTACATGAAGAACTACGCAGAGCAGGTTCGTGCATACATTCCTGCTGAGTCTTTCAAAGTTCTTGGTACTGATGGCTTCGGTCGTTCAGACAGCCGTGAAAACCTACGTCGTCACTTCGAAGTGAACGCAGGTTACGTAGTAGTAGCAGCGCTAACTGAACTAGCGAAACGTGGCGAAGTTGAGAAATCTGTAGTTGCAGAAGCAATTAAGAAATTCGACATCGACACAGAGAAAACAAACCCGCTATACGCTTAATTAAGAAGGTAGATAAGAAATGGCAATCGAAATTAATGTACCAGACATCGGTGCGGATGAGGTTGAAGTTACTGAGATTCTTGTAAGCGTTGGCGACAAGGTTGAAGAAGAGCAATCTCTGATCACAGTTGAAGGCGATAAAGCTTCTATGGAAGTTCCTGCTTCTCAAGCGGGTATCGTTAAAGAAATCAAAGTTGCAGAAGGCGACAAGGTTTCTACTGGTTCTCTAATCATGATTTTCGAAGCCGAGGGTGCAGCTGACGCTGCACCTGCTCCTGCGGCAGAAGCAGCTCCAGCAGCGGCTCCAGCTCCAGCAGCAGCGGCAGAACTAAAAGAAGTTCACGTACCAGACATCGGTGGTGATGAAGTAGAAGTTACTGAAATCATGGTTGCCGTTGGCGACAGCATCGAAGAAGAGCAATCTCTTCTAACTGTTGAAGGCGACAAAGCTTCTATGGAAGTTCCAGCGCCATTCGCAGGTACTCTAAAAGAGATCAAAGTTGCAGCAGGCGATAAAGTATCGACTGGCTCACTTATCATGGTATTCGAAACAGCAGGTTCAGGCGCTCCAGCAGCACCAGCGGCAGCTGAAGCTCCTGCGGCAGCAGCTCCAGCAGCGTCTGCGGCAAAAGAAGTGAACGTTCCAGATATCGGCGGCGACGAAGTTGAAGTTACTGAGATCATGGTTGCGGTTGGCGACACAGTGGAAGAAGAGCAATCTCTAATCACTGTTGAAGGTGACAAAGCTTCTATGGAAGTTCCTGCACCATTCGCTGGCACAGTTAAAGAAATCAAGATTGCAGCTGGCGACAAAGTGTCTACTGGCTCACTAATCATGGTATTCGAAGTGGCGGGCGCAGCACCTGCTCCTGCAGCAGCTCCAGCTCAAGCGGCAGCACCTGCAGCTCCAGCTCCTAAAGCAGAAGCTCCAGCGGCAGCAGCTCCAGCAGCGACTGGCGATTTCAAAGAAAACGATGAGTACGCTCACGCGTCTCCAGTTGTTCGTCGTCTAGCGCGTGAATTTGGCGTTAATCTTTCTAAGGTTAAAGGTTCTGGTCGTAAGAGCCGTATCCTAAAAGAAGACGTTCAAGCTTACGTGAAAGATGCACTTAAGCGTCTTGAGTCTGGCGCAGGTGCAGCAGCATCTGGCAAAGGCGACGGCGCGGCTCTTGGTCTACTACCATGGCCAAAAGTGGACTTCAGCAAGTTTGGTGAGACAGAAGTTCAACCGCTATCTCGCATTAAGAAGATCTCTGGCGCAAACCTACACCGTAACTGGGTAATGATCCCGCACGTTACACAGTGGGATAACGCAGACATCACGGCTCTTGAAGCATTCCGTAAAGAGCAAAACGCGATTGAAGCGAAGAAAGACACTGGCATGAAGATCACACCACTTGTGTTCATCATGAAAGCGGTAGCTAAAGCGCTTGAAGCGTTCCCAGCGTTCAACTCTTCTCTATCAGAAGACGGTGAGAGCCTAATTCTGAAGAAATACGTGAATGTTGGTATCGCGGTAGATACACCAAACGGTCTAGTTGTTCCTGTATTTAAAGACGTGAACAAGAAAGGCATCTACGAGCTATCTGAAGAGCTAATGGCGGTTTCTAAGAAAGCACGTGCTGGTAAGCTAACTGCGGCTGACATGCAAGGTGGCTGTTTCACTATCTCTAGCCTAGGCGGTATCGGCGGTACAGCGTTTACTCCAATCGTAAACGCACCAGAAGTTGGTATCCTAGGTGTGTCTAAGTCAGAAATGAAACCGGTATGGAACGGTAAAGAGTTCGAACCGCGTCTACAACTTCCACTGTCTCTATCATACGACCACCGTGTGATCGATGGTGCTGAAGGTGCGCGCTTCATCACTTACCTAAACTCATGTCTATCTGACATTCGTCGTCTAGTTCTGTAATAGAAATTAGATGAATGAGAGGCGGCAACTTAGCCGCCTCTGCTAATCATAATTACCGACAATTTGGTTATCAGCCTTGCTTCGTTCAGGGTTTTCACAATCGAATTGTTGTCTAGCTCACAGGCTAAATTGATTTACTTTTCACACCATTAACATCTCTGTAAACTGTTAGCGGTCTGAAAATAACTGTTTAAAACAAATCTCTCTTAAACATAAAAAATCGATACCCACTCAGCCTGTTAGGGATAATGACTACAAGAGGTCAAAATGAGCAAAGAAATTAAAGCCCAAGTTGTTGTACTTGGTTCTGGTCCTGCTGGTTACTCCGCTGCATTCCGTTGTGCGGACTTAGGTCTTGAAACTGTACTAGTTGAACGTTACAGCACGCTTGGCGGTGTATGTCTGAACGTGGGTTGTATCCCATCTAAAGCACTGCTTCACGTTTCTAAAGTAATTGAAGAAGCGAAAGCGATGGCGGACCACGGCGTTGTGTTCGGTGAGCCTCAAACAGACATCAGCAAAATCCGCATCTGGAAAGAAAAAGTTGTTAACCAACTAACTGGCGGCCTAAGCGGTATGGCTAAGATGCGTAACGTAACAGTAGTTAACGGTTACGGTAAGTTCACTGGCCCTAACTCTATCCTTGTAGAAGGCGAAGGTGAGCCAACAGTTGTTAACTTTGATAACGCAATCGTTGCGGCTGGTTCTCGTCCAATCAAACTGCCATTTATCCCGCATGAAGACCCACGTATTTGGGACTCTACTGACGCTCTTGAACTAAAAGAAGTGCCAGAAAAACTGCTTATCATGGGCGGTGGTATCATCGGTCTAGAAATGGGTACGGTTTACCACTCTCTAGGTTCTAAAGTTGAAGTTGTTGAAATGTTTGACCAGGTAATTCCTGCAGCAGACAAAGATATCGTGAAAGTATTTACTAAGCGTATCAAAGACAAGTTCAAGCTAATGCTAGAAACGAAAGTAACAGCAGTTGAAGCAAAAGAAGACGGTATCTACGTTTCAATGGAAGGCAAGAAAGCGCCAGCTGAAGCTGAGCGTTACGATGCGGTTCTAGTTGCTATCGGTCGTGTACCAAATGGTAAGCTAATCGACGGTGAAAAAGCGGGTCTAGAAATTGACGAGCGCGGCTTCATCAACGTTGATAAGCAAATGCGTACTAACGTTCCTCACATCTTCGCGATCGGTGATATCGTTGGTCAACCAATGCTTGCTCACAAAGGTGTGCATGAAGGTCACGTAGCTGCTGAAGTTATCTCTGGTAAGAAGCACTACTTCGACCCTAAAGTTATCCCTTCAATTGCGTACACTGAGCCAGAAGTGGCTTGGGTTGGTAAGACTGAAAAAGAAGCGAAAGAAGAAGGCATCAAGTACGAAGTAGCAACATTCCCATGGGCAGCATCAGGTCGTGCAATCGCATCTGACTGTGCAGACGGTATGACTAAGCTAATCTTCGACAAAGAAACTCACCGCGTAATCGGTGGTGCTATCGTTGGTACTAACGGTGGTGAACTACTTGGTGAAATCGGCCTTGCAATTGAGATGGGCTGTGATGCAGAAGATATCGCTCTGACTATCCACGCTCACCCAACTCTACACGAGTCTGTAGGTCTGGCTGCTGAAGTATTTGAAGGTTCAATCACTGACCTGCCAAACAAAAAAGCAGTTAAGAAGAAGTAAGCTTTTTCTGACTGAATGATAGAAGCCGCTGCATTGCAGCGGTTTTTTTATGCTTGTTATATAGAAATATAAATGTGTGCTTAGCTGACAGCAGACAATAAAAAGCCCACCAAACGGTGGGCTGACATATATTACGAGCTAAGCTTTAGTGTTCACGGTTGTAAATGCAAAGCATATCTAAGTATGAATTCACTAGATGTTTCAGCTCCGCTTCACCTTTAGCGCGGTTCGCTTGGACAAACAGTGAGTAACAAATACCGTGGAACAGGTTTGCCAAGTGTTCTGAATCGTGCTGGTCACACACTTCGCCACGTTCAATTGCTTTAATGAACATGTTTTGTACCAGCAACTGGTTAGTACGGTTAGTTGAAACAAACAATGGCCATACTTCGTCACGTGTTGAAGCACTCCACTCGAACCATACTTTTAGCCAGTGACAATCTTGGCTGACAAGCTCGATCATCGCATTAGTAATATTGGCGATGTTTTCACGTGCATGTAAGTCTAGGTCTATGTTATCCGATAGGAAGTTTGAGAACTGACGTACGACGTGATTGAGAACTTCATCCACCAAGTCTTCGCGTGTAGGGAAGTAGTTAAAAACAGTCGCTACAGAAACTTGAGCAATTTCTGCGATATCTGCGTGACCACCACGACCGATGCCGCGGCGCGCAAATACTTCCAATGCGATTTCCATTAACTGTTGCTTACGCTTAATTGGAGAAAGCCTAGTTCTAGGTCTCTTTGCAATTGAGTCCATATCCATTTTCCTTGCCATTTGAGTTGATATTGGGGGTAACCCCCTAATTGATTATTTTAATAGTTGCTTAAAGCAGTGATGAGTGTAATGGTGCATATGCACAAGGTCAACATCTGTAGAACAATTTATATACAGTAATGTCATTATTATTGATAAATTTAGCTATGAACTTTATAAAACTAAGACCTTCTTCCAAGATTTTTTGGCAACAGGATGCGACTTTCAACCCAATGAACGTGGTGATACACTACACGCCGTAAGATTAGGTGATCGTTTGCGTGCGACTTACCTCAACCCACAAATTTAGATTGAGCACAGTATGAAACATACAATAGAAGTCATGATTTCTGAGCAAGAAGTTCAGGAGCGAGTTCGTGAATTAGGCAAACAAATTACAGAGCGTTATCAAGGTAGTGAAGATCTTGTGTTGGTAGGCTTATTGCGTGGCTCATTTGTATTTATGGCAGACTTGGCACGTGCTATCGAACTGACTCACCAAGTTGATTTTATGACTGCGTCAAGCTACGGCAATACGATGGAAAGCTCACGTGACGTTCGTATCTTGAAAGATTTGGATGATGACATCAAAGGTAAAGACATTCTGCTTGTTGAAGACATCATTGACACTGGTAACACACTAAATAAAATCCGTGAGATTCTTTCGCTACGTGAGCCGAAGTCTATCGCTATTTGTACGCTCCTAGATAAGCCATCTCGTCGTGAAGTGAATGTTCCTGTGGATTGGATTGGTTTCGAAATTCCAGATGAATTTGTCGTTGGGGTGGGTATTGATTACGCGCAGAAATACCGCCACTTACCATACATCGGTAAAGTTGTACCTCAAGAATAATCATTGAGTTCAGCATTAAAAATATAAAAAACGCCCATCTAAGATGGGCGTTTTTCGTTCAACTTTTAGATATGACTTAGCGACAAAGGAGCTTGTTGTCTGTATTTAGAATCGTCGAAAGAGCTTTCTGGTAAGACGCTTCTACGGTTTCCTTAGAGTTAGAACGAATGCCTAAGTACTCTAAGCGACCATCTTCAATTCCGTATACCACACCATGAATTTCAACATCTTGCCCACGCTCCCAAGCGTTTTGCAGGATGGTTGAGTTACCCAAGTTGTACACTTGCTCTGCAACATTAAGCTCGCCTAGTTTATCCGCTCGATCTTGTTGCGGCATTTGATCTAGGTATGTGCGGTATTTGAAATAGATATCTCTGATATGTAACAGCCAATTATTAATAAGACCTAGCTTAGGGTTATCAATGGCTGCATTTACGCCACCACATCCATAGTGTCCACAGACAATGATGTGTTTAACCTTAAGAACGTCTACGGCGTACTGGACGACAGATAGACAGTTGAGATCAGTATGGATAACTTGGTTTGCAACATTCCGATGAACAAAGAGTTCACCTGAGTATAGCCCGGTTAGTCGCTCGGCAGGAACGCGGCTATCAGAGCAGCCAATCCAAAGAAAATCAGGCTTTTGCCCCTCAGCGAGTTTTGCGAAGTATTCAGGTCGATCAGATTTGATCTCTTGAGACCATTTCGAATTGTTTTCAAATAACTGTTTTATTTCCGGCATTTTGCAAACTACTTCCCTTAAAAGACAAAATCGCTGCCGCTGTTTGTGTGCACATGCAAGCGATCAGTGTTGTAACTATACACAATGTTACAATTTCGATCTCGTTAAATATTCGTCAGATAGGACTCATCTGACTAGTTTTCATTAAGAAAAAAGTAAAATCTGGTGAAACTATTTGTGGTGTGAATTTAGCCTTAATCTATTTATGGTTTAAATTTTCGCCTAGCTCGTTAAAGTAGTGATATTTTACTTTTTAAAATTGAATGCAGGGAAAATCAGCAGTGTTCGGTAGTCGTTTTGAAGATATCAATTTCAAAGGGGATGTATTTGGCGGGGTAACCACGGCGATTATCTCTCTCCCTCTGGCGTTAGCGTTTGGTGTTGCATCCGGAGCCGGGGCTGAGGCCGGCCTTTGGGGGGCAATAATGGTCGGTTTGTTTGCCTCGTTATTTGGTGGTTCTAATACGTTAATATCAGAACCGACAGGGCCAATGACGGTAATCATGACCGCAGTATTAACCAGTATGATGGCGAAATACCCAGAAACGGGCATGGCTATGACTTTCACGGTTGTCATGATGGCTGGCGCGTTCCAAATCCTATTGGGGACATTAAAACTGGGTAAATACGTTACCTTGATGCCTTACAGCGTTATTTCCGGTTTTATGTCTGGCATAGGTGTGATTCTTATCATTCTGCAGTTATCGCCTTTGATGGGGCATGCTGCGCCTTCAGGGGGAGTACTCGGAACGTTATCTGCTTTGCCGGAGACCATTTCTAACCTTAAGTTCAGTGAGTTGTTTTTGGGACTACTGACTTTGGGGATTCTTTTTTTCTTCCCTAAGCAATATCGTAAATACGTTCCTGCACAGCTCGTGGCATTGGTCGCGGTGACTTTATTGTCTGTGATTCTCTTTGATACAGAAGATATTCGTCGTATCGGTGAAATTCCTGCTGGGTTACCTTCTCTCGTCGCCCCTTATATTGACACAGATATGTTTGTCGAGATGGTCATTGATGCATTAGTGCTAGGCACATTAGGTTGTATTGATACTTTGTTAACGGCGGTTATCGGTGACTCATTAACTCGTAAAGAACACGACTCAGATAAAGAGCTGCGAGGTCAAGGGTTAGCTAACATGATCTCAGGCTTGTTTGGTGCGCTGCCGGGGGCGGGGGCTACCATGGGGACGGTAACGAATATCCAAGTTGGGGCTCGTTCGCCATTATCTGGTGTGATTCGTGCACTAATGTTGGCGTTGGTTGTACTGGTTGCTGGCGGATTAACAGAGCCAATCCCGATGGCTGTGTTAGCAGGCATTGCGGTGTATGTTGGCTTTAACATCCTAGACTGGAGCTTTATTCAGAGGGCACATAAGGTAAGCTTTTCCGGAATGGCGGTGATGTATGGCGTTATGTTGCTTACAGTATTCGTTGATCTTATCGTTGCGGTGGGTTTAGGCGTCTTTATCTCGAACATTATCATCATCGAGCGTTTGAGCCGAGAGCAGGCGCGACAAGTAAAAGCGATCAGCGACGCGGATGAAGATGATGTGCCGCTGACTGACAGCGAGCGTGGTTTGTTGGATCGTGCTAATGGTAAAGTGCTGTTCTTTTATCTTTCCGGTCCGATGATCTTTAGTGTTTCTAAAGCCATTTCACGTCAGCACTCTAGTATTTCGGACTATGACGTGATGATTCTCGATCTTACGGATGTACCAATGATTGATGTAACCGTCGGTTTGGCGTTAGAGAATGCGATTAAGGATGCTCTCGATGCCAATTGTGCCGTGTATTTATTATGCCCGAATGAGCGAACACGAGAACAGCTAGAGAAATTCCATGTGATTGACCTTGTCCCGGATGAAAATATGTACCAATTCCGTTACGAAGCATTGAATGCGGCGGTGGCACATGTTGAGGCAGACCAGTATCAGCGCATAACGGCGTAATCATTCTGACAGTTAAAAACGCAACAGTTTCCTGTTGCGTTTTTTTATGCTCTATTTTGTCTTACTTAGAGATAACCTTTACGAGGTAAGGGTTATATTTCCAATATTATCGAAAGGTTTATTTGTAATCATCGTTATTCAACGATAAACTGATGGACCTCCAGTACGATACCCAAGGCGATTTTGTAGTAAACCGCTGCTAAATATGAGTCGGTATTAGTAATCACAAACAAACGGCAATCAAGACCTTATGTACGCATTAGAAATTGAACAATTGCGCAAGACGTATGCAGGTGGCTTTGAGGCGTTAAAAGGTATAAGTCTCCAAGTGAAAAAGGGTGACTTCTACGCGCTTCTGGGTCCCAATGGTGCAGGAAAATCGACCACGATTGGCATCATTTCCTCCTTAGTGAATAAAACCTCCGGAACGACGAAAGTTTTCGGTTATGACATTGATACCGACCTCGAATTGGCCAAGCAGAATTTAGGCTTGGTGCCACAGGAGTTCAACTTCAACCAGTTTGAAACCGTTGAGCAAATTGTGATGCAGCAAGCTGGCTATTACGGTGTGTCTAAAGTATTAGCCAAAGAAAGAGCAGAAAAATACCTGAAAAAATTGGATTTATGGGAAAAACGCCAAGAGCGTGCTCGTAACCTATCCGGTGGGATGAAGCGTCGTTTAATGATCGCAAGAGCTTTGATGCACGAGCCGCAATTACTCATTTTAGATGAACCAACGGCTGGAGTGGATATTGAACTACGCCGCTCAATGTGGGGGTTTCTGAAAGAGATCAACCAAGAGCAAGGAATTACGATTATTTTAACGACACACTACCTAGAAGAAGCGGAGATGCTGTGTCGAAATATCGGCATTATTAATCGTGGTGAGCTGATTGAAAATACCACCATGAAGGCGTTACTAGGTAAGCTAAGCGTCGAGACATTTATCTTGGATATTGAGTCAGAAGTCGAGGTGCCTGAGCTTGAAGGTGTTAATCGACAAAGTATTGTTGATGGCTCTTTAGAGATAGAACTAGATAAGAGCCAAGGATTGAATTCGGTATTCAGTCAGTTAACAGAGCATGGCATTAAAGTTCTCTCAATGCGTAACAAAGCCAACCGACTTGAAGAGTTGTTTGTCAGCATTGTAAGAGAGGGGAGTAATTAAATGTACGGTTTATATTGGACGGCATTTCGCAGCTTGCTGAGCAAAGAAGTTACTCGTTTTACACGTATTTGGGTGCAAACCTTAGTGCCGCCAGCCATTACGATGACGTTGTACTTCATCATTTTCGGCAATCTTATTGGCTCTCGAATTGGTGAGATGAGCGGCTTTAGTTACATGGAGTACATTGTTCCAGGTTTGATCATGATGTCGGTGATCACTAACTCATACTCGAACGTGGCGTCGTCATTCTTTAGTGCAAAGCTACAGAAGAATATTGAAGAACTGCTGGTGGCACCGGTACCAAACTATGTGATTATTGCTGGCTATGTGATGGGCGGCGTGACTCGAGGTTTGTTGGTCGGTGCAATTGTTACTTGTGTGTCACTTTTGTTCGTTGATTTGCAAGTGGAGCACTGGGGCATTATTGTCGCGACTGTCTTCATGACGTCGGTTGTATTTGCTCTCGGTGGCTTGATCAATGCGGTTTACGCAAAAACGTTTGATGATATTTCGATCATCCCTACGTTTGTATTGACTCCTTTAACTTACTTGGGAGGAGTCTTTTATTCGATCAGTCTGCTGCCTGAATTTTGGCAAGGCGTTTCTAAGATCAACCCAATCGTCTACATGGTGAATGCGTTCCGCTACGGCTTTTTAGGTGTCTCGGATGTGGGCATTGTCACTTCATTTAGTGTACTTGCAGTGTTTGTTGTTGCACTGTATGCCATTGCGCATTATCTAGTAACCAAAGGGATTGGGCTAAGAAGCTAAGCCATTCTCATAAAGCAAAGAGCGGCGATTCACGCTGCTCTTTCGCGTGCATAACAATACATACCCATACAATTTTTCGGCTTTTATCATGGTAGGTTTCAATCATTTGTAATAAATGAGTGATCCTATGAATATTGTCCCGCCGCCGCCTTTCTCCTATCAGTTACTTAAGCCCAAATATTGGTCTGTATGGCTGGCATTTGGATCTTTAGCGATTCTTGTTAATGTACTGCCATACGTAGTATTGCGAATCTTAGGTAGAAGCATCGGCTGTATTGCGATGCATGTAATGAAGCGCCGACACAAGATCGCTCTGCGTAATCTCCAGCTGTGTTTCCCTGATTTTACGGATTGGCAATGTAAGGACGTAGTACGAAAAAACTTTCAATATACTGGAATGGCGATCATCGAAACCGGTATCGCTTGGTTTTGGCCAGATTGGCGGATACGTCGGATAACCTCTATTGTTGGAAAAGATCGTTTACTCGCTGAGGAAAAGAATGGACGTGGTGTGTTGGTGGTGTGCAGTCACCATTTAAACTTGGAGATAACCGCTCGTATTTTTAGCCAGTTTGCCCAAGGTTATGGCGTTTATCGCCCAAATTCGAATCCTGCTTATGAGTTTATTCAACATCGAGGTCGAACTCGTTTTGGACATCAAATGATTGATCGAAAAGACGTGAAATCAATGCTCAAAGTTCTGAAGAATGGTCATCGACTTTGGTATTTACCCGACCATGATTATGGCGTTAGCCATTCTGTTTTTGCGCCGTTTTTTGCTGTTGAACAAGCGGCGAGTACCGTCGGGTCTAGTGTTCTCATTGATGCAACAAAGTGCGCGGTTATATCTGGCGTTACAGTGAGTAAAAATCACCATTACACGCTGTACATTGGAAAAGACATTAGCGAGCGTTTCGAGAGACGTAATGCGGTTAAAGCGGCAAGCATCTTGAACCAAGAGCTTGAGAAAATGATAAAACGTGATATTCCAGCGTGGATGTGGCTGCACAAGCGGTTTAAAACTCGCCCTGAAGGGTTAGATTGCGTCTATACGTAGAGTATAAAAAAGGTCGACTAAGAGTCGACCTTTTTACTTTTATGGCTCAGAGCTTACTCTGCGTTCTCTGAGTTTGTATTGTTAGATTCAGCTTCTTCCTTCGTTTCGACAACCATATCTACCGTTTGGTTATCGATAAGACGAGCTTTGCCTAGGAACGCAGACATCAGAATAACAGCTTGTGTCGTTTCTGGTGTGATCACTTGTAATGTACGAGCATCACGAATGAAGATCTCATCAGGGTGCAGACCTGCAGCTCGAAGTTGGTCGCTTGCATCTTCGATGATCGATGCGTAGTCATCGCGGCCACCGCGAATGGCACTACTGATCCAACGCATTGTACGAGCAAGTACAGGAGCGCGTTGACGCTCGTCCAGCGTAAGCAAGCCATTGCGTGAACTCATTGCTAAACCGTCCATTTCACGTACGGTTGGTACACCGATGATTTCAATGTCCATTGCTAGGTCATCAACCATCTTGCGGATAACAGCAAGTTGTTGGAAGTCCTTCTCGCCGAAGCACGCGACATCCGGTTGTACGATGTTAAACAGCTTATTCACAATCGTCGTCACGCCACGGAAATGACCTGGTCGAGACGCGCCTTCGAGAATTGTTGATAGGCCAGGGACATCGACGAAGGTTTGCTTATCCAGACCTTCAGGGTAGATAACTTCTGGTGTTGGCGTAAATACCACATCGACCCCTTCAGAGGTTAACTTGCTTAAGTCTTCCTCTAGCGTGCGTGGGTAATTATTTAAATCGTCAGCACGATCAAACTGCATCGGATTAACAAAGATGCTTACGACAACGATATCAGCGTATTCGCGTGCTTTACGCACTAAAGTTAAGTGGCCTTCGTGAAGGTTGCCCATGGTAGGGACAAACGCCACTTTACGACCTTCACGTTTAAAGGTTTTAAGGTGTTCACGAACTGCTGAGATTTCCGCAAAAGTTTGCATGCATTTATCCTCTAGGCAATGGTATGAGCGTCGTCTGGGAATACACCGTTGGCTACATCTTCAATGTATTTAGTAACGGCTTTGCGCATATCACCTGTGTCAGCAAGAAAGTTTTTGGAGAATTTCGGCATGTAGTTGGCAGAAATACCGAACATATCATGCATCACGAGAATTTGACCATCTGTTACGTTACCTGCACCAATACCGATAACAGGAACGTCAAGCACTTGCGTAATACGTTCAGCAAGCTCAGCTGGTACGCATTCTAGTAAGACGATTTGAGCGCCTGCTTCTTGCAGCGCTAATGCGTCTTTTACCATGCGGTCTGCTTTTTCTTGATCGCGACCTTGGATTTTGTAACCACCAAAAATATTAACAGCTTGAGGAGTTAAACCAAGATGAGCACAAACTGGAACTGATCGTTCAGTGAGCATTTTCACCGTGTCGACAAGCCAGTCACCACCTTCAATTTTTACCATATTGGCACCAGCACGCATCAGTTTAGCCGCACTTTCGCAAGCTTGCTCTGGCGTGGTGTAGCTCATGAATGGCATGTCTGCCATCAACAAACAATTTGGGCTACCAGCGCGTACGCAACGAGTATGGTAAGCGATATCATCGACCGTTACTGGCAGAGTATCGTTGTGACCTTGCAAAACCATACCTAGAGAATCACCGACAAGAAGTACTGGCATTTCTTGGCTTTCAAACAGTTGGGCAAAGCTCGCATCATAAGCGGTTGAAGTAGCAAATTTACGACCTTCTTGCTTCCACTTGATTAGGTCGTTGATGGTCATTTTTTTCATGGTTTTATCCTTACTAGGAGTTGGCTATGACTGCCAGATACTGAGGCCGTTTCTATCTACTTGTTCCAGTAGTTCAGAGACCTCGGTCCCATCAGGGAGTTGTAAACTTGGTGCAATTTCCGCAAGAGGGTAGAGTACGAATTCACGCTCTTTCATTCCATAATGAGGAACGATCAGCCTCTCGGAATTAATCACCTCATTGCCATAAAGCACAATGTCGAGGTCCAAGGTTCTTGGTCCCCAGCGTTCGTCTTTACGGACACGCCCTTGTTCTTGCTCTATAGCTTGTGTGCAATTGAGCAATTCAATAGGCGTCAAACTGGTGTTAATAGACACAACCGCATTGATGTAATCCGGTTGGTTTTGTGGCCCCATTGGCGTGCTGCTGTATAGCGAAGAAGCTTGAACAAACTCTGATTTAGGCAGCGTTTTTAATGCTTCAATCGCTTGCTTTGCTTGGCTGACAGGATCAGCCAAGTTACTGCCTACCGCAATGTACGCTGTAATCATGATTTGGGCTTACTCTTTTTCTTGCGATAAGTTTTACGGCGGCGCTGGCCTGTTTTCGGTGATTGACCGTCTAAGTCGGCAGCCATTGCTTGACGCATTTCTCGGCCTGCATTTTGAAAAGTTTCCCACCACTTGGCAAGCTTCTGAGTGTCACCACCTTCAATTTCACCGCGCATTTCAAGAAAATCAAAGCCAGCTCTAAATTTATTGAGCTCCATAAGACGGAATGCACGTTTACCGTTACGTCGTGGAAGACGAAGCTGTAACTGCCAAATCTCGCGAATGGTTGCGGTGTGGCGTCTTGGAATGGCAATTGTGCGAACTTGCTCGTCAAGAATGATGTTGCTCGCTTCCATAATGGCGTCGTAATGGCCTAAGTTGCGCTCTTCCATCAGTTCATCGGCTTTCGCACACAGTGGGTACCACAGCATTGCAGCAAACATAAATGCTGGATTGATGCGTTTCCCATCTTCGATGCGCATGTCGGTAGAATCTAGGACAAGATCCAACATCTGCTCAGTATGAGAGGAGTAATCTTCTGTAAAGTGCGCTGCAATCGTCGGGAATAGTTGCTGGAATAGGTTGTACTCACGCAGTAGGTGGTAGGTTTCTAAGCCATGACCGGATTGCAATAATTTGAGTGACTCTTCAAAAAGACGCGCTGACGGAATGTCACCGAGCAACGGTGCCATGTGTTCGATTGGCGCTGCGGTGTCTTCTTCAATATCAAAGTCTAGTTTTACCGCGAAACGAACCGCACGCAGCATGCGCACAGGGTCTTCACGGTAGCGTGTTTCTGGATCACCAATCAGTCGAATTAGGCGATCTTCTAAATCTTCAATACCACGTGCGTAGTCGTGAATCGAGTAATCTGCGATGTTGTAGTACATCGAGTTAATCGTGAAATCACGGCGCTCAGCATCTTCATCGATGGTGCCGTAGACGTTGTCACGCAGCAGCATACCCTCTTTTGATTGCTGAGAAATGCTCTTATTCTTTTGCTCTTGGTGGTGACCACGGAATGTCGCAACCTCAATGATGTCTCGGCCAAACATAATATGAGCCAAGCGGAAGCGGCGACCAATCAAACGGCAGTTACGAAATAGCTGTTTGATCTGTTCCGGCGTTGCGTTGGTCGCAATGTCAAAATCTTTTGGTTTTTGTCCAAGCAGTAAGTCTCGAACCCCGCCACCCACAAGAAAAGCATCGAAACCAGCACCATTTAGGCGGTACAGTACCTTCAGCGCATTATCACTGATCTGCTTACGCGAAATGTTGTGCTCTTCACGAGTTATTACATTGAGAGCGAGCTCTGGAATTGTGGCAGGTTCGCTTGGTGTATAGTCGTTTGTATTCATGTGCATCTGGCAATAACTGGGTTTAATCCAATCTTGCTTTGGTTAGTTTTATACGCCTCTAGGGCCTAATTTGCGGCTAATGATAGCCTACACAATGCCATTTGAGAATCACGGTGTGATCTCGATCTCTGCTGGAAGCTGTTCCAACCGCCAGTTTTCGCAGCCCCAACGAAGAATATCTTCTATGTTGGCCGCCCTTACGGTTTCAGGTATCTCGAAACCTAAAAATGTCATGGCGCGCAATAGAGTAGGTTTTGGTGTATCTATATCAATAGCCGTCGCGTGATTTTGTTTCGACAATTTATTGCCGTTGTTGTCCATCGCCAATGGTAAATGCAAGTAGCTAACTTCAGGCTGACCAAGTATTTGGTACAGGCTAATTTGACGCCCTGTCGGCTCGATTAAGTCTGCACCTCGCACGACTTCTGTGACGCCTTGGTCGATGTCGTCTAATACTACCGCAAGATTATAAGCAAATAATCCATCTCGACGTTTAATAATGAAATCTTCATTAACGAGTTGCTCTGGAATCGTAATGGTTCCCTGCTTTTGGTCGAGGAAATGAGCGACAGGCTTGGTCATTTTTAGGCGAATCGCGCCGTCTTTCAAGTTTTTATCGCGGCAAGTGCCAGGATAAAAACCGCCATGCTCTTTAATTTGCTTACGAGTACATTGGCAATAATAGGCTTCTCCATTTTCGAGCCATTTGTTTATTTGAGCTTGGTAAAGGTCGTGACGTTCGCTCTGGTATACCACTTCTCCATCCCAATGCAGCTGATAGGCCTTGAGTGCCTCTAGGATAAGTTGCGCTGCACCTGGCATTTCTCTTGGTGGGTCTAAGTCCTCAATACGTACTAACCAAGCTCCGTTTTGTGCTTTCGCTTGAAAATAACTGCCAAGAGCGGCAATCAGTGAACCAAAATGCAGTGGACCAGAAGGAGATGGGGCGAATCGACCTACATAGCGTGTCATGCGTGTATCTCGAATTTAGTAAACAAATAGGGTGCGAAGATAGCCAAAACAAAAAGGGAGCCTGAGCTCCCTTCAACAATCATAATGCTGGGTGATTAACCTTGCATTTGCTTCTCTTTGATTTCTGCAAGTGTTTTACAGTCAATACAAAGGTCAGCGGTTGGACGTGCTTCAAGACGGCGAACGCCAATCTCTACGCCACAAGACTCACAGAAGCCAAAATCGTCTTCTTTGATTTTATCCAAAGTCTTTTCAATCTTCTTGATCAAACGGCGTTCGCGGTCACGGTTACGCAGTTCTAGGCTGAACTCTTCCTCTTGAGAGGCGCGGTCAACTGGATCTGGGAAGTTTGCTGCTTCGTCCTGCATGTGGTGAACAGTACGATCCACTTCAGCTCTTAGCTGGTCGCGCCAAGCTGTTAAGATTTTCGTAAAGTGTTCAACCTGCTCTGGTGACATGTACTCTTCACCAGGTTTTTCCTGATATGGCTCCACGCCGGCAATGGCTAGGATGCCTATCGTTTTCTTCTTTGATTCTGGCATACAGCATCTCCTACTTACACCTAGTCAACTGCTACGCAGTCAATTTAAGGCGGGTATCTATAGCAAAAAGAGGCGGTGCAAGCAAATACTGAATCGCAAAGTTATCGTCAATGTGAAGACGACATCATTTTTTCTCTTAATTGATAAAATCAATAGCGGAAATCAGCTTCATTCCAGTATCGCTCAGTTCAGCTTTGTAGCAGAGAACTTCCACTCCAGCGTCTTGTGCTTGTTTGAGTAATAGTGAATATTTCGCGTCTATATGGTGCGCCGCGGATACTTTTTCAATACCTGAATGTAAAACAGTGAATAAAAGTATGGCTCTACTTCCATTTTGTGCCATTTCTGTGAGCTCTCTCAGGTGTTTTTGTCCCCGAGTCGTGACCGCATCTGGGAAGTATCCTTGTCCAGTAGAGTCGGTCTCATCAAGAAGAGTGACGCTTTTCACTTCTATATAGCACTTTGGCTTGTCGTCTGCGCTGAGCAAGATATCAATTCGGCTATTTTCATTGCCGTATTTCACCTCAGTTTGAAGTGTGTCATAACCACAAAGCTCTGAAATGACATTATTTTCAATAGCCTCTACGGCTAATTGATTGGCACGCGCGGTGTTGATACAAATACGGTGGCCTTGTTCGGTCTCACTCAACTCCCAACTATTGGGGTATTTTCGTTTCGGGTTGTCGGAAGTAGAAAACCAAACCTTGTTTCCGGGCGTTGCACAACCCGTCATTGCACCTGTATTTGCGCAGTGGATTGTACGGATTTCACCAGTATCGAGCTCGATATCGGCAAGAAAGCGTTTATAGCGTTTGAGTAGAGTGGCGGACTCTAAAGCGGGTGTGAAATGCATTTGCTTATTTAGACAAAAAATTTTTTATGTACAATGTTGCCATCATTACACCATAAGGTATTTCCTTTGTCACAATTGCCGATTGAAGCCGTGATGCCTGAGTTGCTGACGGCGGTCAAAAATCAACATCAAGTGATCGTAAAAGCGGCGCCTGGTGCCGGTAAGTCGACTTACTTCCCTTTGCAGTTACTCTTAAATCATTCGGTTGCTGGAAAAATCATCATGCTTGAGCCAAGACGACTCGCGGCGCGTAACATTGCCCGTTATCTTGCTGAGCAATTGGGAGAGCAAGTAGGTCAACGCGTGGGTTATCGAGTCCGTGGTGAGGCAAAGGTAAGTTCTGCAACGCAGCTGGAGATCGTGACCGAAGGGATCATGACTCGGATGATTCAAACGGACCCGGAGTTGGATGGGGTTGATCTACTGATCTTTGATGAGTTTCATGAACGCAGCATTCATGCCGATACCGCTTTGGCATTCAGTTTAGAAGTTCAAGAGGCATTGCGAGACGATCTCAAGCTGGTGGTAATGTCGGCAACGCTTGACCAACAAGCATTACAATCGTTGTTGCCAGAAGCCAGTTACATTGAATCTGAAGGGCGCAGCTTTGATGTGGCAATGCGCTACCAGCCGTTAGGTGTGAACGAGCATTTACCTACGAGTATGGCAAAAACAATAGAAAGTCTTATGAACAAAGAGTCTGGATCTTTGTTAGCTTTCCTACCGGGTGTTGGTGCCATAAAACAAGTTGAAGAGCGGTTGTCTCATTTAGCGGATGATATCGACGTATGCCCACTTTATGGTCAACTGAGTTTTGCAGATCAACAAAAAGCGATTACGCCAGCAGAACAAGGTAAGCGTAAAGTCGTTCTAGCGACCAACATTGCAGAAACTTCACTAACGATTGAAGGCATTCGCCTCGTCGTTGATTCTGGGTTAGAGCGTGTTGCCCGCTTTGATTTGAAAAACGGTTTAACACGCTTAGAGCAAACACGCATTGCACAGTCTTCAGCGATTCAGCGTGCAGGACGAGCGGGACGAATAGAAGAGGGCATTTGTGTTCGTCTTTATTCTGAAAGCCAGTTCAAGCAGCAACCGCTGGTTCCCCAACCCGAAATTTTGCATTCCGATTTGGCTAGTTTAGTTATGGAGCTTGCCTTTTGGGGAGCGAGTGATATCCACGCTCTAAAGTGGCTTGATGTTCCAGCTAATGCGTCATTGGAACAAGCGAAGCAGCTATTGGTGTCATTGGGACTACTGACGGAAAAAGGGCAATTAACGTCCGAAGGAAAACAGGCGCATGAACTAGGCGTTGAGCCTCGTGCGGCTGCGATGCTAATTAAAGCGCAATCTTACAGTGATAAGATGTTAAATGCTGCTTTGACGGCGGTCGCACTGATTGAAGAGCCAGAGAGGAGTGTTACCAATATCGCTCATAGCTTGCATCGTTGGCTTGTTGGTACTCATCCAAAAAAGTCGATGTTGTTCAAGCGTGCTCAATCTCTAGCGTACAAATTGGATACGGTATTTGACCTGAAAGGCGTGGATGAAGATGCATTACCGCTGGTGTTAAGTTTGGCATTTCCAGATCGCATTGCGCAGCAGCGCACAAATCAATTTGGGCGATTTACTTTGGCTAATGGTCATGGTGCAGAATGTCGTCAGGAAGACATGCTAGGTGGCTGTGAGTATTTGGTTGCCGTTGACTTAATGCGTTCTCATTCTAACTCAAGTCAAATTCATTCGGCATGTGAATTGGATGTCAATATATTGCGAACGACCTTTGATACGCTATTTTCGTCTGAAGAAGTAGTGGGCTGGGATGAAAAAAGAGGCCGTCTAATAGCTGAGCGACAAACAAAACTCGGCCTGCTAGTCGTTGAAAGCGAGCCGTTGCCAAGCCCGGGCAAAGAAAAAATGACACAAGCTTTACTCACGTATGTCCGCCGCCAGGGCTTACAGAGTCTAAACTGGACACCGGCAGCGGAGAGCTTGTTGGCTCGGATTCGTTGTGCGGTGGAATGGTTACCTGAGCAGTCATGGCCAGTGTTTGATGAAGCCAGTTTGCTGGATTCATTAGAGGAGTGGTTAGAACCATACATGACGTCTGTCAGCTCGGTTAAAGACCTGAGCAAGATAAACTTGGTCGAAGCGCTTAATGCTCTATTAGGTTGGCCACTCAATCAACAACTGGATGAATGGTTACCTGAGCATTACCAACTACCCACAGGTTCAAAGAAGCGTATCCGTTACCAATATGGCCACGAGCCGATATTATCGGTGCGTATGCAAGAAGTATTTGGGGAGAGTGGTTCCCCAACGGTGGCTCTTGGCCGCAAGCGTTTGGTGCTTGAACTGCTTTCACCGGCACAACGTCCATTGCAAGTAACGTCGGACTTGGCGGCTTTCTGGAACGGAAGCTACAAAGACGTTCAAAAAGAGATGAAAGGGCGCTACCCAAAACACGTTTGGCCAGATGATCCTGCCAATCATGTAGCAACAACGAAAACAAAAAGACAATTGAATAATGACTGACAGCAAGAAGCCTAGCGCGAAAAAAGCGCCAGCGAAGAAAAGTACAACCAATAAAGGAACCGCAAAACAGACTCGACGTACGCCGAGTAAAAAGCCGACTAACGAGAAACGTTCGTGGTTGAAAGTTCTGTGGTCGTTTAGCTGGAAAGCTGGCGTTGCACTTGCCGCTGTTTTGCTGTTTGTTGGGATTTACTTAGATAGTGTGGTGAAAGAACGCTTTGAAGGCCAGCTGTTTGAGCTGCCAACGGTGGTTTATGCCCGTATCTTGAATCTAAGCCCTGGTGAGAATATCACCATCCAAGAACTGCGCAACGAGCTAGATGTGTTGAATTACCGTAAAGTGAGTCAACCTCGTTACCCAGGCGAATATTCCTCTTCTTCCACTCGGATTGAATTGATTCGTCGTCCATTCGAGTTTGCCGATGGTCCCGAGCCGGATCGTCACATTATGCTGCATTTCTCTGATTCCGGCTTGCAACGTATTCAGTCTTTAGAATCTCGAGGAGACCTTGGTTACTTGCGCCTAGAACCGAAGATGTTGGGCATGCTGGAGAAAGACCGTGATGAACAGCGTCTTTTCTTACGTCGTGATCAGTTCCCTGAAATTTTAGTGGATGCACTGCTTGCGACCGAAGACCGGGATTTTTATCAACATGACGGGGTGTCACCGCTGGCGATTGCACGTGCATTGGTTGCGAACATTAAGGCCGGCCGTACTGTTCAAGGTGGTAGTACGCTGACTCAGCAATTGGCAAAAAACCTGTTTTTGACTCGTGATAAAACACTGTGGCGTAAAGTTCGAGAAGCGTATATCGCGCTAATTTTGGATTACCGTTACAGCAAAGATCGTATCTTAGAAGCCTACCTCAACGAAGTGTACCTAGGTCAAAGTGGAGGTGAAGCGATCCACGGGTTTGGCTTGGCGTCGCGTTACTATTTTGGGCAGCCAATTCAGGAGTTGCGAATCGATCAGCTGGCGATGTTAGTTGGGATGGTAAAAGGACCGTCTTACTACAACCCAATTCGTTACCCTGAGAGAACGAAAGAGCGTCGTGATCTCGTTCTGCGCCTGTTAATGCAGCAAAACATGTTGACTTCAGAGCAGTATGAACAAGCTGTAAGTCGTCCACTCGATACGCAAAGCAAACCACGTATTGCGAGCCGTCAGCCAGCTTATTTCCAACAATTGAGTATTGAATTAAAAGAAAAAGTTGGGGAGCGATTTAAGGCAGGGACCGGACTGCGCGTATTTACGTCTCTGGACCCAGTATCGCAAAGCAAAATGGAACAAGCTATCGCGAAAAAGATCCCAGAACTAGCTAAACGGGGTGGTAAAGAGTTAGAAGCCGCAGCTGTGGCCGTTGATCGCCATAGTGGTGAAATCCGTGCGATGGTAGGTGGTAAACGTGTCGGTTATGAAGGCTTTAACCGCGCGCTCAATGCCAGTCGTCCGATTGGTTCTTTAGTGAAACCAGCGATTTACTTAACGGCTCTAGAACAACCGGATAAATACAACCTAGGCACGACGCTACACGACACGCCGTTAAGTCTGAAGAGCAGTAAAGGTAACGTGTGGACGCCGCGCAACTACGATAGAAAATATCGTGGTGATGTACCACTTTACATTGCTTTAGCGAAATCACTCAACGTACCAACCGTGCGCTTAGGTATGGCACTTGGCATTCCTGAAGTCTCCAATACTTTAGAGCGTTTGGGCGTGAACAAAGACGAAATTCGCCCAGTGCCTTCGATGTTTTTGGGTTCGTTTTCTTTGACGCCATTCGAAGTTGCACAGATGTATCAGACTCTGACGAATTCAGGTAAGCGTGCAAAACTGACCGCTCTGCGCTCAGTCATGGATATGGAAGGTAATGTGCTGTATCAATCCTTGCCTCGTTCATCAAGAGCCGTGGATGAACAAGCTGCATGGCTAACGACCTACGCGATGAAACAAGGGGTTGCTCAAGGCACTGGCCGCTTCTTACAAAGCCAGTTTGGTTGGGCTGCATTGGCAGGAAAAACGGGTACCAGTAATGACAACCGCGATAGTTGGTTTGTCGGTGTTGATGGTCGTGAGGTGACGACAATTTGGCTAGGCCGCGACGATAATAAACCCGTGAATCTAACGGGGTCGAGTGGTGCATTACGAGTGTACGCAGAGTACTTGAAGCAGCGTATTCCTGAGCGCTTAGAGCTCCCATGGCCAAGAGAAATCACCACATTAGGGTTCAAGCCTACATCTGATGGAGGTTTAGAAATGAACTGCCGTAGTGATTACAAACTGCCGGTTTGGGATAAAACCGGTCAGATAAAGCAACAGTGTGAGAAGAAATCAAACTGGTTAAATAGCATATTTGATTGGTAGCATCGCCAAATCAACAACATTAGCTTGTTTATCTGATTAATTCTTAGTACATATTAGGGCGTGTTAGTACAGTACTGCTAGCACGCCCTACTTGATCAGATATTCAATAAAGGAAGAAGTGAATGTTCAAAAAGCTGTTATCAAGCCCATCGGTTCGCAACTTTGCGCTTTGGGTTAGTACCTTTTTGATGATCACTCCTTCTGTTTCCCTCGCAAACTCTCTAACAAAAACGGATGACTTGGAACCTCGACCAAAGGTGGCGGTTGTGCTCGCTGGTGGCGGAGCGAAAGGGGCGGCACACATTGGAGTTTTAAAAGCATTGGAAGAAATGCAGATTCCTGTGGATATTGTGACCGGTACCAGTATGGGCGCCTATGTGGGTGGGCTTTATGCCACGGGGATGAGTGCTGATGAAATCGAGAGTTTTATCTACACCGTCGATTGGGGCAGCGGTTATCGAGATCGTGTTGACCGTAGCCAACGTAGAGTTCGTGACAAAGAGTATGAAGACCGCTATCAAATTAATACCGACCTCGGCTTAAGATTCGGTGAGGTACGAGCACCAACGGGTGTGGTGCAAGGCCAGAACATGTTGCGAGTATTGCGTGAGACTACAGGGAACTTAGGGCGATTCGATTCTTTTGATGATCTTGCCATTCCCTATCGTTCTGTTGCGACAGATATTCTTGCCCTAGAAGAAGTCGTACTGGGCAATGGTTACCTTGTGGACGCCATGATGGCTAGCATGTCTGTACCAGGAGCGCTTCCTCCCTATAAGCTCAATGGCCATATGCTTGTCGATGGCGGTGTCGTCAATAACATGCCTGTCGATGTGGCTCGCGCCATGGGGGCTGATGTCGTTATTGCCGTCGATATTAGCACCGACTACAAAACCGAAGATGAATTTACGGGGCTGTTTACTGTCGCGGACCAACTCTCTAACTATCTCGTTCGTCGTAGTACACAACAGCAAGTGGACGAGCTTGAACCTCAAGATATCTATATTCGTCCCAATGTGGGCACCATGGAAACTGTCGAGTTCGACAAAATGCCTTGGGCTTTTCAAGCTGGGTACGATATTACCAAGCAGTTAAAAGACAAGCTGAAAGGGTTGCGCTTGTCCAATGCGGACTATCAAAAATACATCGATCGCAAACAAGAAGTTCGTAAAACTTTGATTTATGGCGATCAGCGTGTGGTTGATGACATAGTGATTGTTAATAACACGCACTACAGCGATGTGTTGTTGACGAATCGTATTGAATTAGAAACCGGACGTCGTATTTCAACGGCCGAAATTGAGAAAGCCGTTGAAAACCTCTACGCGTTAGATCGGTTCGAGCTCATCACTTATCACTTTGAAGAGGTTGATGGTGAGACATTGTTGGTTTTTGATGTTAACGAGAAGTCGTGGGGGCCTAATTATCTCAACTTCCGATTTTTTCTTGAAGATGACTTCGATACAGATAGCCAGTACGGCATAGGAATATCGACCAACTTTACCAATTTAAACTCTCATGGCGCGGAGTTGGCGTTCAACGTAGAAATGGGCACGGATAAGCTGATTGAAGCTGAGTTGTATTCCCCTGTTTTATCTAGCCAAGAACTTTTTGTATCGGGGCGAATTTCCTATGGTAGTGAGAGCCGAAACTTACCTTTAACAGAGCCTCAAGCACCAGATTTAGAGTCAGTAAATGACTTTTTTCCGGTCACTTACGATGATTTTACAACAGAGTTAGCGATAGGTATCCAACCCACATTGTGGCAAGAACTTCGATTTGGCGCTCGCTACTCAACCGGAGATATTGAGCTTTCTACTTTGGCTTCTGCTGGTAAATTGGATTTTGAACGTCGTGGCCTGTTTGCCAATTATCGCCTAGATACACTTGATGATTTCGCATTTCCGACTCGTGGGCTTTTAGTCGATCTCGAATATTTAGTGTCTCATGATCAAAGTCCTCAAGGCGTTAGCCTTTTAGAAACTGACAAAATTATTGAAGATACCGTTTATGAAATCTCTGCACGATTTAAAGGTGCAGTGAGTCATCAGCGTCATACTTTAGTCGGACATGCTGAATATAGTTTTGTAGAGAGTAAAAACTCATCTTTACCGCTTGATCCCAGAGAGTTGGGCGGCTTCTTAAGCCTATCGGGAATCCCAAGAAATAGCCTGATCGGACAGAACTTATTTTTCAGCAGTTTGGTGTACCGATATAAGTGGTTTGATAATGATTTCGGATTGTTTGAAGCTCCAGTCTACCTGGGCGCATCGGTCGAATATGGCGGTGTTTGGTCTGATAATGATCTGAAACTAAACGAAGCGCCGCTTTACAATGCTGGCTCCATCTTCTTTGGTGTTGACTCACCAATAGGACCAATAATGTTGGCATACGGTCGTACCGAGCAAGATTTGGATGCTGTGTATTTGATCGTAGGAACATCGTTTAATTAATCGGGTATGAGAAAGCAAAAACTTGGCATATTTGGTCAAAATTAGCAGAACTTTAGTCGTAAGTTGCTATGTTGGTCAAAATGATAAGATTTTAATTTAAGGTTAAATTTGCTATTATTTTGCCCACAGTTTGGCCTCTACGGCGCTGTTTCTCAATCATAATTGAATGAAAACAAGGGCAATGGAGAGCCAAGTTTCCAAGGATGTTCACTCCTTTACTTTAACAATAGTAATAATAGAGGAGGAACCGCAATGAGAGGAAAAAGTCGTGCTTGAAGCCTACCGTAAACACGTCGAAGAGCGTGCTGCTGAAGGAGTTGTTCCTAAACCGCTAGACGCAGAACAAGTTGCTGGACTTGTAGAACTTCTGAAAAATCCCCCGCAAGGTGAAGAAGAAGTCATTCTTGACCTACTTGAAAACCGTATCCCTCCAGGTGTTGATGAAGCTGCTTATGTAAAAGCGGGTTTCCTAACAGCAGTAGCAAAAGGTGAAGTTAAATCACCATTAGTGAGTCGTGAAAAAGCGGCTGAACTGCTAGGCACTATGCAAGGTGGTTACAACATCGAACCGCTAGTTGAGCTATTGGATGATGAAGCACTGGCAGAGATCGCAGTAAAAGCGCTGTCTCATACGCTGCTGATGTTTGATGCTTTCTATGACGTAGAAGAGAAAGCGAAAGCAGGCAATGCGCATGCACAGAAAGTACTTCAATCATGGGCTGATGCTGAGTGGTTCCTTTCTAAGCCTAAGCTTGAAGAAAAAGTCACTCTAACCGTATTTAAAGTAACAGGTGAAACGAACACGGATGACCTTTCACCTGCACCTGACGCTTGGTCTCGCCCTGATATCCCAGTACACGCACTGGCGATGCTTAAAAACGAGCGTGAAGGAATAAACCCTGATCAACCGGGTACTATTGGCCCGATCAAGCAAATTGAAGAGTTAAAAGACAAAGGCCATCAATTGGTTTACGTTGGTGATGTTGTTGGTACTGGCTCTTCACGTAAATCTGCAACCAACTCAGTGCTTTGGTTTATGGGTGATGATATCCCTTACGTTCCAAACAAACGAGCTGGTGGGTATGTGCTTGGTGGCAAAATTGCCCCTATCTTCTTTAACACAATGGAAGATGCTGGCGCACTACCAATCGAAGTTGACGTAACTAAGCTCAACATGGGCGATGTTATCGATGTTTACCCATATGAAGGTAAAGTTTGCAACCACGAAACTGGTGAGGTTCTAGCTGAATTCTCGCTAAAAACAGAAGTACTGATTGATGAAGTTCGTGCTGGTGGTCGTATCCCATTGATCATCGGTCGTGGTTTGACAGACAAAGCGCGTCAATCGCTAGGTCTTGAGCCTTCGGACGTATTCCGCAAACCTGGTGAAATCGCAGATTCTGGCAAGGGTTACACGCTTGCACAGAAAATGGTTGGTAAAGCATGTGGCGTAGAAGGCATCCGTCCTGGAACCTACTGTGAGCCGAAAATGACGACAGTAGGCTCGCAAGATACTACAGGCCCTATGACTCGTGATGAACTTAAAGACTTGGCGTGTCTCGGCTTCTCTGCTGATCTTGTCATGCAGTCTTTCTGTCACACATCGGCTTATCCAAAACCAGTAGACGTTAACACTCACCATACACTTCCGGACTTTATTATGAACCGCGGTGGTGTATCTCTTCGTCCTGGTGACGGTATTATCCACTCATGGCTGAACCGTATGCTACTACCGGATACTGTCGGTACGGGTGGTGACTCACATACTCGTTTCCCTCTGGGTATTTCATTCCCAGCTGGCTCGGGCTTGGTTGCCTTTGCAGCTGCAACAGGCGTTATGCCGCTAGACATGCCAGAGTCAATCTTGGTTCGTTTTAAAGGTGAAATGCAACCGGGTATTACACTGCGTGATCTTGTTCATGCCATCCCTTACTACGCGATTCAGCAAGGTCTACTAACGGTAGAAAAAGCGGGCAAGATCAACGAATTTTCTGGCCGTATCCTTGAGATTGAAGGCTTAGAAACGCTAACGGTTGAGCAAGCATTTGAGCTTTCTGATGCATCTGCAGAGCGTTCGGCGGCAGGTTGTACTGTGAAATTGTCTCAAGAGTCGATCGAAGAGTACTTAAACTCTAACATCGTGATGCTGAAGTGGATGATCTCTGAAGGCTACGGTGATCGCCGTACTATCGAGCGCCGCATTACTGCAATGCAAGAGTGGCTAGCAAACCCTGAGTTGATGCAAGCAGATAAAGACGCTGAATACGCACATGTGATTGAAATCGATATGGCTGAAATCAATGAGCCAGTACTATGTGCACCGAATGACCCAGATGACGCTCGTTTGTTGTCTGAAGTACAAGGCACAGCGATTGATGAAGTGTTCATCGGTTCTTGTATGACGAACATCGGTCACTTCCGCGCAGCAGGTAAATTGCTTGATAAGTTCAATGGCCAGTTAGCGACGCGCCTTTGGGTAGCGCCACCAACGAAGATGGATAAAGACCAGCTGATTGAAGAAGGCTACTACGGTATCTTCGGACGTGCAGGGGTGCGTATTGAAACGCCAGGGTGTTCACTTTGTATGGGTAACCAAGCGCGTGTTGCAGATAAATCAACAGTAATGTCGACTTCAACGCGTAACTTCCCGAACCGTCTGGGTACTGGTGCGAATGTTTACCTATCGTCAGCTGAGCTAGCTGCAGTAGGTGCAATCCTAGGTAAGATTCCAACCAAAGAAGAATACCTAGAATACGCGAAGCAAATCGACGCTACGGCAACGGATACGTACCGCTACTTGAACTTCCATAAAATGGATCAATACACCAAGAAAGCGGACGAAGTGATCTTCCAAGAACCAGCATAATCAGAAATGCACAATTCAAAAGCACCTCACATGAGGTGCTTTTTTTATGGGAGCAATTCGCTATACTCGCACCAAATTGATACGAAATAGGCAATCTCGGTGGAATTTGAATTCATTCGTAACACGTTGATGGGCGAGTACTACGTAAAATGTAGCATGGGACATGAGATTGTAGGGCGCTGGTTGCAAGAAGAAATTGGCAAAGATCCGATGAAGATTGCACAGGTTGAAAAGCTAATTGAGCGGTCATTTTCAGCGCCTTCTCAGGAGCATAACCTAACAGGCACGGAAATTAGCTTGATGATTCAGGGCGACGAAGTTCTTGTACAAGAAAACGCATTAGCCCATGAATATGATGTCGAGATGGAAAGTGAGTTCGACTTCTACAATGCAGAAAGTACAGCAAGTTGTGGGATAGAGGATTTCATGGCACTTATCGAACAGTGGAAAGACTTTTTGAACATTTAATGCACAGTTTTGGGTAACTTCTCTGCCGTTGCTTTAAATTTGTGAAAAGGGCGCACCGATATGGTGCGCCCTTTTTGTTTATAGATATGTAAATTGAGGTTAGTTTTTATTATTCAATAACTTAAAAACTTGGCACGTAGATTGGATTATAAGAAGTGTTTCAGGATGAAAGCTTCGGAGATAACTCAATGAAAATAATCAATGCCATTATTAAGCCGTTTAAATTAGACGATGTACGAGAAGCATTGGCTGATGTCGGTATCGAAGGGATGACAGTATCAGAAGTTAAAGGGTTCGGTCGTCAAAAAGGTCACACGGAATTGTATCGCGGTGCAGAGTATCAAGTCGATTTTCTACCAAAGGTGAAAATTGAAATCGCGACTCACGCAGACAATGTAGATCGCGTTGTTGAAGCAATTACAAAAGCTGCGCAAACCGGAAAAATCGGCGACGGTAAAATTTTTGTTTACGATCTGAACCAAGCGGTGCGTATCCGAACTGGCGAAATGGACGCAGAAGCACTTTAAGAATTCAAAGGATTGGAGATACTTATTATGGAATTAACAACAACAGTAACCGAGTTACGTTACGCACTTGACACCTTTTTCTTCCTCATTTCCGGTGCGTTGGTAATGTGGATGGCAGCAGGTTTTGCGATGCTAGAGGCTGGCCTTGTGCGCTCTAAAAACACAACAGAAATTCTTACGAAGAACATCTGTTTGTACGCCATCGCATGTACGATGTTTCTGATTGTCGGTTATAACATCATGTATGTCGATAATGGAGAAGGAGGCTGGTTACCTTCATTTGGTACGCTAATTGGTACTCAAGGTGAAGGGGCCGACCACTCTTTAGAGTCTGACTTCTTCTTCCAAGTTGTCTTCGTTGCAACTGCCATGTCCGTCGTTTCTGGTGCGGTAGCTGAGCGCATGAAGCTTTGGTCTTTCTTGATTTTCTCTGCGATTTTAACTGCGTTTATCTATCCAATGGAAGGTTACTGGACATGGGGTGGAGGCTTCCTAGCAGAAGCTGGATTTAGTGACTTTGCGGGTTCTGGTATCGTACATATGGCAGGTGCTTCTGCTGCTCTTGCTGGTGTGTTACTGCTTGGCGCGCGTAAGGGTAAGTACGGTAAAAATGGTGAAATCTATCCGATTCCAGGTTCTAACATGCCTTTGGCAACGTTGGGTACTTTTATCCTTTGGTTTGGCTGGTTTGGATTTAACGGTGGCTCTCAGTTGATGGTTTCAGATTTTGAGAATGCTACAGCGGTAGGTCAGATCTTTCTAAACACTAACGCAGCAGCGGCTGCCGGTGCAATTGCGGCGCTATTCGTTTGTAAAACTACTTGGGGTAAAGCCGATTTAACGATGATCCTCAATGGCGCGCTAGCTGGCTTGGTTGCCATCACTGCAGACCCTCTATCGCCATCACCACTGTACGCGGTTGCGATTGGTGCGGTGTCGGGTGCACTAGTAGTATTCAGTATCATTGCTCTAGATAAACTTAAAATTGACGATCCAGTAGGTGCTATCTCAGTTCACGGTGTGTGTGGTTTCTTCGGCCTAATGGTAGTGCCACTGAGCAACGGTGATGCAACGTTTGGTGCACAGCTTTTAGGTGCCGTAGTTATCTTTGCTTGGGTATTTGGTGCTAGCCTAGTTGTGTGGGCAATCTTGAAAGCGACCGTTGGGATTCGCGTTACAGAAGATGAAGAAATGGAAGGTATGGACATGCATGATTGTGGTGTTGGTGCTTACCCAGAGTTTGTTACGGTGAAATAATCATTAGCTTGTAATAAATGGTTACACACTTAACACAATAAAACCTGCTCCGATGAGCAGGTTTTTTAATATTCGTCATTGTCTTCTTATTGAACATACATATAATAACGCAACTGATAAACGTTATCATTAGCATGGTAAAGGATTAAACAATGAAAAAACTGCTAACTCTTTCAGCACTAACTTGCGCTACTCTAGCTCCAACAGCAATGGCTGCTGAAGAAGTGAACGTCTACTCTTACCGTCAACCTTTCCTAGTTGAACCTATGTTCAATGAGTTCACTAAAGAAACTGGTATCAAAGTAAACGTAAAATTTGCTAAAAAAGGCTTAGCAGAAAAGCTAGCTCAAGAAGGTGAGTACAGCCCTGCTGACGTTATTCTTACGACAGACATCAGCCGTCTAGCTGAACTGACAAACAAAGGTTTAGTTCAGAAAGTCGATAGCAAAATCATTGAAGAAAACGTACCTGCTCAATACCAAGATAAAGAGAATGAGTGGTTTGCTCTAACTCTACGTTCTCGTAGCGTTTATTCATCACGTGATCGCGTAGGTAAACTAGGCGCAGATTTCAACTACGCAGACTTAGCTAAGCCAGAGTTCAAAGGTAAAATTTGTACTCGTAGCGGTAAGCACCCGTACAACGTTTCTCTAGTTTCAGCAATGATTGCTCACAATGGCGAAGCAGAAACCAAAGAGTGGTTAGAAGGCGTGAAAGCAAACCTTGCTCGCAAACCACAAGGCAACGATCGTGCACAAGTTAAAGCGATCAAAGAAGGCCTATGTGATGTTTCTCTAGGTAACAGCTACTACCTAGGTAAAATGGTTAACGACAAAGAGCAAAAAGCTTGGGCTGATGCAGTTTACATCAACTTCCCTAACCAAGAGACTACAGGCACTCACGTGAATATCTCTGGTATGGCGATGGCTAAGTACTCTCCAAACAAAGACAATGCTGTGAAGCTAATGGAATTCCTAACGGGTGACAAAGCGCAGCAAATGTACGCAGAAGTTAACTACGAGTACCCAGTTAAAGAAGGCGTGAAGCGTTCTGAGCTTGTGGAATCTTGGGGTGACTTTAAAGCAGACAAGCTTTCTCTAGACGATATTGCAGCCAACCACGAAGCGGCAATTAAGCTATTAGATGAAGTGAAATTTGACCTTTAATTCCTTGTGGGGGTATAACAGTACCCCCATTTGATTAAAGGATATGAGATGTATTTGCAACAGCATTTGTATTTCATACAGCCTTGCAGTAATTAGGCGATGAAAGATAAACACTCTTTATGGAAAACCAGTAGTGGGGTAATAACTCTGCTACTGGTTTTGCCGATCTTAGCGATCTTCTACACCGCAATTGGTGAAACGGATGATTTGTTTGCTCATTTAATGGCAACGGTCATGCCGACTTATATTTTTAACACGGTTGCGCTAACTGTTGGCGTAATGGTGCTGTCCGTAATTCTTGGTATTCCAAGCGCTTGGATAATGGCCATGTGTAAACTGCCGACCGAAAAATGGTTGCAGTGGGCATTGGTGCTACCTCTTGCAATGCCAGGTTATATCATTGGTTATATTTTTACTGATTGGTTTGATTTTGCAGGCCCGATTCAGATCTTTTTGCGTGATGTAACCGGATGGGGACCTGGCGAGTATTGGTTCCCTGACATTCGTACGTTGCCTGGTGCGACCTTTGTGTTGGCTTTGGTGTTGTATCCTTACGTGTATTTATTGTGCCGGGCTGCGTTTATGGAGCAAAATGTATCTTTATTGCAAAGCGCGCGTTTGCTCAAGTGCTCTCCATGGGAAAGCTTTTGGCGCATCTCGATGCCGTTAGTAAGACCCTCTATCGCAGTAGGTTTATCATTGGTCGCAATGGAGACCATCGGTGACTTTGGTACGGTAAGTTACTTCGCGGTGAATACGTTAACCACAGCGGTCTACGATACTTGGTTGGGGTACTCTAATCTTAATGCGGCAGCCAAGATTTCTGCCATGATGCTCGTCATTGTAGTACTGCTTCTTAGTGCCGAACGATACAGCCGCCGTAAACAAAAGCTTTTTCAAAGCCAATTTAACAGTCACGAAGATTTTCGTTACGAGTTGACGGGCTGGAAAAAGTGGACCGCACTGGTTTGGTGTTGGGGCTTGGTTTCAGTCGCTTTTATTTTGCCGCTACTACAGCTGATTGATTATGCGATCACTTATTTTGCGCAGAGTTGGACCTCAGAGTTTCGTGAATACGCATGGAATAGCTTAGTTGTGTCTGTTATTGCTGCGATTATTGGTGTTGCTGTCGCACTGATCGTTAACTTTACCCATCGAGTCAGTGGTAAACGAGAAAGCTTGGCATTTATGCGTCTTTCTTCTATGGGCTATGCAGTACCAGGAACGGTACTAGCCATCGGTGTGATGGTCGCTGTGCTGTTTATGGATCATCGTGTCAACGATGTTGCTAAAGCCATGGAGTGGGGAAGGCCGGGACTTATCTTTTCTGGTTCCATGTTCGCACTAGTATTTGCCATGGTTGTGCGCTTTTCCGCGGTAGCGATTGGTAGTATCGAAAGTAATTTAAATAAAATTTCTCCGTCGTTAGATATGGCATCGCGCACTATGGGTTGTAAGCCCAATGTCATGCTATGGCGCGTGCACTTTCCGCTGGTTAAGCGCGGTGCACTGATTGCGGCTTTATTAGTGTTTATCGAGTCGATGAAAGAGCTTAATGCTGCTTTGTTACTTCGTCCGTTTAACTTTGAAACACTAGCCACATACGTTTATAACTTCGCCTCGGATGAGCATTTAGAATTGGCCGCTTTGCCAGCGGTTCTGTTGGTTCTTGTTGGGTTGATCCCGCTTGTTGTTGTTAACCGTTCACTGGAGCAAAATCACTGATGAGCTGTGCATTATCAATTAAAAACCTAACGTGCCAATATGACGATCAAACCGTACTCGAATCATTGTCTCTTGAGGTAGAACAAGGGCAGATTGTCTGTTTGCTAGGAGCAAGTGGTTGTGGGAAAACAACACTATTAAAGGCCGTTGCGGGATTATTGCCGTTAACGTCAGGCGAAATGAGTCTAAATTGCGTCACAATTGATGATGGGGAAAACTGGTTGCCGCCAGAACAGCGTAACATAGGGATGATTTTCCAAGATTACGCACTTTTTCCTCACTTGACGGTGGAGCAAAACATTGCCTTTGGCTTAAAGCAGTGCTCGACAAAAGAGAAAAATGCCAAAGTTCAAGAAATGTTAGAACTCGTGCACCTTCAAGGTTATGGCGATCGTTATCCTCATCAATTGTCTGGTGGACAGCAGCAGCGTGTTGCGATTGCTCGCTCATTAGCTTACAGCCCAGACTTACTGTTACTGGATGAACCGTTTTCTAATATTGATACGCAAGTTCGCCATGAGTTGATAAGTGAGATCCGTAAGATTTTTAAGGCCCAAGGTGTGACTGCCATTTTTGTTACGCATAGCCGTGAAGAGGCTTTTGCTTTCGCCGATAAAATGGCAGTGATGAACAATGGAGTCATCGAGCAATATGGCACAGCATCTGAGCTTTACTACCAGCCTTCAAGTAAATTTGTCGCTGATTTCTTAGGTGGTGGCAGTTACCTTGCTGCTAAACGGGTTTCGAATTCAGAATATGAAACCCACTTGGGCGTGGTTGAAGCCACGGCTCAACAAGATATTCCAGTACAGGCGGAGTGCTCTTTACTGCTAAGACCGCAGCATGTGCAAATTCAATCCGATGAAGATAGTTCGGTAACCGTATTGGAACAGCATTTTATGGGTGATCACTGCCGTTATGTGATTAACGCGAATGGTGACCGTTTGTTAGCTACAGCTTCACAAGCATTAAATATAGGTGAGTCCGTCGCGGTGAAAATTGAAACGCAAGGCGTCCTGGCATTTGCTTAACGCTCCTGAGTATCTTTGCTATCTCGTTTACGACTTTCCAATATACAATAAAAAAGCCCGGCAGTGGGGCCGGGCAAGTGCTCTTCTCCTGTTGATGAGCGCCCTTTCAGACAGCGTCGACTCTCATCATAGTGCTCGAAGCGGGCACAAGGTTCAGTTATAAAGACAAGAAGTCTTTAAACTGTTGAAGAACACGTTCCGCAGTGTCCTTATCTTGCATCTCTGCAAAAATTCGTAGCAGTGGCTCAGTGCCAGAGAAGCGGGCGATGATCCAACCGCCGTTTTTGAAGTAGACTTTCGCACCATCTTCATAGCTGACTTTTTCGATTTCAAACTCAAACTCAGGCAACTGCTTTTCAACATAAATCTTGTTGAACAGTACGTCTTTTTGCGCTGGTTTGAACTTACAATCGCCTTCTGCCATGTAGGCATAGCCGTACTTGCTGTAGATTTCATCCAGCAACTCAGACAGCTTCTTGCCGGTTACTGAAATCATTTCTACCAATAGGCTTGATGCGAATACGCCGTCTTTACCTTTGATGTGGCCGCGAATGGTTAGGCCACCAGAGCTTTCCCCGCCAATCAGTGAGTCATCCGCTTCCATTTGGGAGCTGATGTGCTTAAAGCCTACAGGAACCTCAAAGCATTTCTCGCCATGATCTTCGGCGACTTTATCGAGAAGGTGGGTGGTTGCGATGTTACGTACCACGGAGCCTTTCCAGCCTTTGTATTCAAGTAGGTAGTAGTAAAGCAGCAGTAGCACTTCATTTGGATGAATGAAGTTACCTTTTTCGTCGATAATACCAAGACGGTCCGCATCGCCATCAGTACCGATGCCAATATCGTAACCTTGCTCTTTCACTAGGTGCATCAAACGGTAGAGTGTTGCAGCGCTTGGCGAAGGCATTAACCCACCGAAATCTGGGTTTTTGCCATCGTTAATCACATCAACGTCACAGCGGCCGTTGATTAATACGGTTTGCAGTGCGTTTTTCGCGACACCAAACATTGGGTCGATCAAAACACGTAAATTCGCCTTCTTGATCGCTTCGATGTCGATAAAGTCGATGATTGAGTCAACGAATTCGTTCATCGGATTGATGATTTCAATCAGCTTATCTTCAACCGCTTGTTCAAAGTCGACGCTTTTTACATCGTGCGCAGTGAGCGCGTCTATTTGTGATTCGATTTTTTGGGTGATGATTTCATCTGCGTCACGACCGCCTTCAATGAAGACTTTAATGCCGTTGTAATCGGCAGGGTTGTGTGATGCGGTAATACATGCCGAGTATGCGCAGCCCATTTCTTTCGCTTTAAACATTACGATAGGTGTTGGGACAAATTTGTCGATAAAGCTAACCACAATGCCGTTTGCTGCTAGAACTTCAGCGAACCAACGACCTGCTTTATCGGAAAGAAAACGACGGTCATAGCCAATCACAAAGCCGCGATCAGCAACCGATTCGTTATTCGTGATGTTTGCAACTGCTTGGGCAACCAAGCGTACGTTATCTTTGGTGAACTCCTCACCAATAAATGCACGCCAACCGCCTGTACCAAATTTGATCATGATTCGATCCTCGATAAGAGCGGCATCCCACCGCGTCTTAAATCTTTGCTAGCGAACCGATGCACTTGTAAAACATAAATGCACCGGATAAATCAAAAGGGGAGAAGGACTCCCCCAAAAGATGATTAACCTAGAGTAACGATAACTTCGTTTACTGAACCTTCCGCTTGAACTGGTACAGATGCACCATTTACAGCTTCACCGTTCACGGTAATCGACTTAACGCCTTTGCTTACTGAGTCTGGGTTAACGACTTTGATGTTGTACGTTGCTCCTAGCCATTGGCGAGTCACTTCGAAACCAGGCCAGTTCGTTGGGATACATGGATCGATAGTTAGGCCATCGAAGCCTGTACGCACACCAAGAATAAAGTTGGTAACAGCGAAGTAAGCCCAGCCTGACGTACCTGTTAACCATGGGTGGTTTGCACGACCGTGGTCTTGGTGGTCACGACCCATGATGAACTGAACGTATGAGTATGGTTCTGCAATACGTTTTTCGATGATGTCGTTCTGGTTGTATGGGTTTAGCGCATCGTAGAACTTCATTGCACGATCACCACGACCCAGTTTCGCTTCAGCTACCCAAGCCCATGGGTTTGGATGCGAGAATATCGCACCGTTCTCTTTTACGCCTTGGTAAACACGAGTTACGAAGCCGATATCATCATTCGGTGTTGCAAAAGATGGTGAGTTTAGGTGGAGGCCGTATTCAGAGAATAGGTTCTCATCGACAGCGTCCATCGCTTTTTCGCCGCGCTCTTGAGATACCGCACCAGAAAGTACCGCAAGTGTGTTTGACTCTAGGTGTACACGACCTTCTTTTTGTTGCGCTGTACCGATCTTTTCGCCGTTTTTCGTTAGACCACGGATATACCAGCCGCCTTCTTCGTCCCAAAGGTGTGTTTCACACGCTTCACGCACGTTTGCTGCCATCTCGGTGTATTTTTCAACGTCGGCTTCCTTACCTAGGTATTTCGCTAGGTCGATGAACTCCTGCAGTGCCCAGAAATGTAGGAACGACACCATTGAAGATTCGCCGCCACCTAGGTTCAGACAGTCGTTCCAGTCTGCACGCAGACCTTTACAGATACCGGTTTGACCTACGTATTCAGCCGAGAAGTCTAGCGCGGCTTTCATGTGGTCATAAACCGTTGCATCGCCACCGTCGGCGTAAGGGATCACTTCGTCGAAGAAGCTGTGCTCACCGGTTTCCATCACGTACTTACAGATGGTTGGAACTAGCCATAGGTGATCATCAGAACAGGTGTCTTCGATGCCGTGAATTTTGTCTTCATCAGAAGGTGTTGGAACTACGGTTGGAGATTTAGATGGTTTAACATCCGCTTTTTCTGGATCAAACCAATCTGGATCGAATAGGTGTAGACCGTAGCCCGCTTTTACTTGGCCGCGCAGTAGGTCAACGATACGTTTGCGCGTCATTGCTGGGTTAGCGTGAGGAACTGAGATTGCATCTTGCGCTGTATCGCGGTAACCAAGACCTGTACGACCACCCACTTCGATGAATGAAGCAAAACGAGACCACACCACACACGTTTCTGCTTGGTATAGGGTCCAAGCGTTGATCATGGTATCTAGACCTTCGTTTGGTGATTTCACTTGGAACTTGCCACAACGCTCATCCCAGTGTGCTTTGATACCCGCAAATGCATTGTCGACTTCTGCAAGGTCTTGGTACTTAGCACGTAGACGGTCACCATTGCCTTTACCGATACCTAGAATGTAAGCAAAGCGAACTTCTTCACCCGGCTGGATAGTGAATTGCTTGTGCAGAGAGCCACAGTGGTTGTAACAAGTTTGCGCTGTATTGAAACACTTACCTTGTTCTACTGCTAACGGGTTTGCTTCGTCACGGTATAGACCTAGGAAGCTGTCACGTTGGCCGTCGTATGAATCTGGATCAAATGTTGAAGCTAGGTAGTAGAAACCTTCGAAATCGTTGGTGTTGTAGTACAGGTCGTACTCTATCACGCCTTCGTTGTAAGCCGTACCTGCCGAGTACAGAGACATCTGATGGTTTTGGTTATCAGACTGAATGTGGCTGAATGAGAACTCAACAAATGAGAATGCACTGATCGTACGTGGTTTGTCAGAGGTGTTTTTAATCACTACATCCCAGATTTCAGCGTCTTCGCCTTTTGGCACGAACAGAGTTTTTGTTGCGGTAATACCGCTGTATTCACATTTGAACTTAGAGTAAGACAAGCCGTGACGAACTTCGTAGTTTGCTTCGTCTAAGCTCTTCGCAACTGGTTGCCAAGAGATTGACCAGTAATCACCTGTCTCATCATCACGCAAGTAAACGTAGTGTCCTGGGCGATCGAATGTCGCATTTGGACGGAATTTAGTAACACGGTTGTATTCTGGAGAGTTGTAGAACGAGTAGCCCCCCGCGTTGTGCGAGATAACCGTACAGAACTTCTCAGTACCTAGGTAGTTGGTCCATGGTGCTGGTACGTCAGGGCGAGTGATGACGTATTCGCGATTCTCGTTATCGAAATAGCCGTATTTCATTTGTGTCTTTCCTTTTTACGAAGCTGCATCAGCAGCCAAAATTTAAAAACTCTTCAAGCGTGATGTTTCGACATCAGTTTTGTATTACTTCCACGGTTTACGGTAATTCACTCCCTGCAAATCAAGCAGAGGTAGATGGCCTTTCAAGCGTGATAAATAGTCGGTCCAATCTCGGTGTTGTTTGTCTGTCCAACATGCTTCTGCCATTGCAGTTAAACGAGGGAAGATCATGTAGTCCATGCGAGGTTGGTTATTGATAATTTCGCACCATAATGCTGTTTGAATGCCCCAAATGCGCTTACGTATTGGGTCGTCAGCAGGCACTTCAGCGAGCGGCTCGTAGTTGTAAGCTTTTTCTAGTGGCAGTGGGTTTGCCCAGTCCACGCCCGGTTCTTCAGGTGCGTAGTCTTGGGTCATATCTAGGTAAGTGGTTTGTGCTGGTTGCAGCACCACATCAAAGCCTTGGCGAGCACAGTTCAAGGCCGCTTCTTCGCTTAGCCATGAGTAGATCACCGTATCTTTACTGACTTTGTCGCCGTGTTGAGCTTCTTCCCAGCCCAGCATGCGTTTGCCCAATTTACGAAGTTTGTCTTCGGCATAACGCAAGAAGTGTCCTTGCAAATCTTTGTAGTCGCTGTAACCCAGTTGTTCCATTAGTGCTTGGCATGCTGGGCTTTTTGACCATACGCCGTTAGGTACTTCGTCGGCACCAATATGAACGTAAGGCGCAGGAAAAAGCGCAGAGACTTCTTCTAGCACTTTGTCGATAAATTCATAACTCCCCGGCAGAGCAGGGTTAATGACGTTGTCGTTGTAATGCTGAATACTGCGGTATTCGGTGGTATCTTCCGCTTCTACCAATAGGTGTGGTAACGACTTGATGGCGGCTCGGCAATGACCAGGTACATCAATTTCAGGAATGATGGTGATGCCGCGTTGCGATGCAAACTCGATAACGTCTTTGATGTCTTCTTGTGTGTAGAAGCCGCCGTAACGTTCATCAAAGTGCGTGTACTGTGGTTCATTGATCTCATCCAATCCGCGCCAAGCACCAATATCGGTCAGTTGAGGCAGTGATTTGATTTCAATTCGCCAACCCTCATCGTCGGTAAGATGCCAATGGAACGTATTGAACTTGTAATGAGCCAGTTGGTTGATCAAGCGTTTGACTTGCTCAACGGAGTGAAAATGACGAGCACAATCCAGCATCATACCGCGGTAACGAAAACGTGGCCTGTCCTTGATTGAACAGCAAACTACTTCCATTGAGTTAGGTTGATCGCCAACTTTGATTAGTTGTAATAACGTTGCACAAGCATGGGTAAAACCAGACGAAGATCCTGCTTCAATTTTGATTGACTCTTCGGCTACTTTCAGTTTGTAAGCGCCTTCATCCAAGGTTGGGTTGCCTTTGAAGATGATCTGACTGCCATTGTCTGATGCGAACTCAAATTGGTGAATGCGCTTAAGCTCATCAAGTAGCCATTCTTTAGCTGAATTGGCCAGGCTTGAATAAACCGCGACGCCAGCATGATGATCAAAGCTAAAATAGTGATCGCTGACCTCAATATGGTTTGGTTTTGGCAGCAAGGGCTGTGCATGGGTTAAACTTGCAGGAATCTCACTGCGTTCACGGTATGGTGAAGCTAATACGATAGGCGTGACATCCACTTGTGCGCGCTGTGGGTTTCCATCAACGACAAAGTTGATCATCGCTTCGTTAAAGCCATCCGAGTAATAACGGAATGGGTTCGAACCAATACTGAATTCACAGTAATAGTGATGGTTGGCAGCCAGTACCAGCCCTTCTGGCTTAAGTGTGCAAAAACTACCAATTTGAGTCAGTTGACCATTTGAAACGCTGTCTGGAAGAATGTAACGATCGAAAGCGAAAGTTAAGCTCCAGCTGTTCAGGTCTTGGTCGCTCAAGTTATGAAAGGTAAGGCCAAAGCGGCAGTTTTGTTTCTGCTCAGAAAGGACCACGAGATCAACACGATATTCCATATCTACTCCTACGCCGCACTGAGCGAGTAAAGGTTATGTTCTGGTTTGCCAGCAAACATAATTGCGCCTTCAATCGCGTCAAACTGTGGCTCAACAATCCATTGCTGAACTGGTGGTGAGAGCCAACGTAAAATGCGTTCAGCAATGCTACCCATTAAACAAATACGTGTTGCGCCGCGCTTGTTTAATGCCACGAGAAACATTTCTATATCCGCTGCGGTTTGCTTCAGCATTTCAATGGCCAGTGCATCGCCTTGTTCCGCATGTTGGAAAATAGCCGGAGAAAACTGCCCATAATCACGAGGAAGCGCCTGTTTTGACCACGCCACCACGTTGTCGACCTCATTTTCGAAATGCTTCATAACGTGTTGTGCTAGGGGCGTTTTTTCTCTGATGCCATCTTCAGCTAACAAAACTTGCTGAACTAGGCGTAGCCCCATCACTGCGCCGCCACCTTGATCCGAAATAGGGAATTCACGACCACCGACAACGTGTTGCTCCAATCCTTTAAGGTAGATGCCACAAGAACCGGTTCCCGCAATCATGATTGCGCCATCTTCGCCATTGTGCGCACCAACGCACGCACCGTAAGCATCGGTATTCAGAGTCATACTGGCAAATGGATGAGGAAGAGACATGAAGGCTTGCCAAGATGCTTTGTGCTCTGCGCCAGCAAGGGCTAAGCCGACGTGCATCGACGCGAAATCTTGTTGTGTCAGACCGCCTTGCTCGGTAGCCGAAGTGATGGATTCAAGAATCGAAGCCATTGCTATTTCAGCACCTAGCATGATGTTGGCACTGCCGCTTTTGGCCTCGCCAAGAAAATTACCTTGTGAATCTTTAATCCTGGCTCGACATGACGTGCCGCCACCATCGATACCGACAAAATACATTCCCATGATTATTCTTCCTTCATATTTTTAGAGGTCGCCAACTGAGAAACATGCTGAGCTTGACTGATTATCGCGAGTAGGTACCAAGCGCCATGCGGGATCCATTGTTCGCCCCAGCGCCAGTTTTGTAACACGTCTTCTTTTTGTGCTGGTGGGTTAAATGCAATGTCTTCCTCGTCTTCAAAGCCGCCAGTGATTCCGTTACACACGCCACCTTTTGCGTTGAAGAAACCATATTGAGGGAGGTAATCAGGGTTGTTACGACCATGGCCATCTAGCATGCACATGTCGTATGGGTTTAAGCCTACAATCCAGTTCAATGCATCTTGAGCAAACACAGAAAGTTGTTGCTGTACTTCTTGCGACGCTATATGCGGTTGAGCAAGGTACGCCATGGTCGCGAGTGAGCCCAGTCGAGCATTCTCGCCTTGCCACCAATAGCCAGATTCATTGTTGTGTGCGACAAAAAATGCCTCGCGTTTTGACTCATTTACGCCTTTAACATATTGGCGAGGGTAACCGAATGGGTTGATCACTTTATTCGATATTGTGATCTCAAACTCACACGCTAGGTTGACGATACGTTTTACCGATTCCGCTCGTGCTGAGTCGTCTTCAATTGATAGATATTCGCATAGGGCAATAACTGGTAGACCAGCTTCGGCTGCGTGAAAATATGGACGGCTGCCGTCTTGGTTTGCTGACCAAAAGTGTTGAATCTGCTCGTCGCTCATTTGGCGTGCAACTAAACGTTGCGCCCACAAACGGCTCTCTTCCAAGTAGCGAGTTTCTTTGGTTGCTTTAAACAGTTCTACACAAGCCAGTAGCGCACAGTATTCGTCGATAATGTTTTCTTCCCCATCATTGAGGTACTGCGTATTGTGCTCTTTTAAGTGCCAGTAACCATTTTCGGCAGCGTTGCGGTATTTTTGTTGATCGTATTCACCGTGAACACTTAAACGCGATGCTGCCGCTAGCGCTGCAATGGCGACACCGCCACCTTGTCGAAAGCCTGCTTGATAGTCGTCAAATTTGTGACCAAGTTGAGTTTCGTACGCGCAAATCTCGCGTTGCGCAGTATCTTTGCTCCACTTGTCAAAGACCGTCATGTAGAAAAAGCCTTTTTCGTTTTGCATACGCACAAGAAAGTCTGCACCGAACAGGGCTTCTTCAATCAGACGTGTACGTGTGAAAGCTGCAATGTCTTCGCTTCCTTCAAGCAATGAAACCCCTTTTAGGATGTTCCAAACCACCATTGGGGTTTGTTGAGGATTCAAATAATTCGCGTATGAAAGGTGACTTAAATACTTGCTAACGTCTCCTGATGCGTCGTACCAGCCGCCGTGTACATCAACCTTTTTATTGGAGTTTAGTACTGGAAGTTGTCGATCTTGTTGATCGAAGATCCCGCCGCAACGTTGCGATTTGAAGTAGTGGATCACATCTGACAAAGTTTGATCCAACAGAATGTGTTCGCCAACGATGAAAGAGGAAGAGCGCGTATCTTCTACTTGCAAGAAATAGTCACCTGACGTTGTGAAAGAGGAAAAGTCGATGAGGTAGAAATAGCCCTGATGCCAGTTCGCCACTTTACCTTGTTCTTCAACCGCAAAAGTTGCCACGGTTTGCTCGCTAGTGGCACAAATCAATTGAGCAGTGTAAGAAGACAAGTGTGGTTGTTCGGTCTGGATAATGGCTTTCTTTGGGCCCAGACGTTCATAACCAATGTGGTTAGTCAGTAGCAGCATTCAATGTCTCCGGGAAACGATAAAAACAGGAATGGGCCAGGCTGAACCTGACCCTCGTTATGATTAATCTTCAAATAAGTAACAGCGGACAAAGTGGTTGTCGGACAGTTGAGTGACGCCCGGTAGTCGTTCGCGACATTTGTCGGTAGCGTGTACACAACGTCCAGCAAATGGACAGCCGACAGATTCTGGTGTCCAAAGTGGGATTTCCCCTTTGTTGCCTTTCAGTTTCTCGTGAATAGACTTCGATGGATCTGGAACCGCAGATACCAACAGTTGCGTATATGGGTGTTGAGGATCGTGAATGATTTCTTCAGTATCGCCCCATTCAACCATGTGACCTACGTACATGACCGCGAGATCTTCAGCAATGTAACGCGCTGTTGCGATGTCGTGAGTGATGTAAAGCAGAGACATTTGTTTCTCGAACTTCATCTCTTCCATCAAGTTCAGAACACCGGCACGGATTGATACATCGAGCATCGATGTTGGCTCATCCGCCAATACCACTTCTGCACCAACTGCGATGTTACGAGCTAGGTTTACACGTTGACGCTGACCGCCAGATAGCTGGTGCGGGAACTTTTGCGCCGTTTCTTTTGGTGGAATAAGACCAACTTGTTCAAGTAGGTCGTACACACGCTCTTCCAGTTCTTTCTTGTTGCCCGGTGCTACTTTCTTATGAATCAGCAGCGGGCGCGCAATATGGTGGAAAATGTTGTGTGTTGGGTTTAGCGAGCCGAATGGGTCTTGCCACACCATTTGTACACCTTCACGGTAGGTCATTAAATCGTGACGAGAGGTGATGTCTTGGATATCACGACCTTTGTATTCAATGATGCCATCGGTTGGTGCGTACATTTTTGCAATCATTTTTGCAGTAGTAGACTTACCTGAACCAGATTCACCTACCACTGACAAGCCGCGGCTCTTGTACATTTTGAAAGAGACGTCGTTGATTGCGCGCATCTTAGATTGTTTGATTGAGTTACTGTTTAAAGGGAAGTCCTTAACGACATTTTTACCCTCAATCAGCAGTTCGCCGAATTGTTTGCTCATAATTCTCTCCAGTGTAATTTTTGTTCTTAGCTAGCGTTTTTTTGTTGTTAAACCTTAGCTTGAGCAATGGTGTCGCCGTACAAATGGCAATTTGAGAGGCGACCTGGTTCAATTTGACGTAATTGGGTTGGTACACGTGTACATGCTTCATGTACGCGATCGCAACGAGCTTGGAAGCGGCAGCCTTGTGGAACTTCTAGCAAGTTCAACGGGTTACCTGGAATACCAGTCAATTTGGTCTTTGGTCCAGTTAGTGGAGGGAAAGAGCTACCCAAACCTTTGGTGTAAGGGTGGTAAGGACTTTCCAGAATTTGCTTAGAAGGCGCGACTTCAATCAACTCACCTGAGTACATGATGCCGATACGATCCGAGAACTCGACCATCAATGACAAGTCATGTGTGATGAATAGAATTGAGAAACCAAACTCTTCTTTAAGCGCGTAAATTTTTTGTAGAATTTCACGTTGAACCACTACATCCAATGCGGTAGTCGGTTCGTCCATGATGATCATTTTTGGGTTCAGAGCCAAAGCGATTGCGATTACTAGACGTTGACGCATACCACCAGAGAACTGGTGCGGGTAATCACTCAATCGGCTAGGGTGGATATCAACGATTTCCAGCAGACCTTCAGCGCGTGTTTTTGCTTGAGCGCGAGTCATATTGGTATGACGCATGATGACGTCACAGAACTGCTCTTCCATGGTTAGAACAGGGTTCAAAGCGTTCATCGCACTCTGGAATACCATCGACATTTCACTCCAGCGGAACGCTTGCATGCGATCATCGCTGTACTGAAGGATATCTTCACCGTTGAAGATAACCTCACCACCTGTGATAAACGCTGGCGGCTTATGAAGGCGCATTAGTGAGAAGGCAACAGTGGATTTACCACAGCCAGATTCACCAGCCAGACCGAATACTTCACCTGGTGCAATGTCGAAGCTCACGTTGTTACAGGCGCGGACATCGCCCGCGTCTGTGATGTAGTCTACGCATAGGTTACGGATGGAAATTAGTGGTGCAGTCATGATTATTTATCTCCGCTCCATAGTGCATTTTGTGGTGCCAGTTCAGGCTCACGTTCTTTCTTGTCTTTTGCAGCTAGTTTTTTCCAGCGTTTCATGCCTTTGTGAGAACGAAGTTGAGGGTTCGCAATTTCGTCAACGGCAAAGTTCAACAGAGCAAGACCAGTAACCAGTAGTGTTAGGGCAATACAAGGTGCTAGTACTTCCCACCATGCGCCAATCAGCATGGCTGATGAGGTTTGCACGTTGTAAAGCATGATGCCCCAACTGATCGTGTTGGCATCACCCAAACCTAGGAACGAAATGACCGCTTCAGTGTTGATCGCCAGCATTACTGAGCCAATGAAGCTCGCACCGACAATTGGGATAAGGTTTGGTAAAATCTCAACGAAGATGATGCGGAATGAAGACTCTCCCAATACTTCGGCAGCTTTAACGAACTCTTTCTCGCGTAGTGCCATAGTTTGAGAGCGGACAACACGTGCACCCCATGCCCAAGAAGTACCAGCGATAATCAAGGCAATGGTGAGTGGGCCTGCTTCACCGATAAAGGCCGCCAACACGAATAGCAATGGATACTGCGGAATTACTAACATGATGTTCATCGCGGCACTCAATACGTCATCCACTTTGCCGCCGAAGTAACCTGCCGATATACCAATGACTGTTGCTAAGAAGCACACGATGATGCCAGCGCCAAAGCCTACACCCAGTGATACTCGTGCACCGTAAGCCACTTGCGACCAGATATCGCGACCCATTCGGCTAGTACCTAATACGTGGTCGGCCTTTTTAGACATAATCAGCGTACGACGATCGTCTGCTAGGTTTTTAGCGACCCAACCATCAGGATTGTTTTGTGCCTGTTTTACAACAAAGCTTGGGTATTCGTGTGGGTTACCGGTTCGCTTGTCTGGCGCATGCTTTGTAAGTAAAGGAGCGGCGATCGCAACGAATACGAATACGGTAACAATACCAAGACCGATTCGAGCGAATGCGTTACCTAAAATAAGTTTGAATAGTTCTTTCATGATTATTTGCCTCCCGTACGTAGGCGAGGGTCTAGAATCATGTACAGCATGTCAGCCATTAAGTTGAAGCACAGCATGAACATCGTCATGATAATTAACTGACCTTGAAGTACTTGGTAGTCACGAGCGTGAATTGCGTTAAGTAGCACGGTGCCTAAACCTGGGTAGTTGAAAATCATCTCGATGATCAATTGACCACCAATGGCCATACCCAAAGACATAGACAGTGCGGTAACACTTGGAAGTAGTGCGTTACGTGCGGCGTAATTAAAGACGACGCGGTTTTCACTCAGCCCTTTACCTTTAGCCATCGTGATGTAGTCTTCGGCGAGAAGGTTGATCATGTTGTTACGCATGTTAACTAGGAAGCCACCAATTTGAACGATGGTTGCACAGAATAGAGGTAGTACAGCGTGGTAACCCACGTTCTTGATGAACTCCCAGCTTGTCCAATCAGGAATAGTACCTGGCGTGTAAGCATAGCCAGATGGGAACCATTTCAGGCCAATCGCAAAGGTAAACAGCGCTAACATTGCGATAACCATTTGTGGAATAGCTTGAATGATCAATGTGCCAGGCGTTACGAATGCATCGTACTTACTACCGCGCTTCCAGGCGGCAAAAATACCAAGGACAGAAGCGATGGAGAAAGAAAGTACAACCGCAGTACCAGCTAGAAATAGTGACCAGCCAAATGCACTACCTAGTAAAGAATTAACTGAAAGTGGGTAGAACTGGATTGAGGTGCCCAATTCCCAACTTAGAATGTTTTTAATGTACGAGAAGTACTGAATGTAAATTGGCCCATCAACGAAACCGAGCAGTTCTTTCATTGCTGCGATTCGTTCTGGAGTCACCTGTACTGAAGCATTAGCAAACATCATGGTAACTGGGTCACCAGGCATTGCTCGCGGAATAATAAAGTTTAACGTCGCTGCAACTAAGAGCGCGACAAGATAGAACGACAAACGTCTTAAAAAATAACCCATAACTCACACCTTACTCACCCAGATTTTTTCCCTGTTTCTGGTTTCAGGTCGCTCCTAGCGAAATTTAGAGCGAAAAATCCCCTGACGACGAGCGCCACATATTGGTTTCGTTAACAAGGGATTTTTATAGGCGGCACACGGGATGTATGCCGCTTGAAATGAACTTCTACTTATTTAACTGGTTTTAGGTCCAGTACGTGAAGTAGACGCTCTGGGATACCTGCCCAAATGTTTGGACGGCCCTTAGGGTTTTCTTCGTTCCACCAACCAGTGAAGCGAGTTGTGTTGTATTGGTACATGTACGCGCCAGATAGCACAGGAATAGTTACTTGGTCCTGAGCAATGATCTTCTGAATGCCATGAGCGATCTCTAGCTGTTCTTGCTTATCTGCTGTCTTGTAGAAGCTGTTAAGAAGACCGTCTAGCTTATCGTTCTTGTAGAAGTGCATTGCAAAGCGAGGCATGCCGTCACCAGCTTGTAGCTTCGAGTTGTAGCCACTATCCCAGTACAAGTGTGGATCTGCACCGTGGAAGTAGTTGGTGTAAGCAACGTCGTAAGTACCTTCTAGCATAGCTTGGTTGTATACCGAGAAGTCCGGTGTACGAGCACGAGCTTTAATGCCCACTTCTGCTAGTTGCTCAACGGCTAGTTGTACCGTGTTGTTGAAGTCAGTCCAACCGTTTGGTGATTGAATTAGAAGCTCGAAAGACTTGCCAGATGGTGTATCCACAAAGCCATCTTTGTTTACATCTTTGAAGCCAGCTTTAGCTAGAAGCTTTTTCGCACCTTCCGCGTTGTATGTGTTGTAGCCTTTGTACTTGTTGTGCGTCTCTTCATCAGACCAAGCTTCGAATGCGTAGCCAAGGCCAGATGCGAAGTCGTTCACTGTACCGCCGCCGTAGAAAGCGATATCAATGATAGTTTGACGGTCTAGCGCCATAGAGAACGCACGACGGAAGTCAACGTTAGTTAGTGCTTCGTTTTTCGCAGCGTCTGGGTTTTTGAAGTTCACTACAAATGCTTGAGTACCCGCTGGTGGGTACCAGTAGTGGTGATTCGGACTTGCTGCAGCGTACGTACGGTCGATGTCTGGTACGAATGAAGACGTCCAGTCCATTTCGCCGTTAACGATTTTGCCCAAGAATTGGTCGTTGTTCGCGATTTGTGGCACACGCAGACAATCTACATCTAGGTTGTCAGCATCCCAATAATTCGGGTTCTCACACTGGATATATAGCTGCGGTGTGAAAGTGTCGATTTCAGTAAATGGACCACTGCCTACTGGATTTTCGTTTGTGAATGTTGCTGGATCTTTTACTTTGCTCCATACGTGCTTAGGTACGACTGGTACTTTCGCAATTTCGTAAGGAACGTTTGAGTTTGCTTCGCTTAGACGGAATTTAACTTGGTAGTCGTTAACTTTTTCTACGCCAGTCACCCAAGAGTTGATACCAGATTGGTCTAGCTCTGGCTTCTCTTTAACTAGGTTGAAAGAATAAACAACATCATCAGCGGTAAACGCTTTGCCATCAGACCATTTTACGCCCTTACGGATATCGAAGGTTACGCTCATCAGGTCATCAGCCATGGTAAAGTTTTCTGCTAGACGAAATACAGGCGTGTTACCGTGCATTTCGTTAAAAACAACGAGCGGCTCGTAAATAAAGTCGGTTGTTGTGTGCAGGTTAGTTGCACCCAAGAAAGGGTTAAAGTTACGAACGAAAGTTGTAAACTCTTTAGGGTGGATAGTCAGTTCACTGCGTTCAGCCGCAGTAGCTACCGATGCAAAACCTGTAGTAGCCGTTGCAATAATTGCTGTTGCTAGTGCTGTTTTTTTAATATTGGCAAGCATAGCTGTTCCTTACTATTTGCTTTCATTTCACTAAATGGAATTGAATGTCATCAATTGATAAACACTCTCTAAGACCTACCTCTTGTACATGCCTTACTCATTACAACATTGAGTTTCGCCAAGAGTGGCCTGTAGGCCTTAGGCAGGAGTAAGAAAACACCTTATCCATAAAATAATCAAACTTGATTCCCGTTAAAAACGTTAAAATCTCTGAGCTCTCCGTTATAAACGTTATTTTGGCTGATTTTAACCAGCATTGGGCCAAAAAATAAACGTTGATATGCGTCGCAGTTTATATCCTTGTTAATAATGAGTGTTGGTGATTACTAACCTGTTGGTCCTTTTAAAATATACGTTTCCTGCTTGGTTTCTAGGTTCGGAGATCTCGCTCACATGCAGGAATGGTGTTAATTAATCAGCTAAAAATTAATCTGCCGTTCTGTTGTGATTAAGTTCGCAATCTCTATCAATAGTTCGTCAAAATCCGCTTGTTATCTGAAAAATTGCTTTTTTTATCGATAGTTTTCTTCCGTTTGTTGTCCTTTTTTTATTGTATGAATGAAGTTTTTCGGTTGCTCGAACTTACCTAGTTAAGACAAGTTAAATGGATAAGGTCGTACGTTTTGAAGACCAACAATAGATAGCGTTGTCTAACCGAATGTTCGTTATTGGAAATATGGTAATGGGGTAGGAAGAGGCGGTCTCTTTTATCTCTAGGAAGGGAATACTCGAATAACAAAAAAGCCCAGCATGCACGCTGGGCTAGTTTTTTTGATAAATATTAGCTGGTCAATAGTCGCTGTAGTTTATCTCGTTGTGCTTCTATGTATGCTCTCTCGGGGCTCTGTTCTTTGCAGTGTTCGAGAATGAACTCTATCGAGCTTAGCACCGTTCTCCAACGTGGTGTTTTGGGTAATGTTTCTATACGCATGTATTTATCTAAAGTGCGTGTTTGCAAAGTACTACGGTCTAGATAAACGCGCCACAAGCCACTTTGCTCTGCAAATGCGAACTTACTTTCACCCGTTACAGATTCCCAATACTCTAAAGCATGTGTCATTGCGTCTACTAGAACTTCTCGCATAAGTTCTTGCTTGTCTTTTTTATTACCGAGCGCTTTGTCTGCAAGGCGCGTAAATTCTCCGCCAAGCTCTTTTAGCTTTTGCAATTGGTCTTTGTCACCATCAAATGCATAACTTGAAAGCACTTCTACGGCGGTTTCTAGATTATGTATGCGAGCGGCACTGGCTCCACCGCCGACATTAAAGATGTACATGATATCTAACCCTGAACCTTCAGGGAGCTTAAGAATGTCTGCTTCGATGTTCTGACGAATATCTTCAATATAGATATCAATCTTGCCACAGTAATGAGGTTGTTTGACGGTTAGATATTTAGGGGCAATCAGCTCATCAGCAGATGAGCGCTTTAGCTGTTCTAAGCTGCGCTTGAATAGCTTACAAGCAGCTTCGTTAGCAAAGCGAATACGCTTGTCTTCACGTAGACAGATGATAGCTTCAGGAGCCGATTCTAGCTGTTCCAACAAACGACCTTGAGTCTCAAGTAAGCTTGCTTCAACGACTGCACGCTGTCTAAGTTCAGACTCTAGCACTTTGTTTTCCATATGGCGCATTTCTGCTTTACTTGCCGTTAAATGCGCTTGGATACGTGCCGCCAACTCTTGTTTATTAAATGGTTTCGATAAATAGTCGTTGGCTCCTGCCTCAAAACCTCTTACACGATCTTCTGTTTGACTGAGTGCGGTGAGCATAATGATTGGCAACTCGGCATGATCATAGGTTTCACGTAGTTCACTACAAACTTGGTAGCCGCTCATGCCTGGCATCATGATATCCAATAACAGAAGTTCCGGCTTCTCTTGCTCGACGAGCGCTAACGTTTCTGGCCCATCGGAGACGGTACGCACACGATAGCCCTCTAAACGTAAAAAGCTTTCAAGCACGCGTAAGTTTACTGGTTCATCGTCAGCAACATACAGTAACGGGCCGTCTGGGTTCTCTGGAAGTGATAAGTCTTCACTGTTCTCTACATTAACTTCAGGGATTTGGAAGTGTCCGTGCGCAGCTAGAGTCTGGGTTGCTTGGATTTCTTCTTCACTGGCGAGCGGTAAAGTGAAACTGAAGGTAGTTCCGACCATTGGTTGGCTACTGACGTATAACGAGCCTCCCATTAATTCGATCAATTGACGGCTAATGGAGAGCCCAAGCCCTGCACCTTGACGATAACGGCTCGCGTCTTGCCCTGCTTGGATAAGTGGTTCAAAAATATGTTCAAGTTGTTCTGCGGGAATTCCTTGTCCAGTATCCACGACTTGTACGCGTACATGATCATCTACCACATTAGCGGAGATAACAATTTTGCCTTCTGAGGTGTATTTAATCGCATTGCCAATCAGGTTATATAGCACTTGTTCAAGGCGTTGCGGGTCAGCTGACACTGCTTTTAAATCCGCAGGGACTTGGTTGATGATGCGGATGGTTTTACTTCCAAGTAAATGGCTAGAAAGCTCTAAAACCAATCGTGTTGCACTGCCCAAACTCACTGCTGATTTCTGGATATCCATGCTTCCATAACGCATTTTATGATAATCCAATAAGTCATCGACTAGATTAGCGAGACGCTGACCACTTTTAATGATGATATCAAGCTGATATTTCTGGCTAGCGGGGATCGCGCCATTGGCGCCGGACGCTAAGGTTTCAGCAATCCCGACCATGCCGTGTAACGGTGTACGAAGTTCATGAGAAGTCGTGGCTAAGAACTCATCTTTTAATTTATCGGCCAATTGCAGTTCTTCATTCTGTTTCTGAATGATCTGTATGTTGCTTTCTAGTTCTTCATTTTGCTTCTTAATGGTTTGAATCTTCTCTCGAATAGAGCGTTGCATTCGTTCAAAGCTTAACGCAAGCCGACCAATTTCATCTTTACGAACCGTATTAAAAGACGTGTCATCAAGATCCCCTGCAGAGACCTTTTCGGCAACCCAAGTCAATTTCAGCAACGGAGAAGTGATAAAGTTTGATAAATAGTGAGAAGCGATCACCACAAGGATAATGGCGATCAACATAGCGATAACGAATAGTTTTTCGAGTTGATGGATACGAGCGAAAGCTTCGTTTTCTGGTAACTGTACGACGAGCGCCCAAATCACACCACGAGTTTCAATCGGTGCATAAGCCGCGATGATTTCTTCACCTAAGCCGTTCGTGTAAGTGCCGACACCAAACGCACCAGAGAGTGCTTTATCGATCACTTCTAAACTGTTCTTAATGTCGTCTTGTTTCGTGTTAATTGTGCGAGGTTGGTGATCATTTCCAACCAGCAGGGTGTTAATGGATGACTCTCGATTAGCGTCTGCGGCTAACTTAGTGATGCCATTATTTGGCAAGCGGAACATGGCATAGCTGTGTAGATAACCTTGCTGAACAATTGGTGCACCTAGCCAAGCGACTGATTTACCCCCTTCCAGCTCGAAGTCAGACACAATCACAGGAGTGTAGTCTTCGTTTACTTTTCGACGTTCAGTCACATCATCGGCGAGACGCTTGAAAGTTTTGCCAAGTGCCGAGTCTTTGTAGGGGCCTGATAACAAGTTCGTTCCGTAGTTATCGTCTTTGTTGATCGAGTAGGTGACGTTACCATTGATGTCGACCAGCAAAATGTCATTAAAATCAGAGCGCTTGAGGAGCTCCAAGTAGGCCCAATGATAGCGTTTATGTAAAAGTCGGTAACGTTCACTTCCTACATAGTTGGATGACTCGGGTAACGTTGAGGTTTTGATTTGGTCTCCGCTGCCCTCGATGTAGCGCTGTTGGGCGTTTTTACGAGACTCTTCAATATCATTGCCTAAACGACTAAAAGCATTGACGAGACCGTAGAATCGGCCACCACTGGCGTAAGCCAACTCTGAGCGCACAAAGCCCATGACTTCGGTTTCTCGTGCCTCAAAGTAGTCGATGATTTGCTGCTGTTTTGTATCTCGAACAGACAGTAAGTGCGAGGTGCTTTGTTCTTGCAGATCTTTACTGTGGGACTGCAAGAAAAAGATCGCAGTAATGGTAAGAGGTGTGATACTGAGCACCAGAAATGCGGTCATCAGTGTACTCTGAAGGCGCTTAAATTTCTGTTTTTTGTAGAATTTAAACATGGATAAGATTACAACTCATAATGGGCAGTTCTAAAACATACTTCGCTGCCGAGGTTCTCGTTAAAAACGGATAAGATGTTCAACTAGATAGAATTAACAAAATTAACGAGTTTTTTTTCTTTGACAAGAAAGTTAGTTGTAAAGCGTGCAGGGTGACGCAGTTTTTCTTATGAGTGTTGAATTTATGAGAAAAAATCGCGCAGGTTTGTGCCTGCGCGGGGGGAAGTTATGATTTTTTCGCGTAGTAGATAGAAAATTTATTGGTCTTATTTAGCGTCTCGCAATTATTAAACGCCCGCTCGATAATTGGTGGGTATTTTAAGAAGCTATTCGCGACAATCACCATTTCGCCGTCTTTGGTTAGATATTGTGGTGCCTGACCCAACAAGGTTTCCGCTGCGTTGTAATTTGTGTCTAAACCACTGTGGAATGGCGGGTTGCTGATAATAAAGCGGTAGTCTTTTGCGGTATCCGAGTATATATCTGATGCAAATACGCGTCCGGATAAACCATTCGCTTCTAATGTGGCTTGGCTAGAAGTGATCGCATAAGCATTAATGTCACACATCTCAATCGCGATCTCTGGATTCGCTTTCGCCATAAACGCACCGAGCACACCTGCACCACAACCAAAGTCGAGCACTTTGCCCGACAGCTTAGGTAAGGTTTCAAGCAGCAATCGGCTACCTAAGTCGAACTCGCCATGGCTGAATACGCCAGGTAGGCTCTTAACCGCTAGCGACTGCTCACCGAGTGTAACAGTGTAAGACTTAAACCAATCTGCTTGGTTGAAAGGTTTTGGTTCATTGAGGCAATTACCCCAGTAAAATGAGCAGCGACGAGCAGAGTCGTACTTGTTCACAGGGCCGTATTCTTGGAACATCTTCTCGATGCTCTTGATGCCGGAGCGGTTTTCACCAACGATGACGATTTCGGTGTTAATGCCCAGTTTCGCCATCAACATCGCCAGCAAGTATTCTGCTTCAGCTTTTGCCTTTGGCCAGTATAAAAGGACCATGTCTGCTTTTGTTTCAACATCAAACACAGAGCCAAAATGACTTTTCACTTTGTCAGAGGTTTGAATTTGGCGGTAGTAGCTATAGTTGGAAGTAAACACTTCAACAGACTCACAATGAGCCACTAACTCAAGAGGAAATAGGTCTTCAACTTCACCAGCGACTAAAACGTGTTTTCCGTTGAAGTATTCAAGTTGGCGCTGAGCTATTTGGCTAGGAGCGATATAAGCAGACATAAATTTGGTTCATCAGAAATAATTTGGGGCAGATTTTCGCACAATCTGCCCCAAGCTTGAAGTGATTAAGCGGTGACTAGCTGTTGTCTTGTTGGTTAAGGAAGTCTTTGAATTCTTCCTCGTAGATATTAAACAGTACCATGGTCACGGCAAAAATAAGTGGGCCGTAGATAAGACCAATCAAACCAAACAGATGCAGACCACCCAGTAATGAGAAGAAAATCATAAGGGTATTCATGCCGGCGCTGCCTTGCATTAGCAACGGACGCAATAGGTTATCTATAGAGCCAACGACAACTACACTCCACACCGTCAAGAAGATAGCCCAAGTCATATCGCCTGTTAAGAACAAGTACGCTGCTGCAGGAATCCAGATTAGTGCGGTTCCTACCACTGGAATGAATGATGCAAAGCCCATCATTGTTCCCCAAAATAACCCAGGGAAGCCGGCGAGCCACATACCGATACCGCCAGCCAGACCTTGAGCAATCGCTGTCATGAATGAGCCCATTACGGCTGATTTAGAAACTTGCTCTATCTCTGTCAATATGCGGTCTTCTTGGCTACGTGAGAGTGGCAGGATATGACGAATCGCAGAGATAATTTTGTCGTGGTCACGAAGCAGAAAAAACAGCACAAACAGCATTAGGAAGAAGTTCATTAGGAAGTTGGTTGCGTCTCCTAAAATCTTTGCGCTGATAGCGACTAAGTTAGAGCCAAACGATGTGGCAAATTGACCAATTTTCTCAGCAATGGCTTTGGGCTCGATTTTATCAAAAGGTAAGTACTCATTAACAATCGATAAGCCTTTGATAACGAAAGGATGTTGGAATATATCTTGGATGCCACCATTGGTAACCCAATTATATGTATTTTGTGAGAAAACAGAGCCTTGCTGAACAATGGCGGCAAACACAAATAAAAGCGGGATAACAATAATAAACGTCAAGACGACACATGACAGCAGTGCCGCCATATTGGGGTGCTTGGGAATTTTCTGCTCAAACCATTCGTGTATCGGAAACATGAGCAAAGAAATGATAAAAGCCATCACAATTGAATTGATATATGGCTCAACCAATAAGTAGCAAGCAAAAGCAGCGGCGAGTAAAGCAACCATTAGTACTCGGTGACTCGACGTTATTTTTACATTATTTGGCATGGTATTAGTCCAACTTACAGGTGACGTTTACGGTTTATGCCTTCAATGATGGCGTGTAACCTTTATTACTTTGCACTCTTAACTCTTTCAAGCTTATGACAATGCCGAATTAGAGCAGGGCGATGTACCTTGCTATAATGACTACAAATCAGTCGGTTATCAATCAAGAGATGAGCTATGGGTTGTTGCAACGGTGATAAAAAGTGTCAAACCGAGAAAAAAGCTAAGCGAATACCGTGGTTTGGCATTGTCGTTGGGGTATTAGCGATATTGGTTATTTTGAATTGGCAATAAAAAAGGACCGTTACGGTCCTTTTCTAAATGCGTTATCGCCGTTTTTAGCGATTACTTCGCTTCTTCTGCAAGAACAGCAAAACAGCGGTCAGCAGCTTCTAGTGTGGCATCAATCTCTTTTGAACCATGAGCGAGTGAAGTAAAGCTCGCTTCAAACGCAGATGGCGCAAGGTAGACACCGTGTTTTAGCATTAAGTGGAAGAAACGCTTGAAGCGTTCTACATCGCACTTCGTTACGTCTTCGTAGCAAGTTACTTTTTCTTGGTCAGTGAAGAAGAAGCCGAACATACCGCCCACTTGGTTAACAACTAGCGGAATACCGTGTTTTTCTGCTAGAGACTTAAAACCTTCAGCAAGTTGTTTCGTTTTAGAAGCTAGGCGCTTTTCGTTGCCTTCTTCTTTTAGAAGGTTCAAACATGCGTAGCCTGCTGCCATTGCGACAGGGTTACCGGAAAGGGTACCAGCTTGGTAAACTGGGCCTGTAGGTGCAACGTATTGCATCACTTCTTTACGGCCACCGAAAGCACCTACTGGCATACCGCCACCAATCACTTTACCCAGTGTCGTTAGGTCGGGTTTGATGTTGTAGTGTGCTTGCGCGCCGCCTAGAGCAACACGGAAGCCTGTCATTACTTCATCAAAAATTAGTAGCGCGCCTTCTTGATCACAGATTTCACGTAGCCCTTCGTGGAAGCCTTCCACTGGTGGAATACAGTTCATGTTGCCTGCTACTGGCTCAACGATGATACAAGCAATTTCGCCTTTGTTAGCAGCAAATAGCTCGCGTACAGAATCTAGGTCGTTGAATGTTGCTGTTAGCGTGTGTTTAGCAAAATCTGCAGGAACGCCAGGAGAGCTTGGTTGGCCTAGAGTTAGTGCACCAGAACCTGCTTTTACTAGCAAGCTATCAGCGTGGCCGTGGTAACAACCTTCAAATTTCATGATCTTATCGCGACCGGTGAAGCCACGTGCAAGGCGAATCGCGCTCATAGTAGCTTCAGTACCAGAACTTACCATGCGGACTTGCTCCATTGATGGAACAAGCTCAGAAACTAATTCTGCCATCGCGATTTCAAGTTCTGTTGGCGCACCGAAGCTAAGACCGCGTTGCGCTGCATCAATTACTGCTTCGCGGATAACCGCGTGGTTGTGGCCAAGAATCATTGGACCCCAAGAGCCAACGTAATCAATATACGCTTTACCATCGGCATCAAAAATCAGTGGACCGTCTGCTCGTTCGATAAATAGCGGAGAGCCGCCAACGCCGTTGAATGCACGAACTGGTGAATTGACACCGCCAGGGATGGTTTGCTGAGCTTTTTGATACAGCTCTGATGATTTGGTCATGGGGTTATCCTCTTTTGATTGCTCGGACCAAGTGGAGCGCATTGTACCTAGCTATAATCAAGTTAGAAACGTTTTGCTTAATTTATGTGTTGTTTCGCAGTGTAATCTTATATATCCGCATCTGTTATAAAGAATCGGCGGCGAATACTTGAACGAGTTTGTCAGGTATTGGATAATCGTCTCAATTAGCACAAATTTGACGTCTTGCTTCAGGCTTGACGCATTACACGAGTGAGAGAGGTCTTCGTGAGCGAAGTAAACGTACCATTATCTTTTTCTGACGCAGCAGCATCTCGCGTTAAAGCATTGATTGCTGAAGAAGAAAACCCAGCATTGAAACTGCGCGTATACATTACTGGCGGCGGCTGCAGCGGCTTCCAATACGGCTTTACTTTTGATGAAAATGTAAACGAAGGCGATACAACAATCGTAAACAGTGGTGTAACACTGGTTGTAGACCCTATGAGTCTGCAATATCTCGTTGGCGGTATTGTTGACTACACAGAAGGGTTGGAAGGAGCGCGCTTCTTCGTAAATAACCCCAATGCAACGACAACATGTGGTTGTGGTGCATCGTTCAGTGTGTAATTAACACCTAACAGGCAGCTAATGGCTGCCTGTGCTTTATGTAGAAGGATGTCACGTAAAGCACACGCTCGCAGATATGCAGAGAAATAATAAAAAGGACTTTATATGTCTGGACTTTCTTTTGGACGCCGAATTGTCGAGCGCCCTTGGCTAGTATCTCTTATCCTCGTCTTACTTCTTGTTGCATGGCTAACCATCGGCCAACTCAAAGCACAAGATGATCATCCTAACTCTTCAACATCCACGAACACGACACCACTTGCAAAGGTGATGTTTGATACTTTTCTTGCCGAACCTACCAGTAAAACCATTGAATTGTATGGACGAACGGCGCCCAATCGTCAAGCGCGTCTTGGCGCCGAAGTTGCCGGTAAAATAGTCAGTCTTAACATAAAGAAAGGCCAAGCGGTCAAACAGGGACAAGTGATCGCAAACATCGATAAGCGCGACCTTGGCATTCAACTTAAACGGGCCCAGGCGATGCTGTTGGTTAAAGAGAAAGAGTTTAATGCAGCTAAATCGCTAAAAAGTCGTGGACTGCAAGGTGAGGTTGCATTCGCGACAGCGCAAGCAGCGTTGGTAGATGCACGTGCGAATTTGAGTAACGTGCAAACGGCTTTAAGAAATACTGAGGTTAAAGCGCCATTTGATGGCATCGTAGATCACCACTTTGTTGAGTTAGGTGATTTTGTCGGGATTGGCGATCCTATTGCGACGGTCATTGATTTGGATACTTTAGTGATTGAAGCCGATGTCAGTGAACGGCATATACAATACCTTAAGGAAGGCCTAGAAGCCGACGTAAGAACCATTAACCAACAGCATCATCAAGGTCGTGTGCGCTACATTGGACGTGTTTCTTCTGCTTCTACTAATACATTTCCAATTGAAATCGAAATTGATAATCAAGACGCAAGAATTCCTGCCGGTATGAGCGCAGAAGTACAGCTGCCTTTGAGTGAAGTGTTGGCAGTAAAGATTACGGCTGCCATGTTAGCACTAGATGAAGAAGGTAACTTAGGTGTCAAGACACTGCGTAATGAGTATGTTGAGTTTGTTCCAATTCAACTCGTTAAGGCCGAGGATGATGGTGTGTGGCTCTCTGGGTTAGGAGAGCGTGCAGACATTATCGTGCTGGGACAAGGTTTTGTGCGAGATGGTGATCAAGTACTGGCCAATAAAGTTGATGACGTAGTTGTTGAAGCGGCTAGTGAGCAGTAAGGAGCACTTATGTACACTCTGATTGATGCTGCGTTATCTCGCGCTCGCACTATGCTGACATTGTTGGTGATGATATTAATTGCTGGTGTCATTACTTACGTCACAATCCCCAAGGAATCGAGCCCTGATATTACCATTCCGATTATTTATGTTTCTGTTGGACATCAAGGCATTTCTCCTGTCGATGCCGAGCGTTTATTGGTTCGCCCAATAGAGCAAGAGTTGCGCTCTATTGAAGGCGTAAAAGAGATGACCTCTGTGGCATCAGAAGGTCATGCTTCGGTGACGCTGGAATTTAGTGTTGGAGTGGATCTTGATAAAGCGATGGCAGATGTGCGTGATGCGGTTGATCTTGCAAAGCCAAAATTACCAGAGGACAGTGATGAGCCAACGGTAAATGAAGTCACGTTTGCATCTGAAGAGCCTGTTTTGACTGTTGTTCTATATGGCACCGTACCAGAGCGGACCATTGTACAGATTGCCAGAACGCTACGTGATCGTTTGGAGAGTTTCCGTCAGGTTCTTGAAGTTGAAATCGCAGGGGATCGCGAAGACATCGTGGAAATAGTTGTCGATCCGCTATTGATGGAAAGCTACGGTCTCGATCAAGCGGATATCTATAATTTAATTGCCTTGAATAACCGAGTTGTGGCTGCGGGGTTTGTCGATACTGGGTATGGACGCTTTTCGGTAAAAGTCCCATCGGTTTTTGATTCACTGAAAGATGTGCTTGAACTACCGATCAAGGTGAATGGCAAAGAGGTGATCACTTTTGGCGATGTGGCGACAGTACGACGTGCATTTCGCGATCCTGAAAGTTTTGCTCGTTTAGATGGCGAATCTGCCATCGTTTTGGACGTAAAAAAACGGGCAGGGGAAAACATCATTGAAACGGTTGAGCTGGTAAAAGAAGTACTGGCTCAGGGACAGAAGCGCGCTGAGTGGCCCGACAATTTGCAAGTTAAATACACTTGGGATCAATCCGACGATGTCAAATTGATGCTCAGTGATCTACAAAACAATATCTTATCCGCAATTATCCTCGTAGTTATCGTCATTATTGCCATATTGGGGGTTAGGACCGCGCTTCTCGTGGGGATTTCTATTCCAGGATCGTTCTTGACTGGGTTGTTGGTGTTATCGGTATTTGGGCTGACGGTCAATATCGTCGTACTGTTTGCTTTAATTATGGCAGTAGGCATGTTGGTGGATGGTGCCATTGTGGTGACAGAGTTTGCAGATCGGCGCATGCAAGAAGGAACGCCACGTAAAGAAGCCTATCGAGATGCCGCAAAGCGAATGGCCTGGCCTATTACCGCATCTACAGCAACCACATTGGCTGCGTTTGCTCCGTTACTTTTCTGGCCAGACATCACTGGTGAGTTCATGAAGTACTTACCACTTACTTTAATTGCTACTTTGGCCGCTTCTCTGATGATGGCTTTATTGTTCGTTCCTGTCATCGGCGGGATCATTGGCAAGCCTCAAGTAGTCAATCAGAAAGCTCAGCGAGAAATGGTGGAGCTGCATAACGGCAACTTTGAAAAAGCGACAGGCATTACCAAGCTTTATTACCAGACTCTGTCGGTAGCGATTCGTCATCCATGGAAGGTCTTACTCAGCGCGATACTGCTAGCGGCAGGTGTCGGCTTCACTTACAACAAAGCTGGCTTGGGTGCAGAGTTTTTCCCTGAGGTGGCCCCTGCCTTTTTTACCGTTAAAGTTCGTTCTTATGGTGACTTGTCTATTCACGAAAAAGATGTTGTTATGCGCGAAATCGAGAAGGTGATGCTCGGTCATGACGAGTTTGAAAGTGTCTACACGCGCACAGGATCTAGCGATAATGGGGACGAGATTGGCCAGATTCAAATAACGCCTGTGGATTGGCAGTATCGACGCAAAGTGAAAACCATTATTGAGGAACTAAAAGAGACGACAGATCGCTTTTATGGTGTTGAACTTGAGTATAAATTCCCGGACGCAGGACCGCCTGTCGAGCATGATCTCGTGATTGAAGTATCATCACGAAACTTGAGTGTTAGTGCGTTAGATGAAGCGGCCAAAAAAGTACGACATTGGGCTGATGGTAATCCTGCACTGACCAACTTGAGTGATACCACTAATAAGGAAGGGATTGATTGGCAAATTGATATCCAGCGAGATGACGCCTCTCGCTTTGCAGCGGATGCTACTTTAGTCGGGAATACCGTCCAGTTTGTTACGAACGGCTTGAAAATAGGCGATTATTTGCCCGATGATGCGGATGAAGAAGTCGATATTTTGGTGCGCTATCCGCAAGATAAGCGCGACATAGGTCGATTTGATCAACTGAGAGTGAAAACGGCAGCTGGTCTGGTACCGATTACGAATTTTGCTCAAATCAAACCAGATCATAAGCAAGACACTATTCGTCGGGTCGACGGTCATCGAGTTATCAATATTAAAGCGGATATGGTGGAAGGTTACAATTTGGCGCTTGAGTTACCTAAGATTGCCGCTGGAATGGAACAGCTCGACTTACCGGAAGGCATTGAATATAAGATTCGGGGTCAAAATGAAGAGCAGGAAAACTCATCAGCATTCTTGCAAAATGCTTTTATTGTCGCGCTTGGTGTGATGGCTTTGATTTTAATTACGCAGTTTAATAGCTTTTATCAAGCTTTCTTAATCCTTAGTGCAGTGCTGTTTTCTACCGTTGGTGTCTTCGCCGGGTTACTTATTTTCCAAAAGCCATTTGGCATCATTATGTCGGGAATTGGAGTGATTGCGTTGGCTGGTATCGTGGTAAACAACAATATTGTTTTAATCGATACTTATAATCAGATGCGTAAACGTGGCTTAGAAAAATCTGAGGCTATTTTGCGTACGGGTGTGCAGCGTTTAAGACCCGTTTTACTTACGACGGTGACCACCATATTAGGCTTATTGCCAATGGTGTTAGAAATGAACATCGACTTAGTTAATCAGAAAGTGGAGTTTGGCGCACCAAGCACTCAATGGTGGTCTCAGCTTGCGACCGCTGTTGCGGGTGGTTTGGCGTTTGCGACTTTGCTAACGTTAGTTCTGACCCCGTGTTTGCTGATGCTCGGGAGAGAGCATCACTCCGAACAGTAAGCTTTATCGTGATGATATCGACAAAACAAAAAGGGCAGCTTCGCTGCCCTTTTCAATACCTGGCTTACTTCATTGCTAGCAGTTTGCTGTAGCGTTCAAGCTTGTCCATGCTAATTTTCGCGTTTGCCATGAAAGTTTGTCTCGCTTTGCCTGTCAGGGATTTAGATTGTGGCAAATTCACCGTGCGCGGGTTTTTATGGACACCATTCACAAGGAACTCATAGTGCAGGTGAGGGCCAGTTACACGGCCAGTTCCGCCAAGCGTACCAATGGTTTGGCCTTGCTTAACGCGTTGACCAGCTCGTACAGTACGTTTGGTTAAGTGCAGGTACTTGGTAATGTAAGTATTACTATGTTTAATGAAAACGTAGTTACCATTAAATTTGTTGTAAGACGATTTTTGAACAACACCATCACCAGCCGCCCAAATCGGGGTGCCCACTGGTGCTGCATAGTCCGTGCCTCTATGAGGACGAACGCGTCCCGTCACTGGATGTAAGCGGCGTGGGTTGAAGTTAGACGAAACTCGACGGAAATCCAACGGCGCGCGTAAGAATGCTTTTTTCATTGCACGCCCATTTTCGTCGTAATACTTGCCACTTTTCTGATCCAATATTGCGGTAAAGGTATCGCCTTGGTTTTTAAAGATCGCAGCAATGATTTTTCCACGGCCGATTACTTCACCTTCTACCACTTCCTCTTGGTAAAGTACTCGGAAGCTGTCGTTTTTACGAATATCTAAAGCAAAGTCGATGTCCCAACCAAATATGCCAGCCAGTTCCATGATTTGGTTACCATTTAATCCAGAAGATATTCCTGCATTCCAAAAGTTTGATTTGATGGTGGCTTCAGCGTAGTTGTACTGGAAGTCGACTTCTTTCTTATCAACTTCAGAAACGTACTTGCCGTCTTTTAATGTGATACGAAAAGTCTCGAACGCGCTTAGTGTTCTTCTTAGCTGCACCAAGTCGTTATTTTCGTCAAAACCAAATTGCAATCGGTCACCAGGTCGAAGCCGAGTTAACTGTTTTTCCACTTCTTTGTCTGATGACACCAGTTCATGTAATAGACGAGCAGAAAGCCCTACGCGACTAAATAAGATGGCAGCACTCTCGCCATTTTTTACCTTGTATGTCTCCCAGCGCAGCACGGCGGGAACCGCAGGCGATGAACTATTTAGTGCACTGAGTTCGAGGGAAACTGGCACAGGATAATGTTGACCAACTTTTAATCGGCTCTGCTGCGGGTCTAGGTCTTGCGGATCAGGTAAAAAGAAGAGCGCGAAGATAATCAGCGCACTAAAAAAACCGATCAATACTTTGTGCAAGAGTGGAAGTCGGACAAAAATCGAATGCATGAGGTACTTGATTGCTAAATTAAACGGAAAAAGTGACAACTACCTAGTCTAACGTGTTTCAAAATGCATCGCTATTCAAGTAATATGTTCAACTATTATATTTTTGCCAAATCTGTGGGAGTGAACAAGAATGGCGAGCATTGAAGCTGCACTAGCCGAGATTAAGCGCGGTGTTGAAGAGCTGATTCCAGAAGAAGAGCTAATCGCAAAACTAAAAGAAGACCGTCCTCTACGTATTAAATTGGGCGCTGATCCAACAGCACCTGACATTCACCTAGGCCATACGGTTATTTTCAATAAGCTTCGCTTGTTCCAAGAACTAGGTCATGAAGTGACGTTCCTAATCGGTGACTTCACTGCAATGGTTGGTGACCCAACAGGTAAAAACACAACTCGTCCACCGCTAAGTCGTGAAGACGTATTGCGTAACGCTGAAACGTACAAAGAGCAAGTGTTCAAAATTCTCGATCCTGCAAAGACTAAAATTCAGTTTAACTCTGAGTGGCTGTCTGAATTGGGCGCAGAAGGTATGATTCGCCTTGCGGCAAACCAAACCGTTGCTCGTATGCTAGAGCGTGACGACTTTAAAAAGCGTTACGCGGGTGGTCAGCCAATTGCTATTCATGAGTTCATGTACCCACTTCTACAAGGTTGGGACTCAGTAGCAATGGAAACGGATGTTGAATTAGGTGGTACAGACCAGAAGTTCAACCTTCTAATGGGTCGTGAACTGCAAAAGTCTCACGGTCAAAAACCTCAGGTTGTACTGATGATGCCGCTTCTAGTGGGCCTTGATGGCGAGAAGAAGATGTCTAAGTCAGCAAACAACTACATCGGTATCAGCGAAGCGCCAAGCGAAATGTTTGGTAAAATCATGTCTATTTCTGATGACTTAATGTGGAGCTACTACGAGCTGCTCTCTTTCCGTCCTCTGGAAGAGATTGCTCAATTCAAAGCTGATGTAGAAGCGGGCAAAAACCCTCGTGACATCAAAGTATTGCTAGCAAAAGAAATTATTGCTCGTTTCCACAGTGAAGCCGATGCCGATGCAGCAGAGCAAGAATTCGTAAACCGTTTTGCGAAGAACCAAATTCCTGATGAAATGCCAGAGTTTGACTTTGACGCAGGTCGCCCAATGAGTAATCTGTTGAAAGAAGCAGGCTTATGTCCATCATCGTCAGATGCGATGCGCATGGTTAAGCAGGGCGCTGTGAAGATTGATGGTGAAAAAATTGCGGACAGCAAATTTGCTCCAGAAGCGGGTACTTACGTGTTCCAAGTAGGCAAACGTAAATTTGCTCGTATTACTATTCAGTAATTCATAATGACTGCAAATGAAAGCGTCCGAAGGGCGCTTTTTTTGTATGAAAATTTAGCAAAAACGGCAAAGTAAAACTTCCATACCTGATGAACTTTGCTACTATACTTGCGCTGCCAATAATGGCAGCGCTATCGGAGATTTACATGAACAATACCGACCATCCTCCCAGTCGTTGGGTGAGTAAGATTAAGGGAGCGAAATAACCCGCTTCGGTATTGGCGATCTCCGCCTTACCTAAGTGGTGAGGCATCTTTTCTAATTTTCTTCTCGTTATTTCCTTCATACATTCTGAATAGACAGTGCATTCGCATTGGTTTTCTCTGTGCATCTTAATTGTTGTCTGACTTTTAGCGTGCAAGAGTGGCTTTTCATGCTTTGTCGATGGTCGTTACCATGCCAATCGGGAGATTCGCCATGACGGTAATGAACAACACTTTTATTGAAACAACACCAAACTTTTCTGAAGTAGAAATTGGTGCAGCTCGCAATGCATTCTTGCAGTACGAGCAAGAGCAACAAGTCCATTTGCTTACGGTTATGCCGATTGATGAGGCTGTAGGTATTTTACAGCATTGCTCTGTCGGCTATGTGAATAGTCTTATTGCTCAACTTGAGCAAGCAGGTCATGACAAACGCGCACGTCATTATGCTCACCAACTGGGTCTGCATATGTCTGAAGTTGATACACCCGATGGTTATTTATCAACTAGTGTTTTAGGGCATGTAAAACAGCGTATTGGATGGATCATTGCACTGGCTCTTTTAGGGATAGTGTCAGGCTTGATCATCGCTCAGTATGAGGACACCCTTAGTCAGCTTGTTTTACTTGCAGTGTACATGCCAGTGATTGCAGCTGCTGGTGGTAACACAGGAACACAAGCAGCAACTTTGGTGATTCGTGCTCTTGCTACTGGAGAGTTAAAAAAACGCCAATGGTTAGAAGTTTTGTGGAAAGAGAGCCGAGTCGCTCTATTTATTGCGCTAGCAATCGCTATCGTGATGATTGGACGCATTATGTTATTTAGTGCAGGACAATCAACAGGAGGCTTTGAACTGACCGATATCGCACTGGCAATAGCAGTTGCGCTGTTCATTCAAGTCACCATTTCTACAACATTGGGCGGGCTGTTGCCAATTATTGCACGAGCTTGCAAGTTGGACCCGGCCGTATTGGTGAGTCCAGTTCTTGCGTCTATCGTCGATATTTCAGGAATGTGGATTTACTTTAACGTGGTGAACTATTTCTTAGGTATTGCCTGACTAAAGTTCACAATGTCATTGTAAAAAAGCTGCTCAAAATGTGTAATCGGGGCGATGACAGGTGTGTTGTCGTCCCGTTTTTCTGGGAAGTAGTCTGAAACAAACTGAACAAAAATGGTGTTAGGTTGACCATTTTTATCCAAGCCATATCCAGCCATATTGTAAGTCCCGTAGATAGAGCCACTTTTCGCGATCAGCTGTCCTTTAATTGGAAGTTTTCGCATACTTTGTCGGTACTTTAATGTGCCGGATTCACCTGATTTCGGCATGATGGCAATCAATTTGAGTTCGTTTTCATGCTTCCAAATATAGCGCAGCATTTCAGCCATCTTGGTCGCGGAGATCCGGTTATTTCGCGAAAGTCCTGAGCCGTCTTCTAGGCGCGCATTACGAATATCAATACCAGTGTTGGCGAAAATGATCTGCTTGATCGCTTCTGTCCCGTTAGTAAAACTGCCTGGCTGAACGAAAAATTTAGCGCCAAGTGTTTTGGTTAATGTGTCGGCAATTAAGTTGTCAGAGTTTTTGAGCATATCTTCGAGAATGTCTGGTAAGGCTTTTGATTGATGCATTGCGATGAGCTTTCGCTGCTTTTCTGGCGCCGTACCGACCCTAATCTTTCCCGATACCCCAATGTTGAGCTCCTTGAGCAAAGCCGCCAACCTTTGACTGGTGTAACGCTCAGGGTCTTGAACCGCAAATTTCAGTGGCAATGGTTTGTCTCTTTCAACCAAGCACCCTGTTAGCTTGTAGTTGTTATCGGGATTTGCAACTAAACCTAAGTCACAATGACGACTTTTCTTAATGGTTTTAGAAACTGTTTCTACGGTACTTGTGACACGAATAGGTTGATGCTCTGGTACGTAGACCCGCGTTCCACCATCTTTTTGTGTATAGATAGAGGCTTGTACACAGTTGTTATTGAGTGTGATGGTCGATGCCGGAGCGCTGTAGCAAACTCCCAAGACATCCCACGGCCAGCCCACCGCACGGTTATAACCAGTGAATGCGCTGTTATCGAGCCATAGGTCACCGTTAATCCGTTTTAAGCCATTTTTCTTAGCTAAAGTGAGAAGTGATTTTAAGTCGTTGGTTTGGAGTGTTGGGTCGCCGACAAAGTAAATCACTGTATCTGAGTTCGACGTTTCCAGCTTGGTTCGAAACCGGAAATTATCACCCAGTTCTAGCTTTGCGGCTAATGCGGTGACGATTTTTAATGTACTCGCTGGTGGGAACAGTTGTTCGGTAGGATGAACACCGTCAAGCTCAGCATTTTCACTGAGTTTTTCCGCAACTAAACTGATGCGGGCGCCTTCAGGCAACACCTCTTGATGAGGGTACGCTTGTGAAAAAGCAGAAAGTAATGAAGAGAATATGAGCAAGGGCCAACGTAAACGCATAATGATACTTTCTAAGGTGAGTTATGTGATTGAGTATACGCAAGTCCTTTCAATATGCTAGGTAACTAAAGAAATGCTTCAAATGTCTTCATGAATGAGACACGAGAGAAAGGCGCGCTGCTTAAAATGAAGTATAAAAAATGCCCGCTTAAAGCGGGCATTCGATATTCTAGTCAAAGACCGGAATTAGAAGTCGTAACGTAGACCTAGAGCTAGCTCGTCTTCAGCATCGATCTTAGTTGCAACTGTTTTGCTCGTGTCAGTTGAACCAAACTTGTCACCTGCATCAATCAGGTTGAAGTTGTAAGAAATGTAACCACGGAAGTTAGGCTTGAAGTAGTAAGAAGCATCAACAGCGAAGTTGTTTGCAGAAGTTTCGTTGTTAGTTTCTGCATTGTTGTATGATGTTGTAAATACTGTTTGGCCTAGAGTGTAAGCACCCGCTAGCTCGTAACCAGTGTAATCAACTGTGTTACTGTTGTTTGAATCTTCCATTTTCTCGCCGTCAGTGAATACACCAGCGAAGTAAAGATCAGACATTGTGTAAGATGCAGCTAGCATGTACTCGTTAGCTTTGTCTTGATCTGCGTAACCAGCACCTAGCTCAAGACCAGTGTCAGCTAGAGCGTAGATTGCAGATAGAGAGTAACCGTCTTGTTTGTTGTCGTAGTACTCACCAGTGTTTTTGTTTTCCATACGATCAGCGAAGCGGTAGCTTGCTTTTACGCTTAGGTTTTCAAACTGGCCTTTGTAAGCCATCATGTTGTCTGTACGGTCTGATACAGCTAGTTTGTCTGCTGCAGAGTTACCGTGGTAAGCCATGATATCTGTGAAGTCAGTGATAACGCCTAGTGCACCTTCAGTTTTACCGTATGCGAACTCACCGTAAGCACCGCCAAGACCAGCGTAAGCAAGACGAGTTTCTAGATCGCTCTTGTCGTCGCCGTCTACAGTACCGTTTTGAGCAGTCTCAAACTCACCTTCCCAGAAACCAACACCGTATAGGTTGTCATTGATTTCTTGTTTACCAAGGAAGTTTAGACGGATGCGAGATTTGTCTTGAGCGTCGCCATCTTTCATAGATAGACGTGCTTCAGCACGGCCGCCCATTTCTAGAGAAGTACCGTCTTGGTTGTAAAGTTCAGCTGCGTTTACGCCAGTTGCCATAGCTGCTGCAGATACAGAAAGAGCAATTAGAGTCTTTTTCATCTTATTTGTCCTAGTTAGCTGTCCATAATCATTGTTGTATGGGGGAGAGGTGATCTCTCACAAGTTGTTGGTCCAAAATTGGCTAATTGAGCGATATAGTTCGCACTTGTAAGCCATTGATCTAACAACTCGCTGGACATGTTTTACTGCTAAAGTTTCCGTATGAGTTAGTAAAATGATATAAATCCCACTGATGAACACTGTTCAATTGTGCGTTGTTTTTATTTAAATTACTGTTTTTGATTGAAATTATTGGCAATGACATTGGCCTGACATTGATTAGTTTTTATCTTTTTTGAGGTTTTTGGTGTAATGAACAGTGTTGTTTTTCAATAAATTGAGAAGGTGATTCGCCCTAGAACCGCTCTAAAAGTGAGTTATATCATTATGCCGAAAAGGCATAGTCTTGCTGTCTTTCGAATTAAGATGATTTCGTCCGGGAGTTTGTTTACACTAAACGAAATACATCTTTAAGCGCACTACCCAGTCCTATGACAGGGTGGGCTTTTTTTGTCCAAAGACCCATTTGGGCTTGAGGTTATAAAATGGAAAAAGTTCCAATGACACTACGTGGCGAGCAAAAGCTACGTGCAGAACTCGATCGTCTACTTAAACTACGTCCTCAGATCTCAGAGGCAATTGCTGAAGCTCGTGAGCTAGGTGATTTAAAAGAGAATGCTGAATATCACGCCGCTCGTGAAGAGCAGGGCATTTGTGAAGCACAAATCCGTGACATTGAATACAAACTGTCAGTTGCTCAAGTTATTGATGTAACGAAGATGGAGAACACGGGTAAAGTTATTTTTGGTTCAACCGTAACCTTGATTGATATCGACACCGAAGAAGAAAAAACGTACCAAATCGTTGGTGATGACGAAGCCGATATCAAAGCAGGTCGCATTTCAGTGAGCTCACCTATTGCTCGTGGCCTGATTGGTAAGATGGAAGGCGATGAAGTTGCTATTCAAACTCCGGGTGGCGCGAAAGACTTCGAAATTGACCGAGTAGAATATATCTAAGTCGTCTGGAGTAGCATTACTACTCTGATAAAACGCAAAAAGGTCGCCTCAGGCGACCTTTTTTCTTCAGCAACGTAAGTAGAGTTACTTACGAGGGATTTCGATTTTACGCTCTTCAGACTGGCGGTATAGCACAAGCACTTTACCAATAGTCTGAACTTTTTCAGCGCCCGTCTCACGTACGATAGCGTCGATGATTAGCTGTTTTGTTTCACGATCTTCCGAAGCAACTTTTACTTTGATAAGTTCGTGATGGTTAAGAGCGATTTCAATTTCTGCTAGCACGGCTTCTGTAAGTCCATTTGCGCCCATTAGCACAACAGGTTTTAAACTGTGAGCTAGGCCTTTAAGGTGCTGCTTTTGTTTGGTGCTTAGGTTCATTACGCGGCCAATTTTCTTTAAAATAAGGGTTGAAAAAAGCTATTTTAACGCCATCTATTGCTGAAGACTATAATTTATTGAGTAATAGGTAGCGCCTATTAAAACAATAGCTCCAATTTGTGCCTTGTTGGGATTAAAATGAGTAAACAAAAACATTCGGCTAGTTCTGGTCGTTGGTTGAAAGAACACTTTGATGATAAATACGCGAATGAAGCCCGAAAAAAAGGCTACCGCTCACGTGCTTATTTCAAGATCGATGAGATTCAAACGAAAGATAAATTGTTAAAGCCTGGAATGACAGTCGTCGACTTGGGGGCTGCGCCGGGCGGATGGTCTCAATATGCTGCTAAGATAGTAGGGGACAGTGGTCAGATCATCGCGTGTGACTTGCTTCCTATGGACCCGATTGCTGGCGTTAGCTTTTTACAAGGCGACTTTCGTGATGATGCGGTATTGGAAGCTTTGCTAGAAAGGATCCAACCTTCCATGGTAGACGTAGTAATGTCTGATATGGCGCCTAACATCGCGGGAAACAATTCTGTTGATCAACCTCGCGCTATGTATTTAGTTGAATTAGCTTTAGATATGTGTCGACAAGTTCTAGCGCCTAATGGTAGCTTTGTCGTAAAGGTTTTCCAAGGGGAAGGCTTCGATCAGTATGTGAAAGAAGTCCGAGACATGTTTAAAGCCGTAAAAATTAGAAAACCAGACTCATCGCGAGCTCGCTCTCGAGAGGTCTTCGTCGTAGCCACTGGTTACAAAGGTTAACCATTTTGCTCTCTTGAGAGCGTGTTAACACTATAGCTACAGTTAATGAACTGTAGTACCCTACCTTTAATTACAATTAGTTATCGAGAGGCTTACACCTTGAGTGACATGGCAAAAAATTTAATTCTGTGGCTTGTTATCGCCGTCGTATTGATGTCGGTATTCCAGAGCTTTGGCCCTGGAGAAAGCAATGGCAGAACCGTGGATTACACCACGTTTGTACAGGAAGTTGGCCAAGGCCAGATTCAAGAAGCAACTTTTAAAGACGGTGAAATTAGCTTTGTTCGTCGTGGCGGCGGTGCCAAAATGGTCACTTACATGCCAGTGTATGACCAAAAGCTTCTAGATGACCTAATTAACCAAAACGTGAAAGTACAAGGCACGCCTCCAGAAGAGCAAAGCTTGCTTGGTACTATCTTCATCTCTTGGTTCCCAATGATCTTACTAATTGGTGTATGGATTTTCTTCATGCGTCAAATGCAAGGCGGCGGTGGTAAAGGCGCCATGTCTTTTGGTAAGAGTAAAGCTCGAATGATGAGCGAAGAACAAATCAAGACAACTTTTGCTGACGTTGCTGGTTGTGACGAAGCAAAAGAAGACGTGAAAGAACTGGTGGACTACCTACGCGATCCAAGCCGCTTCCAAAAACTGGGCGGTAAGATTCCAACGGGTGTTCTAATGGTTGGTCCTCCTGGTACGGGTAAAACGCTTCTAGCGAAAGCCATTGCCGGTGAGGCGAAAGTACCATTCTTTACTATCTCTGGTTCTGATTTCGTAGAAATGTTCGTTGGTGTTGGTGCATCTCGTGTGCGTGACATGTTTGAACAAGCAAAGAAAGCTGCACCTTGTATCATCTTTATCGATGAGATCGATGCGGTAGGTCGTCAACGTGGCGCAGGTGTTGGTGGTGGTCATGATGAACGTGAACAAACACTAAACCAAATGCTCGTTGAGATGGATGGTTTCGAAGGTAACGAAGGTATTATCGTTATCGCTGCGACTAACCGTCCGGACGTGCTAGACCCTGCGCTACTGCGTCCTGGTCGTTTTGACCGTCAAGTGGTAGTTGGTCTTCCAGATGTACGTGGCCGTGAACAGATCCTAAAAGTTCACATGCGTAAGGTCCCTCTAGCGGGTGATGTAGAGCCTTCTCTCATCGCGCGTGGTACTCCAGGCTTCTCTGGTGCTGACCTAGCAAACTTAGTTAACGAAGCAGCCCTGTTTGCTGCGCGCGGTAACAAGCGCAACGTTTCTATGGTTGAGTTTGAACTGGCGAAAGACAAAATCATGATGGGTGCTGAGCGCCGTTCAATGGTGATGTCTGAGGAAGTTAAAGAGTCAACCGCATACCACGAAGCGGGTCACGCGATTGTTGGTCGCTTGGTTCCTGAACACGATCCAGTGTACAAAGTGTCTATCATTCCACGTGGTCGTGCGTTGGGTGTAACAATGTACCTTCCAGAGCAGGACCGCGTGAGTATGTCTCGCCAACACCTAGAATCAATGATTTCTAGCTTGTACGGTGGTCGTTTAGCAGAAGAACTTATCTACGGTGCTGACAAAGTATCAACCGGTGCTTCTAATGATATCGAGCGCGCAACAGATATTGCTCGTAAGATGGTTACTCAATGGGGTTTCTCTGAAAAGCTTGGCCCTCTGCTGTATGCAGAAGATGAAGGCGAAGTGTTCTTAGGACGTAGTGTAACTCAGACTAAACATGTGTCTGACGATACAGCGAAGTTGATTGATGACGAAGTTCGTCAGATCATTGACCGCAACTACGATCGTGCGAAGAAGATTCTTCAAGAGAACATGGATATCATGCATGCGATGAAAGATGCGCTGATGAAGTATGAAACCATTGATGCTCGCCAGATTGATGACTTAATGGAGCGCAAAGCTGAAATTCGTGAGCCTGCGGGCTGGAGTGATAACTCAGCAAGCAAACCAGAAGACAGCGACAAGCCTCAAGCAAAGCAAGAAGTTAAAGAAGAAGCAACGGAGACTGCGAAAGATGCAGAACAGCCTAGCTCTTCTGAAACAACTTCTAACGAAGCGCCTGAAAAGAAAGACTCTGAATAAAGAGTATCGATAATATTAAACCCCGAGTTATCTCGGGGTTTTTGTGTTTATGATGATGATTACAGCAAATAACAAATCTTTGGACCTTTCGCGTCCACATGTCATTGCCATTCTAAATGTGACACCGGATTCCTTTTCGGATGGCGGTAAATACAACTCAATTGAACTTGCTCTTGCTCAAGTTGATAAAATGATAAAGGCTGGTGTAAGTATTGTTGATGTTGGTGGTGAATCGACAAGACCTGGTGCACCGGATGTGTCTTTGGAAGAAGAGCTTAGGCGTGTTGTCCCAGTAATCAAAGCCATTCGTGAAAAGTATGATGTGTGGATTTCCGTTGACACCAGTAAAGCAGAAGTGATGCGTCAAGCAATTGATGCTGGGGCTGATTTGATCAATGACATCCGCTCGCTGCAAGAGCCAGGTGCTCTGGAAGTCGCAGCAGAAGCAAACCTTCCAATTTGTCTGATGCATATGAAAGGTCAGCCTAGGACCATGCAAGTTGACCCTCATTATGATGATTTAATGGGGGACGTGTCGGCTTTTCTAGAAGAGCGTATCGCGGCGTGTGAAGCAGCAGGGATTGATAAATCTCAACTGATTCTCGATCCTGGGTTTGGCTTTGGCAAAACAATCGAACACAATTATCATATGCTTGCTCATCTTGAAAAGTTTCATGAATTCGGCCTGCCTATTTTGGCTGGCATGTCTCGTAAATCCATGATCTTCAAACTGTTAGACAAGCCAGCGGCAGAGTGTACGAACGCAAGTGTCGTTTGTGCTACGATTGCCGCGATGAAAGGCGCGCAGATCATTCGCGTGCATGACTTTGAAGAGACAATCGAAGCGATGAAAGTTGTTGAGATGACGAAAAACAATATTTAAAAATAATAAAGGAAAGTTTATGTCGAATGAAAGACGTTACTTTGGTACTGACGGTGTGCGCGGTAAAGTAGGACAATACCCAATCACTCCAGACTTCGTACTTAAGCTTGGCTGGGCTGCTGGTCGTGTACTAGCGAAACAAGGCACAAAGAAAGTTATCATAGGTAAAGATACACGTATTTCAGGTTATATGCTTGAATCTGCACTAGAGGCTGGCCTTGCAGCTGCGGGACTTAAAGCAACATTTACTGGTCCCATGCCAACTCCAGCTGTGGCATATTTAACTCAGACTTTCCGTGCCGAGGCTGGTATTGTGATTTCTGCATCACATAACCCATATTACGACAACGGCATTAAATTCTTTTCTTCTGAGGGTACTAAGCTACCTGACGATATCGAATTGGCGATCGAAGCTGAGTTAGATAAAGAAATTGAATGTGTGGAGTCTGCTGAGCTTGGTAAAGCAACCCGCCTAAATGATGCAGCTGGTCGTTACATCGAATTCTGTAAGAGTACTTTCCCATCTGAGTTGAGCCTTGCGAACTTTAAGATCGTAGTAGACTGTGCGCACGGTGCAACGTACCACATCGCTCCAAATGTTTTCAAAGAACTTGGGGCAGAAGTTATCGCTATGGGCGTAGAGCCTAACGGCATCAACATTAATGAAAAAGTGGGCGCAACAGACGTACGAGCTCTTCAACAGCGTGTTGTTGAAGAGCAAGCGCATCTTGGTCTCGCATTTGATGGTGATGGTGACCGCATCATTATGGTCGACCACCTAGGTAACAAAGTTGATGGTGACCAAATTGCTTATATCATCGCTCGTGATGCACTTCGTCGTGGTGAGCTAAAGGGTGGTGTTGTTGGTACACTAATGACTAACTTGGGTATGGAAAATGGTTTAAAGCAGCTAGGCATTCCGTTTGTACGTGCTGCTGTTGGTGACCGTTATGTCATGGAGCAACTGCTAGAAAAAGGTTGGAAAATTGGTGCTGAAAACTCAGGCCATGTGATCTTATTAGATAAAGTCACAACCGGCGATGCGATTGTTGCTGCACTTCAAGTACTTGCTTCTGTAATTGGCAGCGATATGTCTTTATATGAACTATCGCAAGGAATGACATTATATCCTCAGGTTTTAGAAAATGTCCGTTTCTCAGGAGAAAGTAACCCTCTTGAAGCTACAGCTGTATTAAACGCTGTCGCTGAAGTAGAGGCGACACTTGGTGATAAAGGGCGTGTACTGCTGCGTAAGTCTGGCACTGAGCCTTTGATCCGCGTTATGGTGGAAGGCGAAGATGGTGAACTAGTTCAACACTCAGCATTGAAAATCGCTGAGGCTGTTAAAGCAAGTTGTTAATCATTGCGTTAAAGCATGTCTTGAATGAAAAGGGCATCTTTTGCCCTTTTTTTGAGCGCTTAACGCATTGGCATTGATTTTTTACTAATTTTCCCTTGTCAGCGTTACTGGCTTTCGCTAGTATTGCTCCGCCTCCCGTTAGGAGGTCGCTAGCCTTGTTCATTATGATTTATTCTTTTGAACGGCGCTGGCTCAACAATTTGGAACATAGGTGGAAAAAATGTTTTCAGTTCTACTTGTGATTTACCTGTTGGCAGCGCTTGGTGTGATTGGCCTTGTGTTGATTCAACAAGGTAAAGGCGCAGATATGGGAGCCTCGTTCGGTGCTGGTGCTTCAAACACAGTGTTTGGTGCTGGCGGCTCAGGTAATTTCTTAACCCGAACAACTGCTATTTTAGCAACCGTATTCTTTATCGTTAGCTTGTTACTTGGTCGTATGTCTACGCACCAGACTGAATCACAATGGGTAGACCCAACGTTAGGTCAACCAGTTGTTGAACAAGTTAAGGATGCAGCGAGTGAAGTTCCTGCCCCTGCGGGTGATGAAATTCCTCAATAAGCTGTAAGGTTTTGATGCCGAGATGGTGAAATTGGTAGACACGCTAGCATGAGGTGCTAGTGCCTTAGGTGTGAGGGTTCGAGTCCCTCTCTCGGCACCATGTATTTACAAACTTGTAAATCACTTGTTTGCGAGTATAATGCTCAGCAAGTCGGACGCGGGGTGGAGCAGCTTGGTAGCTCGTCGGGCTCATAACCCGAAGGTCGTCGGTTCAAATCCGGCCCCCGCAACCAATCTCTTTCTTTAAAAGGAAATCGTAGATTGGCAAGTTTGCGTAGTGCTAACCACACTACGAGTTAAGAAAAGCAATTGTTGGCTATTCTTAACGTATCAGGGTCCAGCAGCATAAAACCCCGACTATCGGGGTTTTTTGTTATCTGAGCTTTTTGAAATAGCTCAGATACTGCTTGGTTTTTTGATTGGGCTCTGAGCCCTTTTTTTGTTTCTGGAGTGGTTAAATGACTGGTTTAGAAAGACAACTTACTGAAATGCTTGACGCGCCAGTAGCGGCATCAGGTTATGAGTTAGTTGGATTAGAATTCATTCGTGCAGGCGCGCACTCAACGTTACGTATCTACATTGACCATGAAAATGGTATTAACGTAGACGACTGTGCAGAAGTTAGCCACCAAGTTAGTGCAGTTTTAGACGTTGAAGATCCAATTTCTGTTGCTTACAGCCTAGAAGTGTCTTCTCCAGGTTTAGAAAGACCACTTTTTAAAGCAGCACATTACGAGCAATTTATTGGTCACGAGGTCAGCATCGTATTGAAAATGGCTGTAGCAAACCGTCGTAAGTGGAAAGGTATTATCCACGGTGTTGATGGCGAAACAGTGACAATTACTGTAGACGGTCAGCAAGAAGAGTTTGCTCTAAGTAACATTTCCAAAGCTAACCTGATCCCTAAATTTTAGTTCCCTAAAAAAGTTTAAGCTTAGAGGCTAAATATAATGAGTAAAGAAATTTTAGCGGTAGCAGAAGCGGTATCGAACGAAAAAGCGGTACCTCGTGAGCGTATCTTTGAGGCTCTTGAGATTGCTCTAGCAACTTCTACAAAGAAAAAATACGAAATCGAAATCGACGTACGTGTTGCCATTGACCGTAAAACCGGTGAATTTGTAACTTACCGCCGTTGGTTAGTTGTTGATGACGTTGAGAACCCTACAAAAGAGATCTCACTAGAAGCAGCGCAATACGAAGATGACTCAATCGAGCTTGGCGACTACGTAGAAGACGAAATCGAATCAGTAACGTTTGACCGAATTACGACTCAAACTGCTAAGCAAGTTATCGTTCAAAAAGTTCGTGAAGCTGAGCGCGCACAAATCGTTGAACAGTTCATCGACAATGAAGGTGATCTAATCACTGGTGTCGTGAAAAAAGTAAACCGTGACACAATCGTGCTTGATCTTGGTAATAACGCTGAAGCGGTAATCCTGCGTGATGACCAACTTCCTCGTGAAAACTTCCGTCCAGGCGACCGCGTACGTGGCCTTCTTTACAAAGTCGCGCCTGAAGCACGTGGTTTCCAATTGTTCATCACTCGTTCTAAGCCAGAAATGTTGGCAGAACTGTTCCGTGTTGAAGTGCCTGAAATCGCAGAAGATATTATCGAGCTTAAAGGCGCAGCACGTGATCCTGGTTCTCGCGCTAAGATCGCTGTCAAAACAAATGACAAACGTATCGACCCTGTAGGTGCGTGTGTTGGTATGCGTGGTGCACGTGTACAAGCTGTTTCTGGCGAACTTGGTGGGGAGCGTATCGATATCGTTCTTTGGGATGATAACCCAGCTCAATTCGTTATCAACGCAATGGCGCCAGCTGATGTTGCATCTATCATCGTTGATGAGGATGCACACTCAATGGACATCGCAGTTGAAGCTGACAACCTAGCGCAAGCTATTGGTCGTAACGGTCAAAACGTGCGTCTAGCATCTCAACTAACCGGTTGGGAACTGAATGTTATGACAGTTGCTGATCTTCAGAAGAAACACGCTGAAGAATCACAAGCATCTATTGAAAACTTCATGAAGTACCTAGATATTGAAGAAGACTTCGCTCAACTTCTTGTTGAAGAAGGTTTCTCAACGCTAGAAGAAATCGCATACGTGCCAGTTAACGAGCTACTAGAAATCGATGGTTTGAATGAAGAACTAATCGAAGAGCTTCGTGGACGTGCAAAAGATGCACTAACGACGATCGCACTAGCACAAGAAGAGTCTTTTGAAGGTCTAGAACCAGCTGAGGACCTACTTGCACTTGAAGGTCTTGAGCGTGAGATGGCATTTAAATTGGCAGCGAAAGGTGTAGCGACACTGGAAGATCTTGCTGACCAAGGTATTGACGATTTAGAAGGTATCGAAGGCCTGACCGAAGAACGTGCAGGTGAGCTAATTATGGCCGCACGTAACATCTGTTGGTTCGGCGAAGAAGCATAATTTTCGGCAAGGAGGAAGCGGCATGACACAATTAACAGTTAAAGCACTGAGTGATGAGATTGGTACGCCAGTCGACCGCTTGATTGAACAACTTGCTGACGCTGGCATTAAAAAGGCGAGCTCTGACAATGTTACTGATGAAGAGAAGCAGAAGCTTCTCTCTCATTTAAAGAAAGAACACGGTGATAAATCAGGTGATTCAGAGCCGACTCGCCTTACGCTTCAGCGTAAAACTCGTAGTACACTTAGTGTGAACGCGGGTGGTGGTAAGAGTAAGAATGTTCAGGTTGAGGTGCGCAAAAAACGTACATACGTGAAGCGCAGCACAATTGAAGATGAAGCGAAACGTGAAGCTGAAGAAGCAGCACAACGTGAAGCAGAAGAAGCAGTAAAACGTGCAGCAGAAGAAGCTGCAAAACGTGAAGCTGAAGAAGCTGCAAAACGTGAAGCTGAAGAAGCTGCAAAACGTGAAGCGGAAGAAAAAGCGAAACGTGAAGCTGAAGAAAAAGCGAAGCGAGACGTAGATACGAATGCACAACGTAATGCTGAAGAAAAAGCAAAGCGTGATGCTGAAGAGAAAATTAAGCAAGAAGCAGCGCGAAAAGAGGCCGACGAGCTTAAACGTCGTCAGGAAGAAGAAGCTAAGCGTAAGGCTGAAGAGGAAAGTCAGCGCAAGCTTGAAGAAGCTCGCGAATTGGCTGAAAAGAATAAAGAGCGTTGGTCTGCTGCAGAAGAGAAAAAGGGTGATATGGAAGATACAGATTACCATGTAACGACTTCACAATACGCACGTGAAGCCGAAGATGAAGCAGATCGCAAAGTAGAAGGCGGTCGTCGTAAGAAGAAAAAAGCAGCTTCGGGTAAAGACGACCAAGCTCGCGGTGGCCGTAACAACCAACGTGGCGGTAGAGGTCGTAAGGGCAAACTTGCTAAGCCGACTTCAATGCAGCACGGGTTTGATAAGTCAGCAACGGTTGCTAAGCAAGACGTTGTAATTGGCGAAACGATCGTTCTATCAGAACTTGCTAACAAGATGTCGGTTAAAGCGACAGAAGTTATCAAAGTAATGATGAAGATGGGCGCTATGGCGACTATCAACCAAGTGATCGACCAAGAAACAGCACAACTTGTTGCTGAAGAAATGGGCCATAAAGTAGTTCTTCGTAAAGAGAACGAACTGGAAGAAGCGGTACTATCTGACCGTGACACTAACGCGGAAGCAGTTCCACGTGCTCCAGTTGTTACTATCATGGGTCACGTTGACCACGGTAAAACGTCAACACTTGACTACATCCGTCGCACACACGTTGCTTCTGGCGAAGCGGGTGGTATTACTCAGCACATTGGTGCGTACCACGTTGAAACAGACAACGGCATGATCACGTTCCTTGATACTCCTGGACACGCAGCGTTTACTGCAATGCGTGCTCGTGGTGCTCAAGCAACAGATATCGTTGTTCTTGTAGTTGCAGCAGACGATGGCGTAATGCCACAAACAGTAGAAGCGATTCAGCACGCGAAAGCGGCAGGCGTTCCTCTAATTGTTGCTGTGAACAAGATCGATAAAGAAGACGCGAACCCAGATAACGTTAAGAACGAGCTTGCTCAATACGACGTTATTCCTGAAGAGTGGGGCGGTGAGAACATGTTCGTTCACATCTCTGCTAAACAGGGTACAAACATCGATGGTCTTCTAGAAGCAATCCTTCTTCAGTCTGAAGTTCTTGAACTTACAGCTGTAGCTGAGGGCATGGCATCTGGTGTTGTTGTTGAATCTCGCCTAGATAAAGGTCGTGGCCCAGTTGCAACAGTACTTGTTCAATCAGGTACACTAAACAAAGGCGACATCGTTCTTTGTGGTCAAGAATACGGCCGTGTTCGTGCAATGCGTGATGAGCTAGGTAAAGAAATTACTTCGGCTGGCCCATCTATCCCTGTAGAGATCCTAGGTCTTTCAGGTGTACCATCTTCAGGTGATGAAGCAACAGTAGTTCGTGACGAGCGTAAAGCGCGTGAAGTAGCTAACTACCGTGCTGGTAAGTTCCGTGAAGTGAAACTTGCTCGTCAGCAGAAATCTAAACTAGAGAACATGTTCTCTAACATGACTGCTGGTGAAGTTGCTGAACTTAACGTTGTACTTAAAGCAGACGTTCAAGGTTCTGTAGAAGCAATCGCTGACTCACTAGTTAAGCTATCTACTGACGAAGTTAAAGTGAACATCGTTGGTTCTGGTGTAGGTGGTATTACGGAAACTGACGTAGTACTAGCGGAAGCTTCAAACGCAATCATCCTTGGCTTTAACGTTCGTGCAGATGCTTCTGCTCGCCGTGCTGTTGAAGCCGCAGCTGTTGACTTACGTTACTACTCAATCATTTACCAATTGATTGATGAAGTGAAACAAGCAATGGGCGGTATGCTTGCTCCAGAATTCAAGCAAGAGATCATTGGTCTTGCTGAAGTTCGTGACGTGTTTAAGTCACCGAAACTGGGCGCTATCGCTGGTTGTATGGTTACAGAAGGTGTGATCAAGCGTAACAACCCAATCCGTGTACTACGTGATAACGTTGTTATTTACGAAGGTGAACTAGAGTCACTACGTCGTTTCAAAGATGACGTTCAAGAAGTTAAGAATGGCTACGAATGTGGTATCGGCGTTAAGAACTACAATGATGTTCGCGTTGGTGACCAAATCGAAGTCTTCGAAATCGTTGAAATTAAACGTACTCTAGACTAATTGACTAAAATTACTAATATTGTCTTTGAAAGATAAGTAGTAATTGGTTGTTGAATACACCATGGGGGGCTGGCTTTGACCAACCCCCCATTCTTTCTATATAAGAGTAAAGATATGTCAAAAGAATTTAGCCGCACGCAGCGCGTTGCACAGCAGCTGCAAAAAGAACTAGCGATGATCCTTCAACGTGAAGTTCGTGACTCTCGCCTTGGCATGGTGACGATCTCAGACGTAGAAGTCTCTCGTGACCTAGCTTACGCAAAAGTATTTGTGACCTTCCTGTGTGTGGGTGAGCAAACACCTGAATCATGTCTAGCAGCGCTACGTGAGCACGAAGTGCACATTCGCATGATGTTAGGTAAGCGTATTCGTCTACGTTTAACGCCAGAAATCCGCTTCCACTATGACAATACGCTTGTTGAAGGTATGCGTATGTCTAACCTAGTGTCTGAAGTCGTTAGTTCAGACAAACAAAAGCAAAAAGATTCTGGTCGTGAGGACGAAGAATAATGGCTCGTCGTCGTAAAGGTCGTCCAATTAATGGCGTTATACTGTTGGACAAACCAACAGGTATCTCTTCCAATGATGCACTGCAAAAAGTAAAGCGAATCTACTTTGCTGAGAAAGCAGGCCACACTGGAGCCTTGGACCCATTAGCGACAGGCATGCTGCCAATTTGCTTGGGTGAAGCGACAAAATTTTCTCAGTTTCTTCTTGATTCTGATAAACGCTACCGTGTGATCGCAAAGCTGGGTGAACGTACCAATACGTCTGACTCGGATGGTGAAGTTGTAGAGACGCGTCCAGTCGATGTTACGTTAGACAAGCTAGAAGCGTGCATCGATCAATTCCGTGGTGAATCTGATCAAGTGCCTTCCATGTTCTCTGCGTTGAAGTATCAAGGTAAACCCTTGTATGAATACGCTCGTAAAGGCATCGAAGTTCCGCGTGAATCTCGTAAGATCACGGTATATGAGATTGTTCTTCACCGTTTTGAAGGCGATGAAGTAGAGATGGAAGTGCACTGCTCTAAAGGTACCTATATTCGTACTATCGTTGATGATCTGGGCGAAATGTTAGGTTGTGGTGCGCACGTAACTATGCTTCGTCGTACTGGTGTTGCTAAATACCCTTACGAGAATATGGTAACACTTGAGCAACTAAATGAGTTGCTAGAGCAAGCTCACCGCGAGGAACGAGCGCCTCGAGAACTACTGGACCCACTGCTTTTGCCAATGGATACAGCGGTAGAAGACTTACCAGAAGTCAACTTGGTGCCTGAACTGGCGGATATGGTCCAACATGGGCAGCCCGTTCAAGTATTTGGTGCTCCGACAGAGGGCTCACTTCGCCTTACTATGGGTGAAGAACGCTTGTTTATTGGCGTTGGCGAAATGAACGAAGATGGCAAAATCGCTCCTAAGCGATTGGTCGTGTTCCGAGATGACGTTGCATCCAAGTAAATGATTGAAAATACCGACCTGAGTGTCGGTATTTTTATATTGCACGAGATAGGAAATTTCCCTATAATCCGCGCTTCGCGTAGCGGCTGAATCAGAGATTGGCTGCTACAACTTTAAACCTACTCTTATTAGGAGAGAATTATGTCTCTGAATGCAGAAACTAAAGCAGCAATCGTTGCAGAATACGCACAAGGCGAAGGCGACACTGGTTCACCAGAAGTTCAAGTAGCTCTACTTACAGCTTCTATCAACCACCTACAAGGTCACTTCAAAGCGCACAAAGGCGATCACCACAGCCGTCGTGGTCTTCTACGCATGGTTTCTCGTCGTCGTAAGCTTCTAGATTACCTAAAAGGTAAAAACCTAGCTCGCTACCAAGACCTAATCAAACGTCTAGGCCTACGTCGCTAATCAGCGACTGCATAGCAGTTTGTCTAAAAGGGGCTTTATGCCCCTTTTTTGTTGCCTAAATTTAGCCAAATTAGACTTATGCCGTTATAATACTGGCGGCTAAACCTTGTAAGAGGTTTTCTCAAAAGCTCATAGCATTACAGTCAACCACGTCGACCAAAAGGTCGCGACTATTCAAAAGGAACTTCCGAGTTTCTTTTTACTAGTCGCGATTCGTAATGCCTTGAGTGTCAATTAACACATCTAAGATTTCTTTAAGCACTAAAGGAAGATTAGAAACAAGGAATAACAATGTTCGAAAAACCAGTTGTTAAAACGTTCCAGTACGGTAACCACACAGTTACTTTAGAAACTGGCGTTATTGCACGTCAAGCTACAGCAGCAGTTATGGTCACAATGGATGATACGTCTGTATTCGTATCTGTTGTAGGTAAAAAAGAAGCCGTTGCAGGTCAAGACTTCTTCCCACTAACGGTTAACTACCAAGAGCGTACTTACGCTGCGGGTAAAATCCCAGGCGGCTTCTTCAAACGTGAAGGTCGTCCTTCTGAAGGCGAAACGCTAACAGCTCGTCTAATCGACCGTCCAATCCGTCCGCTATTCCCAGACGCGTTTAAAAACGAAGTTCAGGTTATCGCGACAGTAATGTCTGTAAACCCAGATGTTCAGCCAGATATCGTTACAATGATCGGTACTTCTGCTGCTCTTGCTATCTCTGGCATTCCATTCAACGGCCCTATCGGTGCGGCGCGTGTTGGTCATATCGATGGTCAGCTTGTACTTAACCCTAGCCAAACTGAACTAGAAACTTCTAAGCTTGACCTTGTTGTTGCAGGTACAGAGTCAGCAGTATTGATGGTTGAGTCAGAAGCGGACAACCTAACTGAAGAAGAAATGCTAGCGGCGGTTGTTTATGGTCATGACCAACAACAAGTTGCTATTAAAGCTATCAACGAATTCAAAGCAGAAGTTGCAACTCCTGCTTGGGATTGGGTTGCTCCTGAAGAGAACACAGCGCTTAAAAATAAGATTGCTGATCTAGCAGAAGCTAAACTTGTTGAAGCCTACCAAATTACTGAGAAAATGGCTCGTTACGACCGCATCCATGAGATCGCTGCGGAAGTAAATGAAGTTCTTCTTGCTGAAGATCCTGAAGCAGATACAAAAGAAATCCACACTATCTTCCATGATCTAGAGAAGACAGTAGTACGTAGCCGTATTATTGCAGGTAACCCTCGTATCGATGGCCGTGAAAAAGACATGGTTCGTGCACTAGATGTACGTACTGGTGTTCTTCCTCGTACTCACGGTAGCGCGCTATTCACTCGTGGTGAAACTCAGGCGATCGTTACGGCAACGCTAGGTACTCAGCGTGATGCTCAAATCATCGATGAGCTAACTGGTGAGCGTAAAGATCACTTCCTACTGCACTACAACTTCCCTCCATACTGTGTAGGTGAAACTGGTTTTGTAGGTTCTCCTAAGCGTCGTGAAATCGGCCACGGTAAACTGGCGAAGCGTGGTATTGCTGCAGTAATGCCTTCTGTTGATGAGTTCCCATACACAGTACGTGTTGTGTCGGAAATCACTGAATCTAACGGTTCATCTTCAATGGCTTCAGTATGTGGTACTTCTCTTGCACTTATGGACGCAGGTGTACCAATCAAAGCATCTGTTGCTGGTATCGCAATGGGTCTTGTTAAAGAAGGTGACGATTTCGTTGTACTTTCTGACATCCTTGGCGATGAAGACCACCTAGGTGACATGGACTTTAAAGTAGCAGGTACTAACACTGGTATCACTGCACTTCAAATGGACATCAAGATCGAAGGCATCACTAAAGAAATCATGCAAATTGCGCTTAACCAAGCTCAAGGCGCACGTAAGCACATCCTATCTGTAATGGATGAAGCAATCTCTGGTGCTCGTGAAGACATCTCTGAATTTGCTCCGCGTATTCACACGATGAAGATCAGCGCTGAGAAGATCAAAGACGTTATCGGTAAAGGTGGTGCAGTTATCCGTGCTCTAACTGAAGAGACTGGTACAACTATCGAAATCGAAGACGACGGTACTATCAAGATTGCGGCAACTGAAGGCACTGCTGCGAAAGAAGCTATCCGCCGTATCGAAGAGATCACTGCTGAAGTTGAAGTGGGCCGTATCTACACAGGTAAAGTTGCACGTCTAGCAGACTTCGGTGCATTCGTAACGGTTCTTCCAGGCAAAGATGGTCTTGTACACATTTCTCAAATCGCAGAAAAACGCGTAGAGAAAGTGTCTGACTACCTAGCTGAAGGTCAAGAAGTTCAAGTTAAAGTTCTTGAAATCGACCGCCAAGGCCGTGTACGTCTAAGCATGAAAGAAGCGGTAGAAAAGCCAGCTGAAGAAGCTGCTGCTGAAGCACCAGCTGCTAAAGACGAGTAAGACAAAATGAGACTTTCAGCCTTTTATTAGATTAAGGGCCTGAAAGCATGTTATAAAAGGGGAGCATTTTCGCTCCCCTTTTTTGGTTTGTTTCGATGTATTAACCTCAAACGAGGTTATCGCCTATATTGCATTAAGAGAAATAAATCTTGAGCGGTCCAAACAGGAGTATCAATTAGTGAAATGGTTTCAAACCGCAATTTTATGTGTTGCTATCGCGCTGACCGGTTGTGCAAATACTTCTCAACAATCAGCACAAAAGTGGTTATATCCACCGATGGCGGTGCCACTTCAGCCTAGTGTTCAACAAGAAGTACAAATCGCGCGTCTCTCGCAGTTGCTACAACGTCCCGACCTTAGTGATGAAGTGCGCGCTAAAATGCATTATGAGCGCGGTAGCTACTACGACAGCGTTGGTTTACGTGATCTTGCCCGTTTGGACTTTAACCAGTCTTTGCAGTTGAATCCTGCTCAGCCGGACATCTTCAATCTTTTGGGAGTATACTTTACCCAAGTAGGAGAGTTTGATGCGGCATATGAAGCGTTTGACTCGACCATAGAGTTGGCTCCTGATAATACCTATGCTGAGCGCAACCGTGCGATTGCACTGTATTATGGTGGCCGAATCGATCTCGCTTTAGAAGATATGACCAAGCATTATCAAGAAATGCCAACGGATCCTTTTCGTTCATTATGGCTGTACATCATCGAAGCTGAGCAAAATCCAGAGCAAGCAAAAGCCAATCTTCAACAGCGTTATTTACGAGATCGTAGTGAAGAGTGGGGATGGGTTCTTGTTGCCATCATGCTACGAGACGTCTCGGACGAAGACGCGCTTAAAGCAATTATGGATGGAACGAGAGAGAACTATCGCCTAGCTGAACGATTGACGGAAACGTATTTCTACCTTGGAAAGCGTAATCAGCTTGAAGGTGATATCGCAAGTGCCATCTCACTTTATAAGCTCGCGATTTCGTTCAACGTTTACGATTATGTTGAGCATCGCTATTCTTTCTTGGAGTTGTCGCAAATTTACGATCAATTACAGCAAGATAGATTGGCCAAGTTAAAGGCCGCCAAGAAGCTGGAAATTGAATGATTTAGAGCCGCTCGATGAGAGCGGCTTTTTTTATGATTGAACTTGATGAGTGACTCATTTAAAATAGTTAGTCTTGCTAACTAAGTGGTGGTGGCTTTTATGGCATTAGAAGAAAGCTTGATTGATTTAGAGCGTTTTTGCGCCAAAGCTTGGCGTGTCTATGCCAAAGAAGATCCATTATCACATCTAAGCTTTAATGAGTTCGATTATTTACGTGTGATTCAGGTTTACCCTGAGGGTGTGCGAATAACCGATCTTGCAGAAGAGCTGCAAGTGACTAAGCCTTCCGCATCGACAATGGTTGTGCGTTTGGAAAAAAAGGGTTTGGTGAAACGCATCGCATGTAATGAGGATGCTCGTGCTAAGCGTGTGTTGCTTACGGAAGAAGTCGCAGAAAAAATGTCTTTGGAGCAGGTAGTGTACAAAGATATCTCTGACCAAATGATGCAACAATTAAATCAGCAAGAAGCTGAGCAGTTACAAGCTTTATTGAATAAAGCGTTGAGTAATAAGTCATTTTAAACTAAAGCAAAGGCTTCAGCTGTATGGTTTAGTTTTTGTTGTTTCATCTTTCTTTTATTTAATTTAACCATTTAGTTAGCCTTGCTAATTAAATGGTTAGCTTTGCTAACTACTGGTGACAGTCATGCAAAACTCAATTTATAGACAGTTTTGGAAATATACGATTCCAACCGTCGCAGCAATGCTCGTGAACGGTTTGTATCAAATAGTTGATGGCATTTTTATTGGCCGTTATGTTGGCGCTGACGGATTAGCTGGGATCAATGTTGCGTGGCCTATTATCGGTTCGATCCTCGGTATAGGAATGATGATTGGGGTGGGGACTGGTGCACTAACTTCGATCAAGCAAGGAGAGAACGATCATGAAGGTGCTAAGCGAATCCTAACGACCGGATTGACGTTGTTAGCGGCATTGATGCCGATCGTTGCTACAATATTGTTTTTGTTTTCGGATGAATTTATTCGCTGGCAAGGAGCGGAAGGGCGAGTGTTTGAACTTGCGCTGCAATATTTGCATATTCTGATTGTCGCGTGCGTATTCACGTTGGGTTCTATCGCGGTTCCGTTTCTGTTACGCAATGACGACAGCCCGAACTTAGCAACGATTTTGATGGTCATCGGTGCCGTTATTAACATTGTATTAGACTACGTATTTATTGCTTGGTTGGAGTGGGAGTTAACCGGAGCCGCTATTGCCACTGCACTTGCACAATTAGTAGTCACTGTGCTCGGTATTGGTTACTTCTTTACTTCAAAAGCAACATTACACCTTCGTATCCGCGACTTCAAAGTTCAGGTTGATGCTGCACCAAAGATTATCATGATAGGTACATCAAGTTTCTTTATGTATGCCTACGGCTCTGTGATGGTGGCACTGCACAACGCGTTATTTGCTCAATACGGAAGTGCAATGTTGATCGGAGCGTACGCGATTTTGGGGTACATCGTGACGGTTTACTATCTGATAGCCGAAGGAATTGCGAATGGTATGCAGCCTTTAGTGAGCTTCAACCACGGTGCACGTAATCAGGATAACATTAGAAAGTTATTAAAGGTCGCGATGGGGACATCTGTGCTTGGTGGGGTGGCGTTCGTTGTTTTGATGAACCTTTTCCCGTACGAACTGGTTGCGGTGTTTAATAATGCTGACCAACAGTTGATTGATAGCACCGTGATCGGGATTCGTTTACACATGTTTGCGTTGTTCTTAGATGGTTTTTTAGTTGTGGCGGCCGCGTACTATCAATCAGTAAACAAAGGCAGCAAAGCTATGTTTGTAACACTAGGCAACATGCTGGTCCAGTTGCCATTCTTATTCATTATGCCGAAACTTTTCGGCGTGACAGGTATTTGGTTAGCTTTCCCATTGTCTAACATTGCATTGAGTTTGGTCGTGATCAGTATGTTGTGGCGAGATGTGAAAAAGCTGCTTAATGAGAGTTCTGTCGAACCAAGGGTGCAAGCCTGCTAACAAAAGCTAACAGATAAAAGCGAGGCTAGGCCTCGCTTTTATCTTTAAGGATTAAATGGTTTTTACTTCTAAGCCCGCTAGTTGATGCCAATAGCCATTGCATTGGCGGCTTTCGAGCTTTTCAGGATTATCGCCGTATTCGTTTGAGCGAAAACGCTCTAACTCTGAAAAAATGTCCATACCAAGAGGGCTTAACCGGACCACATCAACCAGCCCTTTCATACTTGGTAAGTCATTGATGAGGTTGTAGCAATACCCTGACTGTGTTTGAATGCCGTTAAGGTTAAAGACTTCTTGCCCTTCTTGGCTGCTGACCTGGATACCCGTAGGGTATTTGATACAGCAGGTTTCGCAATCGTCTTTCGCTCGGTTTTCAGCTCGGGCTGTGAAACAGCGAGCGGAATACGCTAAAGGCAAATAACCGTGGCTAAATACCTCAACTTCAAACTTGTTACGAATACCAAGCTCGTCACACTGAATTAAAGTATCGTTTAACCATTCGCGAGATAGCTCGACAGGCATGCACCAACGCATCATACCTTGCTTTAAAAATAAGTTGAGCGTGTGTGCGTTATAAGTATTGATTGCAGGACCAACGACGAAAGGCACTTTATGCTCTGATGCCAATTGAACAGCAGATACGTCATTTGCTTCAATCGCGAAGTCACCGTTGTCGATGTACTTCTTCATTATGTTTACTTCACTCGGAGCTTCTAGTAGTGCCATTGTTGATAGCACCACTTGCTTGCCAGATGCAGACAGCTCTTTTGCGATTTCAAGCCAATGCGAAGGCTTCATTTCTCGACGTTTTGAACATACGGTTTCCCCAAGATAGATGATGTCCGCGGAGCTTGATTTCGCTTGTTCATAAAACGCTTCGATGTCTTGTTTTGGCCAGAAGTACAACAGCGGGCCAAGCGCGTATTTCATTGAATTATCCATCTTAACCTCTACTGCCATTTGCGGTGATAAGCACCAAGTGTGGTCTGCGTACCTTCAGACACGTTTGCCAATGCGGCATCCCAAGCCGCTTCGACTTGATAAGCTTCTGGGTTTGCTTGGTAACTGTCAATCGCGGCTCGCCATGTTCGAGTGACTTGTTCTACGTAAGCTGGGCTACGTTGGCGACCTTCAATTTTTACAGACGCCACATTTGCAGCAAATAGTTCTGGCAGCATAGAGAGGGTGTTCAAACTGGTTGGTTCTTCCAGTGCGTGGTAGCGTTTTTTCTCGCCTTCGATTTCTGCTTCGAAACGACCTTTACACAAGGTAGGGTAGCCCGCATTTTCACCGGTGCTGTAGCGATCGATCAAAATGTCGTTAAGGCGGGATTCCAGACCATTTTCTGTTTCTTGCCAGCGAACGTACTTAGCTGGAGAGCATGCTCCCACAGTGTTTGGAGACTCGCCTGTCATGTATGACGATAGGTAGCAGCGACCTTCAGACATGATGCAAAGGCTACCAAAAGCAAAGACTTCTAACTCGACATCGCTAGTGATGTTGCGTGAGAGCTGTTTGACCTGATGAATCGATAAAACGCGGGGTAGCACTACCCGTTTTACGTTGAAGTTTTGTTTGTAAAAATCAATGGCTGCGACGTTGGTCGCTGATGCTTGCACTGAAAGGTGTAGTTCTAGATCGGGATATTTGCGAGCCGCGTACTCCAGCACTGCAATGTCTGCAACAATCAGCGCGTCTACACCCAGTGCCGCTGCATTGTCTACTGCGTTCGTCCAGCGCTCGAAGCCATTGGGATGAGCGAAGGTATTCAACGCGACATGAATTTTTTTATTGCGGTCATGAACGTATTGCACCGCTTTTTCTAACTTTTTGCCGTTAAAGTTTAGGCCAGCAAAGTGACGGGCGTTGGTATCATCTTTGAAACCAATGTAGACGGCATCGGCACCGCAATCAATCGCAGTTTTTAACGCAGGCAGGTTACCCGCGGGACACAAGAGTTCCATATGCTCACAATCATTGAGAATAAAAAGGTGTCCGCATTTTATGAAGAATTATGAATAGCGAAATTGACCTAAGTTAGGTTTAGCTCAATAAAGTCGATATTTACCCCTTGCGAGTAAGGGTATCGGGTCGGGGTTAGTTCTTGTGACGACGATTCTGTACAAACAGCTCTTCAATTTCATGTTTTGGCTGCGGGCGATAAAAATGGAATCCTTGAATGGCATTACATTGAAGGTTAGAGAGCAAAGTAGCTTGCTGGTGGGTTTCCACCCCCTCGGCAACGACAGTTAAGTCGAGCGACTTACCCAGATTAATGATGTTTTCAATCACAGTGACTTGTTTCGGTAGTGTGTCGATATCATTAATAAAAGCGCGGTCGATTTTTAGCTCGTCAATAGGGAAACGCGCTAAGTAAGAAAGAGAAGAGTAGCCGGTACCAAAGTCATCGATAGAGAGAGCGAAGCCAAGCTTTTTAATCGCATTCAACATTTGCAGTGTATGTTCGCTATCACTCATCACGGCACTTTCGGTTAGCTCGAAGGTAATGCAGCTTGGATCAAGCTCGGTAGTGCGAAGCAGCTTTTCCATAAAGTCGATCAGCTGTGGGTTGCCAAATTGCTCGGGAGAGAGGTTGATGGCGACACGGCCTGGCAGTATGCCTTGTTGCTTCCAACGTTTTACCGTATTGAAAACATCACGCATCACGACACGTCCAAGGTGTTCTATTAACCCAGCGCGCTCGGCGACAGGAATGAATGAGCCAGGACTAATGTACCCTTCGACTGGATGCTTCCAACGAACGAGCGCTTCTGCGCCGTTGATACTGAAGTCTCGCGCGTTAACCTTAGGTTGATACCACACTTCCAAACCGTTCTGCTGCAATGCTTTTTGCAGTTCGATTTCAAGCCACAAACGCATACGCGCTTCTTTGTTCATTTGATCGTTAAATTTGATCAGACGATTTCTACCACGATCTTTGGCTTCATACATCGCAGTATCGGCATTTTGTAGTAGGATTCGTGCATCTTGTCCGTCTTCAGGGTATCGAACGCTACCAATTGAACAGGCAAGGCGTTTGCTGAAGTGGTGCAGGTCGAAAGGTTGGTTGATCAACGAGATAATGCGATCGGACAAAATTTCAGCCATGCGGGTATTTTCTGGCTCCGGTAGAATGACGCCAAACTCATCGCCACCCAAATGACCAATAATCGCTTGGTTTGGTAGTAACCGTTTAAGACGGGCCGATACCTCTTGAATCACTTTATCGCCAATATGGTGACCAAGTGAGTCATTAATGTTTTTGAAGTTATCGATATCCAAATAGAACACCAGAAGCGGTGTTTGCTTTTTGATCAGCTGTTCCAAACGTTTGGTGAAGCCAAAGCGGTTGTAGAGTTTGGTGAGCGAGTCAATGTGTATGTCTTCATTCGATGCAGAAGACAGGTTTTTGGGCGCATCATCAGCATCTTGGATTAGGATAATTTGAGATTCGCTACCTAATATCGCCGTGGAATCCGCGTGTAGCTGAACTTTCCGTTCAAAGCCGCATCTTGCGCTGGTTAAGCAGACAAAAGGTTTGTCAGAAATTAATGTACTCAATCGATGACTAAATACCTTTTTACTGTTTTCATCGATGAATAAACGACTTAGCTCTTCGCCCAACAATTCATGAGGAGAGTTAAGTCCGAGAAGGCGCGCTGATGCGGGGTTCGCAGAGATGACAATATCATCTTCGATAAGCAGTAAGCCGTCTGGTAGCAGTTGTGTTAACTTCGCAAACTTACTTTCGGACTCTTCTAAGGAGCGAACGAGTATCTGCTTTTCTGAAGTATCGACAGCGTGAAAAACAACAAAGCGAATGTCGTTACCTTCAAAAACTGGCGAAAGACTAAAGTGAAGACTGGTTTCAAGGTCGGTTTCATCGAGCGTGATTTCGGCTTCGACATGTGCCCCTTTGAACGCGCGCTGATAGTATGGTGCAAGCTTCTTATAAAACTGTTCACCCAGCACTTGGCAATCGTTTAAGCCGACGATTTCCTCATGACTTAAACCTGCGATATCGCAGTAACGGTCACTTACCATTCGATAATTGTGTTTTTTATCAAGAATGGCAAAGAAGAAAGGGCTATTTGAGGTTAGCGTGGCAAACCAATGTTTTAATTGCTGGGAAGGCATTAGGGTATTACCGATCTCCAATGAGCCAGATTATTCGTCCGTGTATAAAAAGCGACACCCTGATAAGCCTGCGGCGGTCTACCACCAAGCTAAAGTGTTACTTGCCATTAAAGGGCTCGCGGTTTTAGCTGTGCAGTCGACAATCACATGGATACGCTCAGATAACTATAACTTTGAAAATACGGTTGTAAAAGTGTTTATCCACCTGTTCGCATCAATAATACACGTAAGTTCAAAAAAAGAAGCGTTAGTGAGCAATAAACCACCAATCTAAAATAAGCACTTTATTGATACATAACAGTAATCTCATCGCCACGATTGCTTAATATAAGCAACCTAATGACAAAGTAACGGATAATGAACGTGTTAAACAAGATTCGCAGTCAACTAGTAAAGAACGCAGCTAATATTTTGCGTTCTCCAGTCCAGTTATTACCACAGCCAATTCAGCAAAAAGCGTTGCTAGAAGGGCTAAAAATGGTGTTTAAAGAAGCCTTGGAAGATGGTGACTTTGAGTTCCTTGAAGACAAGTGGTTAAAAGTTGCGATTAAAGACTTGAACTTAGCATGGTACATCAGCTATCAAGACGAAAAATTGGTGGTAGCTGAAAAACCAGTTCAGGAAGATGTGAGTTTTAGTGGTAATCTAAACGACCTAGTACTGATTGCTGGTCGTAAAGAAGACCCTGACACACTGTTCTTCCAACGTCGCCTTTCAATTGAAGGTGATACTGAGCTTGGCTTAGAAGTGAAAAACTTAATGGACAGTGTCGACTTAGAGCAGTTACCGAAAGCAATGCAAGTCGCTTTGAATCAATTGGCTGATTTTGTTCAGAAAGGAGTTCAAGCGCCTGCACAACCAACCGGAGTAGCGAATGCTTATTCGAACTGAAGCCCCAGCGGACATTCTTACCATTGACCGCTTATTGAAACACGCCTTCCCGACGGAAGCTGAAGCTGAGCTTGTGATGCGTTTGCGCGAAAACAGCAAATTCACGCTTTCCTTAGTCGCGTGTACAGATGAGGGAGAGGTGATAGGCCATGCTTTATTTAGCCCTGTGACCTTAAATGGTGAAGATTTGTCATGGCAAGGGCTAGCGCCATTAGCTGTTCATGAAGATTACCGTCGCCAAGGCATCGCTGCAGAGTTGATCAAAGAAGGTTTTGATTCACTGCGTGATTTTGGTTACCCAGTGTGTGTGGTGTTGGGCGATCCTGATTATTACGCGCGCCAGGGTTTTCAATCATGCGACGAGATGGGCTTTGAATGTGCTTGGGATGTCCCTAAAGGTGCATTTCGAGTCGCAGAGTTGGTCGAAGGTCAATGTGCTGGACGCTCCGGACGCATAGACTATGCGCCAGAGTTCTCTGAACTGTAAATGAAAGAAGCCCACGACTAAGTGGGCTTCTTTCTTATTCACTGAAAACTGAGATAGGGAGGTTAGGATGACTGGTTACTTTTCTTTTTGCCCCAGACCTCTATTTTCGCTTTTTTACTTACCCCTAGCAGGCTAAGTTTTGTGCTTCCCCAGCTACTGTAAGTCATTTCAATCCGTTTTAGCTTGGCTTCTTTTGTACCTGGAAGGCTCCAGGCACGAGTCGACAATCCGCTTGTTAGTACGCCCATAGAGGAAAGCTTTTTCTCACTACCATCTGTCATGACGACTTTTAAACCATTCATGTCTACCGTTCCTTGCACACATTTTAGTTTTATTTTACTGAAGCTTCGGTTTCGGAATAGGCTATTTGGTGTCACGGTATCTGTTTCTGTATGAAAGTTAACGGTTTTCGTTGCAATCAGCTCCCACTCATCGCTGTTATTAGCAAAAACACTCACGCTGGTGGCGGCTACCAGTGTGCAAAGTAGTAGCGTATTTAAGAATTTCATAATGTACCTCATATGTCATACCCAATGTGTGGCCGTTGGCAAAACGCTATGTTCAGGAATATCCAAATCATCTCATTGTGTTCAGGTGTTCCTTGAAGTCCTTTAGGTATAATCGCGATAATTTGATAGGATTGCCCTCGTTCAAATAGGTGACGGAAAATGTCAATTAACGAGAAACAGTATTTACGTGAAATGGGGATCAGCACATGGGAGCTGGTACACCCTGAAAGACTGGAAGGCTATCAATCGCCATTATTGGATTTGCAAAGTTCATGTAAACTCCTATTGGTATCGCCAATATGTCCAGAAAACGAGACGGCATTGATGTTTGAGCGCGTATTAAAAAGCATTAAGCTCACGCTTGATGATGCGCTACACCTAGAGCCTGAGCGCTTATCCATGCTGGGTGAACATCAGCTAGAGTGGGTGTGGTTTGCAGGCTGTGAGGCTGATCAAAGCATCAAGGCAAAGCACCTGACCTCGCCACTATTACAAGATATTGATGGTAATAACGAACAGCGCCGCGCATTGTGGCAACAAATCTGTTCGTACTCTTCTTAACGGAGCTAATGCGTGACAATTGAAATTACGCCGATGCGTGCAGAGCACCTCGACCAAGTTTGGCAAATCGAGCAGCAAGCACATTCTCACCCTTGGGCCGAATCTTTGGTTCGTGACTTATCCAGTCGCGGTGCTTGCCATCATGTGATGCTGGAAGGCTCTCAAGTGGTTGGTTACTTCTATGGACAGAATATTGTTGGAGAAGTGACACTATTAAATATTGCAGTAGCGCCTTCTCAACAGGGCAGAGGGCTAGGGCAAAAATTGCTGGACGCGTTTATTGAATACTGTGAACAAGCCAAAGCAGAGAGTGCTTGGTTAGAAGTGCGTGAAAGTAATCACCCAGCTATCCATATTTATGAGCAAGCAGGTTTTAATGAAGTGGACCGTCGTTACAACTATTACCCAGCTAAATCGGGAAATGGTAAGGAAGACGCCATTATCATGAGTTACTTATTTTTGAGTTAGTTTTAGGCCGTTACTAATTACCTCATCAACACTTATGCTTTAAATGCGTATCCGGATTCGAGGCTTTTGAATATGTAATAATAATTTTTTGAATTTTTACATCTCTTTGTGTGGAGCTGGCTTTCCCTTGTTAGTTGCAGGTAAAGGCTGGTGAGCCGAGTAAATTCAGTTCATGTCTTTCCAGTTTGCTAGCACAGCGATAATAAGCGAGAATACCGCACAATATCGAATAGTAGATATGCTTGCCTATTTTGTGAGCATGAAAGTAATTTAGAAGATTAACTAATGTCAAATCCCCTTTTTTTAGGCGAAGTGTCTAAGCGCAGAACGTTCGCTATTATTTCTCACCCGGATGCGGGTAAAACCACCATTACTGAAAAAGTACTGTTATTCGGAAACGCGATCCAAAAAGCAGGTACGGTTAAAGGTCGTGGTAACGCACAGCACGCAAAATCAGACTGGATGGAAATGGAAAAGGAACGTGGTATCTCGGTTACTACTTCTGTAATGCAGTTCCCTTACAACGATTGTCTGGTAAACCTACTTGATACGCCTGGACACGAAGACTTCTCGGAAGATACTTACCGTACTCTAACGGCAGTTGACTCATGTCTGATGGTTATCGATGCAGCGAAAGGTGTTGAGGACCGTACTCGTAAACTAATGGAAGTTACACGTCTACGTGACACGCCAATCGTAACCTTCATGAACAAACTTGACCGTGACGTTCGTGATCCAATGGAAGTATTGGACGAGGTAGAAAACGAGTTGGGCATGATGTGTGCGCCAATTACATGGCCAATCGGCTGTGGTAAAGAATTTAAAGGTGTGTACCACATTCACCGTGATGAAACGATTTTATACGAATCAGGTCACGGTCATGAGATTCAAGAAGTTCGAATCATCAAAGGTCTCGATAACCCAGAGCTTGATGAAAAAGTTGGTGCAGGCCTTGCGGAAAGTGTTCGAGAAGAGCTTGAGCTTGTCATGGGTGCTTGCCCTGAGTTTGATTTGGAAATGTTCCTAACCGGTGATCTTACGCCAGTTTACTTCGGTACTGCATTAGGTAACTTTGGTGTGGATCATATGCTAGACGGTCTAACTGAATGGGCTCCAGCGCCGAAAACTCGTCAAGCGGTTGAACGTGAAGTTGAAGCGACTGAAGAGAAGTTCTCTGGTTTCGTATTTAAGATCCAAGCGAATATGGACCCAAAACACCGCGACCGTATCGCATTCATGCGTATTGTATCGGGTACTTACACGCAAGGTATGAAGATGAACCACGTTCGTCTTGGCAAGCAAGTGAGTATCTCTGATGCAGTAACCTTTATGGCTGGTGACCGTGCACGTGCAGAACACGCTTACGCCGGAGACATCATTGGTCTACACAACCACGGCACTATTCAGATTGGTGATACCTTTACGCAAGGTGAATCACTGAAGTTCTCTGGTATTCCGAACTTCGCTCCGGAATTATTCCGTCGTATTCGCCTGAAAGATCCACTAAAGCAGAAGCAGCTTCTCAAAGGTTTGGTTCAGCTATCAGAAGAAGGTGCGGTACAGGTATTCCGTCCTCTACAGAACAACGATCTGATCGTTGGTGCCGTTGGTGTACTTCAGTTCGATGTTGTTGTGGCTCGTTTGAAATCTGAGTATAACGTTGAAGCGATTTATGAAGGCATTAACGTTGCAACTGCTCGTTGGGTTGAGTGTGGTGATGCGAAGAAACTGGATGAGTTCCAACGCAAGAATCAAGCGAACTTAGCATTGGATGGTGGTGATAACCTAACGTATATCGCTCCAACAATGGTTAACTTAAACTTGGCGAAAGAGCGTTTCCCTGACGTTGATTTCCGTGCGACGCGTGAGCACTAATTTGCGCGGTTAGGGTAAGCCTTAACGCAAACTAGATTTTAAAACGCCCTTGGCTATAAACTTAGCCAAGGGCGTTTTTATATAAGGATAAGATATGAATTGGTTTAAACGTGGGCTAAAGCGTTACGACAACTGGTGTAAAGAGATGGGGTTAACTCCCGATCAGAAACGCAGTTGTGTCCCATATCGAAAAGACCCAGCCCATCAAACTGAAGAGAAGAGTGAAGCCCAACCATCCTCTGATTTTCTGCCCGCAGATACAGATAAAAAGCGTCAAGATGAAGCTCTTTGATACGCACTGCCACTTTGATTTTGATGTGTTTCAAGATGACTTTGCACATCAACTTGAGCTTGCTCAAACGCAAGGCGTCGCAAGAATTTTGATTCCTTCCGTCGGTCCGCAAAACTGGGCTCGTATTCAAACTTTGGCAGAGCAACATGCCAATTTGTATTATGCGCTCGGCTTTCATCCGTATTTTCTTGAAGATAACGTTGAGCAGCACCTTACAGAGCTAGAAGGCTATCTAAATCAAAAAGGGCAGCAGTGCGTGGCAATAGGAGAGTGTGGTTTAGATTTTGCCATTGATGTTGATCCACAGTTGCAAGAAAAGATACTTGAAGTTCAATTTGAGCTGGCTAGACGCTTCGAACTCCCAGTTATTTTACATAGCCGAAAAGCGCACAATCGCCTCATTCAAATGGTGAAAGCGGCGAATCTCCCTAGAGGTGGTGTGCTACACGCTTTTTCTGGGAGTTATCAGCAAGCCATGGAGTGGGTCAAATTAGGTTTTTTTATCGGTGTAGGAGGAACGATTACCTACCCAAGAGCCAAGAAAACACGCGACGCAATTCAAAAATTACCACTCGAAAACCTAGTAATCGAAACAGACGCACCAGATATGCCTATACTTGGATATCAAGGGGAGTCAAATCACCCAGCCAAACTCATTCACGTCTTTAATGAGCTCGTAGAGTTGCATAACGGCCGAAAGCAATCGATTGCCTCTCAACTGTGGAAAAATAGCAATTTTGCTTTCTCGATATGTGAATAAAATCTAAAGATGTGGTTTGAAATCGAAAACGTTTTCCTGCTTATTGTGAATTAACTCACAAAGCTGGTTGAATCAATCATGAATCTTATAGGAAAGTGTGAGGCTGGCATTACTTTAATTGATTCTGCATGAGTATAATTGCCCCCGCTTTATAGCTCCATTTTGTAACACGCCAATAAATAACTTATAAGGAAGTCATAAACTATGAGCCTGTTTATGAGCCTAATCGGTATGGTAGTGCTTCTTGCGATTGCAGTGGCATTTTCTAACAACCGAAAAGCTATCAACTTTAGAACTGTGGGTGGCGCATTCGCTATCCAATTCGCATTAGGTGCATTTGTTCTGTATGTACCTTGGGGCCGTGATCTACTAAACGGTTTCTCTTCAGGTGTTTCTAACGTTATCAACTACGGTAACGATGGTTCATCATTCCTGTTCGGTGGTCTTGTTTCTGACAAGATGTTCGAAGTATTCGGCGGCGGCGGTTTCATCTTCGCATTCCGTGTTCTTCCTACACTGATCTTCTTCTCTGCACTGATTTCAGTTCTTTACTACATTGGCGTTATGCAATGGGTTATCAAGATTCTTGGTGGTGCACTACAAAAAGCGCTAGGCACTTCTCGTGCGGAATCAATGTCAGCGGCAGCTAACATTTTCGTAGGTCAAACTGAGGCACCTCTAGTTGTTCGCCCATTCGTTCCAAAAATGACTCAATCAGAGCTATTCGCGGTAATGTGTGGTGGTCTAGCTTCTGTTGCTGGTGGTGTACTAGCTGGTTACGCATCTATGGGTGTTCCACTAGAGTACCTAGTTGCGGCATCATTCATGGCAGCACCAGGTGGTCTACTGTTCGCTAAAATCCTTCACCCAGAGACTGACCAGCCTCACGAAAGTATCGAAGAAGCGATGGACGGCGGTGACGACAAACCAGTTAACGTAATCGACGCAGCTGCGGGCGGTGCGGCTTCTGGTCTACAACTTGCGCTTAACGTAGGTGCAATGCTAATCGCATTCGTTGGTCTAATCGCGCTAATCAACGGTATGCTAGGTGGCATCGGTGGTTGGTTCGGCATGCCAGAACTAACACTAGAGCTAATCCTAGGTTACGCGTTCTCTCCACTAGCATTCCTAATCGGTGTTCCATGGGCAGAAGCTGTAACAGCTGGTTCATTCATCGGTCAGAAAATCGTAGTGAACGAATTCGTTGCTTACTTGAACTTCACACCATATCTAGGTGAAAACGCTCAAGTAATCGCGGCAACTGGTGAAGTAATGTCTGAGAAGACAACAGCTATCATCTCATTCGCACTATGTGGTTTCGCGAACCTTTCTTCTATCGCGATTCTACTTGGTGGTCTAGGTAGCCTTGCACCAAACCGTCGTAGTGACATCGCTCGCATGGGTGTTAAAGCAGTTCTTGCAGGTACGTTGTCTAACCTTATGGCAGCGACAATTGCAGGCTTCTGCTTAAGCCTTGCAGCACTATAATTAGAATCGGTTCTTAATATATAGACGCCGTTTTACATCATGCCCTGTAGCAAGAGATTGCTGCGGGGCATTTTTCGTTTTTCGGGCTCCAAAATTTCATCGGGTGTTTGCCTTAGTCGAGGTATTACGCAGTCAATGGAATAGGGGCTAGGAAATTTTGAGATACAAACCGTTTGCGCTCTATTTGGTGCTACAGTTTTGCGGTGAAACTCTATAATGTATTAATCACAGGATAGTGGTTAAGCTTGATTCTTAATCACGTAATGAATATTACATAATCGATGGGCAAATGAATTGCCCTGCAATATCAGATCTAATAGGCGTTTTGCTTTGTGATGTGATATTAAAGACACCGCAATCATAGATTGTTGTGCCATAGGCCAAACTGGTACTGTGCGGTGACAAGGATAGCAATTGGCATATGATAAATTTTCGCTGTATATGCCGAGTCTTCAGGGAACCAAGTCCGTTCATTAATAGACTGTTTAGCCATTTACTCACATTGTCTCGACTTGTTGATTATAGTTAAAGACGTGATGTAAGGCTGAGTAGTGAATTTTTTGAATATTGATCGGAGATAGAAATGAGCGATTTAAAAGCAGCAGCGCTACGTGCACTTAAACTTATGGACCTAACTACGTTGAATGACGATGACACTGATGCAAAAGTGATCTCACTATGTCATGACGCGAAAACAGCAGTAGGCAACACAGCTGCAATTTGTATTTACCCTCGCTTTATTCCTATTGCTAAGAAGACACTTCGTGAGCAAGGTACGCCAGAGGTTCGTATTGCAACAGTAACGAACTTCCCACATGGTAACGACGACATTGAAATCGCAGTTGCTGAAACAAAAGCGGCGGTTGCTTACGGTGCAGACGAAGTTGACGTAGTTTTTCCTTACCGCGCGCTAATGGCGGGTGATGAGAAAGTAGGCTTCGAACTAGTTAAGCAATGTAAAGAAGCTTGTGGTGACGTTCTTCTTAAAGTGATCATCGAAACAGGTGAACTAAAAGAAGAAGCACTAATCAAGAAAGCATCTCAAATCTGTATTGAAGCAGGTGCTGACTTCATTAAAACTTCAACTGGTAAAGTGCCAGTAAACGCAACACCAGAATACGCTCGCATGATGCTTGAAGTTATTCGCGACATGGGTGTTGCAGAAACTGTTGGTTTCAAACCAGCAGGTGGTGTGCGCACTGCTGAAGACGCAGCAGCATACCTAGCAATGGCTGACGAAATCCTAGGTGACAACTGGGTTGATGCTCGTCACTACCGTTTTGGTGCGTCTAGCCTGCTAACCAACCTACTAAATACATTAGAAGTATCGGACGACGTCGCTGATCCAACAGCGTACTAATTCCAATAATACGTCTGAACGGTAGCACCTAAACGGGTGCTACCAAACCTCTTCTATCCTACTACAACCATGGCTCAAAAGAGCTTGGGAGGCACTAATGTATTTACCACAAGAAATCATTCGTAAAAAACGTGACGGTGAAGTACTTACCGCAGACGAAATCAACTTCTTTATTCAAGGCGTAGCGAACAACACGGTATCTGAAGGTCAGATTGCGGCGTTTGCTATGACGATTTTCTTTAATGAAATGACCATGGATGAGCGCATCGCCTTAACGTGTGCAATGCGTGATTCGGGCATGGTTATCGACTGGAGCCACATGAACTTCGGTGGTCCAATTGTCGACAAACACTCAACCGGTGGTGTGGGTGACGTAACTTCTTTAATGCTTGGCCCAATGGTGGCAGCGTGTGGCGGTTTCGTACCTATGATCTCTGGCCGCGGTCTTGGTCATACAGGCGGTACGCTGGATAAACTTGAATCTATCCCTGGTTACAACATTACGCCGAGCAACGATGTTTTTGGTCAAGTAACCAAAGACGCTGGTGTGGCGATCATCGGTCAAACTGGTGACCTTGCTCCTGCGGATAAGCGTGTTTACGCGACTCGTGATATTACCGCAACGGTAGACAATATCTCCCTGATTACGGCGTCGATCCTTTCTAAGAAACTGGCGGCGGGTCTGGAATCGCTAGTGATGGACGTAAAAGTGGGTTCAGGTGCATTTATGCCAACTTACGAAGCGTCTGAAGAGCTAGCAAAATCAATCGTTGCGGTAGCAAACGGTGCTGGCACTAAAACTACGGCAATTCTTACGGACATGAACCAAGTATTGGCGTCTTCAGCGGGTAACGCAGTGGAAGTTCGTGAAGCGGTTCGTTTCTTAACGGGTGAATACCGTAATCCTCGTCTACTTGAAGTGACCATGGCTTCATGTGCTGAAATGTTAGTACTTGGCAAGCTTGCTGAGAACACAGAAGACGCACGCGCAAAACTGATGGAAGTGCTGGATAACGGCAAAGCGGCTGAGTGCTTCGGCAAGATGGTTGCCGGTTTAGGCGGCCCTGCGGACTTCGTAGAAAACTACGACAACTACTTAGAAAAAGCAGCAATCATTAAGCCAGTTTACGCAACAGAAACGGGCATTGTCTCTGCAATGGATACACGTGCTATCGGCATGGCTGTGGTTGCTATGGGTGGTGGTCGTCGTGTTGCTACTGATGAAATCGACTACGCAGTTGGTTTCGACGAGTTCATCCGCCTAGGTGAGGTCGCAGACAGTGATAAACCTCTTGCGGTCATCCACGCTCGCACTGAAGAGCAATGGGAAGAAGCGGCAAAAGCACTGCGCAGTGCAATCAAAGTAGGTGGTGAATACACACCAACTCCAGAGGTTTACCGCCAAATTCGAGCAGAAGATATCTAATAGAACAAGTAATTACACAAGGCCTACTCAACCATAATAAAAAGCCGAGTGGGCCTAAGGAACGAGCAATGAAAAGAGCATTTATTTTAGTACTAGACTCATTCGGTATCGGTGCAACTGCCGATGCTAAAGAATTTGGTGATGTAGGTTCAGACACACTAGGTCACATCGCTGACCAATGTGACAAAGGCTTAGCAGATAACGACAATCGCCAAGGTGCACTTCGCCTTCCAAATCTATCGAAACTTGGTTTGGCAATGGCGCATAAAGAATCGACAGGTCGCTTCGCACCTGGACTAGACGCAGACGCTGAAATCATTGGTGCATACGGTCATGCAGCAGAGCTTTCTTCAGGTAAAGACACGCCGTCTGGTCACTGGGAAATCGCAGGTGTTCCTGTTCTGTTTGACTGGGGTTACTTCACTGACAAAGCAAACAGCTTCCCGAAAGAATTGACTGACCGCATTCTTGAGCGTGCAGGTCTTGACGGTTTCCTAGGTAACTGTCACGCGTCTGGTACTCAAGTTCTTGACGATCTTGGTGAAGAGCACATGAAGACTGGCAAACCAATCTTCTACACGTCTGCTGACTCTGTATTCCAAATCGCATGTCACGAAGAGACTTTCGGTCTAGACCGTCTACTAGAGCTTTGCCAAATCGCACGTGAAGAGCTAGAAGATTACAACATTGGTCGTGTTATCGCGCGCCCATTCGTTGGTGCTGGTAAAGGTCAATTTGAGCGTACAGGTAACCGTCGTGATCTTTCTGTAGAGCCACCATCAGCAACGGTTCTTCAGAAGCTCGTTGATGAGAAGCAAGGCAACGTGGTTTCTATTGGTAAGATTGCTGATATCTACGCAAACTGCGGCATCACTAAGAAAGTGAAAGCGACAGGTATCCCTGCATTGTTCGAAGCAACGCTAGAGCAAATCAAAGAAGCGGGCGACAACACGATCGTATTCACTAACTTTGTAGACTTCGACTCAGCTTACGGTCACCGTCGTGACGTAGCGGGTTACGCAGCGGCACTTGAGTACTTCGATGATCGTATCAACGAAGTGCTAGAGATTATGGAAGAAGACGATGTGCTTATCCTAACGGCAGACCACGGCTGTGACCCAACATGGCCAGGTACTGACCATACTCGTGAGCACATCCCAGTATTGGTTTATGGTCAAAAAGTACCAGCTGGTTCTCTTGGCCGCCGCGAAACATTCGCAGATATCGGTCAAACATTGGCAAGTTACTTCGGTACTTCTCCAATGGATTACGGTAAGAACTTCCTATAATTAGTTAGGTTTTTGAAAACTAGGAGCTTGATTGCTCCTAGTTTTATGTTTGCAGTATGTAAATGCTGCTTGTCGGAAATGAGAATACTCTGGCTTATATCGCCTTAAGCGCGGAGCGCTAGAGAAAGGTTAAGGAAAAGAAAATGGCAACTCCACATATCAATGCTGAAATGGGTGCATTTGCAGACGTCGTACTGATGCCTGGTGATCCACTACGTGCAAAATACATCGCAGAGACTTTCCTTGAAGATGTCGTTCAAGTGTGTGACGTTCGTAATATGTTTGGTTACACAGGCACATACAAAGGCCGTAAGATCTCGGTAATGGGCCACGGTATGGGTATCCCATCATGCTCGATTTACGCGACTGAACTAATCAAAGACTTCGGCGTGAAGAAAATCATCCGTGTTGGCAGCTGTGGCGCAGTGAATGAAGACATCAAAGTGCGTGATGTTGTGATCGGCATGGGTGCATGTACTGACTCTAAAGTGAACCGTATCCGCTTTAAAGGTCATGACTTCGCGGCAATCGCAGACTACAACATGGTTCGTGCGGCAGAAGACGCTGCAAAAGCTCGCGGTATTGACGTTAAAGTTGGTAACCTATTCTCGGCAGAGCTTTTCTACACGCCAGATCCAGAAATGTTCGATGTAATGGACAAGTACGGCATTGTTGGTGTTGAAATGGAAGCGGCTGGTATTTACGGTGTTGCGGCAGAGTACGGTGCAAAAGCTCTGACAATCTGTACGGTTTCTGATCATATCAAGACTGGCGAACAGACTACATCTGACGAGCGTCAAACGACATTCAACGACATGATGCTAATCGCACTAGATTCAGTATTGCTTGGTGACGAAGAGTAAGCGACGAAGAGTCATTCTATTTTTCGCTCTCAAGAGCTAAAAAAACAGCCCGCACATTGCGGGCTGTTTTTATATGAGTTGTTAGCGCTACCTAGTTACTTGGTTAGCAGCAGGTTTGGCGCTTTTTTACGACGTATCGGTTGTCGACGTAAAATCAAGATGAACAACATACCACAGACAAAGCTCATTAAGACCATCATGTACATATAACGATCGCTCTTGCGATAGTGGTGGTCAGAAATAGCCGTCACCCGGCCCGTCTCAAAGGTCACGCGAACAAAACCGATAAGCGCACCATCTGCAAAAACTGGTTCAACCAACTGCTGGCGACCAATGGAAGCTGTTGCCAAAGGCGTATCCAGGCCAAGAACTTCGCGTACCGATAATGCCTCTTCACTAGACGCTAAACGTACACCCTGTGCATCGTAGATTGTTGCATCAAACACTAAACGGTCTTGTGCTAGCTGGTTTGTTAGCTGAAGTAATCGTTCTTGATCTTTAGTTAAAATCATCTCACTGGCAGAAAGAGACGCCTGTGAAATCAAAACTTTGGTGAGCGTTTCAAGCTGTTGTGCTTGAATTTTCTCATTACCCTTACTGATCACAACACTGTTTTTTATTGTGATAAACAACATCACACACAGTAGGATTAGTGCCAGAATTCTTAGGGCATTCCTTACTGAGAACAAAGATTCACTCATGCTCTTTACTCATCCATTTAAAATAAAACAAAGACTTGCCTTTTTAGTTTGTTGAGGTAACGTTTTAGCAAAGTCATAAGGGATTATATACATGGACGCGTCAAAAAGCTTGCCTATCAGAAAACATACGACACTTTTAAAACGATTACCCGAGACTCGATTTGCCTCCCAATTAGATAAAGCAAAAGCAAACTGGATCGTATTTGCTGAGTACCTTTCGCCAAGTCACTTCGAAGACATTGATTTCTTCACCGGCTTTTACAACCCAATACTAGAAACGTGGAAAGTTGGCCAATATGAAGTAGCCCTGATGGCCGGAGAGTTGACTCCTCAACATGAAACGATCTTACAAAGTCTCAACCTAGATTACGCCTCGCTTAATGAAGTGCCCGATCTATCAACTCAAGGGTTGATTGTATTTGATATGGATTCAACGGCGATCCAGATAGAGTGTATTGATGAAATCGCGAAACTGGCAGGAGTAGGGGATGAGGTCGCTGAAGTCACTGAACGTGCCATGCAAGGTGAGCTGGATTTTGAGCAAAGTTTACGTCAGCGAGTTGGTAAGCTCAAAGGTGCCGATGAATCAATTCTTGAACAAGTTCGTTCCCAGTTACCATTCATGCCGGACTTTGAAGCGCTAATTGCGACGTTGAAAGCCTTGGGCTGGAAAACAGCGATTGCCTCCGGTGGTTTTACTTACTTCTCTGATTACATCAAAGATAAAGTCGACTTAGACTTTGCTCGCTCCAATCAATTAGAAATTATTGACGGCAAACTCACGGGTAAAGTACTTGGCGATGTGGTAACGGCGCAGATGAAGTCTGACATTCTAGTGGAACTGGCGGATGAATATGAAATTGAGCAGCACAACACGGTTGCTGTCGGTGATGGCGCTAATGATCTTGTGATGATGTCGGTGGCAGGATTAGGGATTGCGTATCACGCAAAACCAAAAGTGGAAGCTCAAGCGCAATCAGCGATTCGCTTTGCAGGGTTGGGCGGTGTGCTCTGTATTTTATCTGGCGCATTGGTGAAGCAGCAAAAGGTCAGCTGGAAAGCTAAACCTTAACCATCCATTCAAAAACACCGCCAGAAAGGCGGTGTTTTTTTTCAATTTGGTATGACTTTGAATTTACTCGGTTAACTCCAATCTAATTACAACCTCTTCAGTAATGTCTTCAAATTCACTGTAACCAACGAGCGCTGTTAACTCTTTTTCTAACTTGCTCGCTTGATGTACGCCAAATTGGGTTAAGTCACTTAAATCTTGTTGCAGTAATGATGTCATCGGATCGAAAATTGGCGCAGTAGAAAGGCGAATCACGTAAAAGTCACCCATCATTCGCGCTTTCTTTATAAATTGAATCCGCTCTTTTACGCTGTTGAACTCTTGATGAAGCTTTGACTCAATGCCTGTAATTTTATTGCCTACTTTTGCGGCGCTTATGTAGATATCCTGATGTCTGGCTTGAGCACCTTCTACACGTTTTATTGGCTCTGCGATTAATGTGCTTGTCCGACCTTTAAAGATAGGTTCAAGTGACAACAGTTGGTCATGCCCAAGACGGGCAAAAAGCTCAATGTGTTTAGGTAGCGGCAAGTTCACCCCGATAACGGGGGTTTTGATTGAAGATGACGTACTCTTACTGATAAAAATGGGCGTGCTCAGCGTACGCGAGAGCAACATGCAGTGCAGCCTTTCAAGTAGAGCATTACTTGGTAGCGTCTCTTTTTGCGGGATTAGCTTGTCTTGATTGTGCTCGATAATGCTGTTGAAAAAAGCGATTACCTTCATGGTTTGGCTGCTTTCATCAATAACTAGCTGCACGCTACAACCGTCTGGGCTTACACGAATTACTCGGTATGGCACCGACATTAACGGCAATTTTTTATCGTAGAGTTGTAATTCTCGAAAGTTGATTCTTACCTCTTGCCCAGAACGTAACATCGTAGGCTCACTTAGCCTAATTCCGAGTCCTCGTTTGGAAAGGTCAACAGTACAGCCGCCTGTTTTAGTTTGTCCTGAGTACAACTCTAAAGGTGTTTTAAAACGATAACGAGGCTCTTTTCGACGAGACTTTGCATCAAAATAAATGCCCTTTGGATTGCCGATAACTCTTCTCGGATGACGAAACGCGTTTAACGTATTAGCGGGTAAGCGCGGCTTTTCAGTTAGCAGGTAATCCTGCCCTGATTTTTCGTCAGCAATTTCTTGCAAAATACCAATATGAGTCAGTGATTGAGACGTTTCTGCTAACTCTGGAGAGAAAGCTGCTAGGTCTTCCTGTTCTTGCTCAGATAGTTCAAAGATTGAAATTCTAAAGGCGCGCCAACTCTCTCGTTTGCCACCTAAATGCCAAAATAGCTGGCGCTGTTCGCGAGTTGCTTCAGGGCGAAACATCGAATAGAAATAGGTTCGATTCTCGTGCTCGTGAGTAAATGAATAAAGGACATTGGTTGTTCCTTTCACACCAGGCTTAATGAGTGACGCGATGCGTTGCTCGTTGAATAAGGAACCAAACATTTGCTGGTTTCTCTCATCGTGCCAGTATTGCCAAAGCTTTTGATTGTTTGGCGTTAACATTGCTAATTTTAGGTCACTACCATCAAAGAATAGAGGCAAGCTGCTGGTGTGCTTTAGTGCGATGTGCTCATAACCGCGAGTTCGAGCTCGAATAATCTTGTCTTGATTGTCGTGACGAGCCCTTTTAGCAGCACTGTTGAGCGCTTCATCTATCACTCTGGTGACGACATTGGTGTCAGTTAAGCGTATGGTTCTGAGGTATCGAACTGAGTCATTTTCGTAACAGTCATCAACCGCGAGTATGCGGTATGCAAGCGGTTTCTCTATACCTGCAACGTTAGATTTGCTGGCAAATTCAGTAAACGTGACCTGAATAATTTCCCCAAGGTTATATTTAAATGCGCTAGGGACTTTGAACTTTGCGCCAGAGCTAGATAAATCAATGCTTAATCCATGAAGAAGCTGTCCTTTAGAACGGCAAATTTCAACTTGAGATTGGACTTTCAAGCGTTTTTCTTGGCGCTTTAAATCGTAGCCTAGGTGAACGGGTTCTGCTAAGAACGGGCTTTTAGGATCCGTTAACGATTGCGTTTTTTGCTGAGTAAGGCGCTTGCTCATTACGCGAAAGTTATTTCGCGTGTTGACCAATGCTTCCCACATTCCTTCCGTGTAGCAGCCAAACTTTTTGATGTTTTTATGGTAAGCGTTGAAAGCAACATCATCCAACCAATGTGGAATGCCATCCAAAATATACTCGCGACATTCGCCTTGAACGCGACCTCGCAAATCAATGCTTTTTTTGCATGGAGCCATTAAGCGGTTAAGTTCCATTTTAACCAAAATTTTGGCCGAAGGCGGCTCTTCCTCGGTCAGTTGGCCAAGGACAAAGTCAAAGTCATTCGTACCGTAAACGGGAATGAGTCGTTCTGCGAGCGAGAGAATTTCAGATTGCTGCATTATTTCTGTTAGAGTATGTCGTTACTTTAAATTGTATCGGCTAAGCGAAGTAATACTTAAGTATATCAATAGTTCATTTCAGTTCAGGTCTGACTTGGCTGTGCTTAGTCACATTTGTAGAAAAAATTGAGGCATCATGGCGAAAGCAAAACGAGCGTATGTTTGTAATGATTGTGGCGCTAGTCTTGGTTAATTAGTTAGATGAATAGTCTTTTATTATCGAATATAAAAAATTAGACACAGTATAAATTGTCAT
>NZ_JAWOSZ010000009.1:0-172303 GCF_033338615.1 Vibrio sp. Vb1980
CAATTTAATTAATATTGAGACAGGGATAGTAAAAGTGGGGGAGTGATCAAGGTCACAACTCTTAGGCCGAGATTTTTTCAGAGGTGACAACTCGCACCAACAAGAAGACATTATAAGTAAAGTTTAGCGATGGTGGGTGGTTTTAAGTTGCTGTTTTAAATTGATAATATTGCTAACTTTACTTGTTAGGATAGGCCGAAAGGACACCGTTGGAGCTGTACGGCCTGTTAATAGTGACAAACAAAGTTTAGCATATTACTATTGTTGAAAAGATGAGCTTTAGGAAGAGGTTAGTGCCATATGCGCCTTTCAGCGATAGCACAAGCAACAGAAGATCTAAGACCAGTTGTTATCACTTACACACGATTTTCAACGAACATTCAAAAAGAAGGTTTGTCTGAGTATCGGCAAGACGAACTAACACAACGATATGTTCTAGATTTTTGTGAAGAACACGGTGTTCCAGTCGAAGATATAATATCACTGAAAGACCGAGGAATTTCAGCGTATCGTGGTAAAAATATGACGAAGGGTAGTCTTTCAGAGATTATCGCTAAGTTTAATTCTGGTGAGCTACCAAAAGTCTATAACGAGAAAGGCGAGATAAACACTTTCTTGTTCATTGAATCGCTAGACCGTCTTTCTAGGGCAGATCTACACACAGCAAATAAACTCTTCTTAGACCTTGTTGAATACTGCAACATCGTAGTTGTGGCAGAAAATGAGAAGAAAATCTACTCACTCAATTCTTTGAAAACAGATATGGGAATGCTCGATCTGTTTTCTGCACTTCTAACATTATCTCGTTCACACAACGAATCAAGAATGAAGGAAATGCGTCATAGGGCTAACTGGTCGAAGAAGCGACAAGTTGTAATTGACTACTTTGAACTACCAGAAGATGAAAGAGAGGGCGTAGAATACCCGTTAAACCCGACAAAAACTTGTCCTTGGTGGTTACGTCCAAAAGCTGATAATCGAGGGTTCGAGTTCATAGAAGAGCATAAAGAAGCAATGCTGTATTTCTTGAATCGAATGATGGAAGGTCACGGTTTAACATCGTGCATTAGACGATTGAATGAAAAAATTGAGAATGGTGAACTAAAGGTAGAGTTTACGGAGCGTCAGAAAAAAGCTAAAGGGTTTCAAACCCATACGTTCTATCAACTACTTTCAGGTGATGATAATGAGTCAATCATAGGGAATTTGATTTTCCATCAAGATTACTATCCTACTGAGAAAGATGTTCAGCAAGGTCTATATGAAAAAAAATCACTTGGTAAAAAAGTAAGAATCCCTGTTTTTACAGCTAAGGGTTTCTATCCTGCACTTTTGAACGAAGTTGAGTATATGCGCTTAAAACAGCAAATGAAGCAGCGTAAACAATCTCAGACCAAACCTACTAAAAAAGTGCAAAACATAGCTCAAGGACTCTTAAAATGTCCTTTATGTGGATATAGCTATGTTTATGTCGCTGATAATAGAAAGGGACGACACCACAATTTAGTTTGTGGATTATCACGCTCTAAGAAATGTAAATCATATACTTTCAGATACAAATGGTTTGAAAAGAATCTTCTTAATTATTGTCGTAACCTCGATATGAATAGAATCTTGGGAATCAAAATCGACAATAAACTAAAGGAACGTATTAGTGAATTAGAAGTAAATGCGCTAACTTACGAACAAGAGATAGAAGTGAAAAACAAGGAGTTGGAACAACTTGTTGAGAACCTAAGCAAGATTACAATTCCAACACTACTAGAAAAAGCACAAGATCAGTATGTGAAAATCGAGAATAGTATAAAAGTCATTACTTATGAAAAAGAGCAAAATGAACTTGAGCTAGTTGATTTGAAAAAACGTTCGATTAAGAGTGATATTGTCAGTAAAGAGGTCTATGAACTGATTGACTCAGTTCAACTTCAAGAGAATGTTAGTTTAAGAGAAAGATTAAACATTGAACTGAAAAAAGTTATTTCAGAACTTTATATTTATCATAAAGACAACCCAAATAATTATTTTGGAAGAAATATGATTGTTGTTAAGTTTAGAGATGATTATATTAGGTTTATTCCATTAGATCGTGAACTTGAAAGAGAAGAACTGTATAACATTCTTCCAACCATAAGCACGAAAAAAGCAGTAGACTATTCTAAATATGAAATATTGCCTTTTGACTATTTAGAAGGATTAGAGGAAGGGCGATACCCTGAACATCAATTCATAACTAAATTTTATCAAGAAAATCCTGATGTATTGGCTGAGATACTTAGTGAACTTGATGAAGCTGATAATGTTTACGTATAGGGGAAAGTCTCATAGGGACAGGAAATTAACTCGCTTTTTCATAGTGAGTTAATACCTCTTTGATGGTAATCTCACCTTTCTTAAATCGTTTTGCAACGTCAAGATCGATAAGAATCACATCTTTTCTCTCATTTTGATAAAGTCGAAAAGGGACTTTAACAGGTCGAGGCGTGGTGAATGACAATGGTGAAGTTTTTTGGCTTGCCATAAATGATTTTCCTTAAATCAAATGGGTTGCCACAGAAAGTCAAAATCCATCTTGACGTTAAAGATACAACAAACGTAAAACGTATGTGTCTCTTCTCAACTCTCACTTTCCTTATGGTTTGCGCCATATCCTTATGGCAGTTCACTGTGTTTCGTCACGCTATGAGACTCTAACAATGTATCAATTCAAAATTGTTCAATCAAGTGAAGGTCGATTTTTTACCTAGAACTAGGGATTTTTTAGCCCTTTTCCAAAAGTCGGATTTTCGCAAGTGTCGTGTTTTATAAGACCTGATTTGGTTAAAGTGACCCATTTTATAACTTGATCTAAGAGTAAGTGCTGCATTTTGTAAAACCCTTCTCTATTAGAGATATATTTAATTGAGATAGATCTTAAAAGAATAGATATGGTGAAAAATCATTTTCACAGGTTTTTAAAAACAAAGTGATTTTGAATTTTCTATCATAGATCTTACCGTTCAGACTAATCTTCATAAAGTTTTGAAAATCGCTTCGCTCTAATTCTGTGAAAAAACTTTGAAACAGTTCAATTCATTTAAAAACTTCAAGAATTATTATTTACAGAATTGAAAATCTTTGATTTTCTTCGCCACTGCGTCAAAAAAAGAACTTAAAACGAAAGTAGATCTAAATGAAGTAAAGTGATTGTTTAACGATTGATTGAAAATCATACATTTAATTAGTATTAAAGTATTTAAGGAAAATTTGAAAAGCAAATAAAAGAATAAATATAGGAAAAATATTTATATTTACATATATTATTTATGGTTTGGCACTTGATTTAATCTTGTTTGATGATAAAACATTAATTACAGACGAAAAAAAAGCTCATCTGCAAAATGAACTTTTTTAGTAAAGATAGATTACCCAACTAATCTATAATATAAATTACAGCACTTTTATAGAAAGTCAACATTATATCTATCTTTATTTTAAAAATATTATTATACAAATAAGGAAATATATAATGCTAAATCCAATTACATCAATCAAAAAAGGTTTAAGTTTCGATGTTTTAAACCTTCCAACATACCTAATCCAATCAGGTTTTATCAGAGATAATATCAATCAAACAGAAACAATTCACACTGCAACTACTGGTGAAACTGTTAGACTAAACACAGTTCATTGTGAATTGAAGATTGGCGCACCACTTTTCAGCTATTTACTTACTCACCATCAAAATCTTTCATTAAACAAATGGAATGAATCAAAAGATACAATAACTGTGAAATACGGAAAACACAGCGATCTATTGAAATGCCTTAAAGCTAGAGAAAATCACAGAATAGGTGCAATAGAGAAACTTCTAGAGAGATTCGTAACTTACCTAAAGCCTGAACAGCAAATCACTCTAAAGGGTGAAACATTCAGTATTTTCGACACGTTAGAAGTTGATTATGAAGAAAGAACTATAACTTATAGATTCTCTGAACAGTTCATCAACAGCTTGAACGAAAGAAAATACCCATTTACATACATTCAAATCGAAGATCTAAAAGAAGTTGGTTCAAACAAACTAGCAGGTCATATCTTTTTATATTCAAAATCAATCGCAAAAATGAATGAGAAATATTTAAGAAAAGATAAATTGGCTGCGATGTTCGCAATCGTAAAAAACTCTAATCAATACATAGATAGTGCGTTAGAAACACTGAAAAACAAAGGAATTGTTTTGATTGAGAAGTTTATAGGCACAGAAAAAGTAGATGGAATATACAAACGTTTTTCTAAATATATTTTTAAGAAGATTAAAAAATCAACTGTAAGAAAGGCTAAAGATCCAACAACAGTTAAAAAAGATTCTGTTTCTAAACCAGTAGAAACACAAGGGACTGTAAAAGTATCAGAAGAGCTTTTAGGTGAAAACTATTACCTACAGTGTTATAGCAAGTTAAAGAATAACAAAAAGAAAAACAAAACTATTTTTGCTTAAGATAATAGACTTTTGACATTACCCTTCTACGATTTTTTGACGTAAAAAAATTGAATGATATAAATATATTTATGCGAATAACTATATTTGGAGAAAGGTTATGTTTAAAAGAATAAAAGAAAAGTTTAAAGCAAGAACTTTAGAGCAAGATCTTAAAAGAATAAGACTTGAAGAAGCTCAAAGACGCAAACGTGAAGAATTTGAGCAAAGAGAATATGCACAAGTTGAAGAAAACATTTCAACATTACAAGAAGAAGTAAAAGCAGTAAGAGAGCATTTCTTAAAAAAGGGAAGTGAATTATGCACTTTCTTAACTTTGAGTTTTGGTAGTTTCCTTGCTTCGCTATACGTCTTTGCTTATGTGTATCTAAGCTTTGAAAATCCGTTTGAAATGCTAAACCTTATCTTTTACTCAAGTGTGCTGATTTTCTCACTGCTGTTCGTTCTGTGGCAAAACCAACTCTTTGAAGAGAAGCTTCAACACATAGCTAAAGCTGTAGTGTTAAGCTTTAGCGTTGCTATATGGTATGTAGTTTACTTCTTCATACCAGACAATATACAAATAGTTCATTTCTTGCTGTGTTTGATACCTTTCCTTACTGTTAAGTTTATGATGAACAAGCATATCAAAACCTATGCAAATCAAGAAGATAAATTCAGAAAAAGAGCTATTTATCTTGGAAAAGTAAGAAAAAATAATCTAGAAGATTCAGTTCAAGAAGAGTATGAAAAGGAAAGTTCAAAATAATATTATTTTTTGAAAAATATAATATTATTTGTGATCGGGTGATAATATTATTCTCGAATATAATAATATTCTAACCCTTCAATAAATCAAAATATTTGACTTTTATATTTAGTTTTGATAAAATATATATAAAGAGATCAAGTTTTGATTTGGTTTTTAGATCGAAAAATCGCACTAAGATACGAAGAAGATAATTGAGACTTCCAATATGCTAATAGACAATACTCTTTCTTTACGTTAAGAATGTTTGTGAAGAAAAGTTACTGTAAAAAACATAATTCAATTTCCTTTTTTCAATCGAGTGTTCGGTGAAATTAAAAAAAGAGGTTTTAATTATGATTAGATTTTTAACAAACTTTATGCTACAAACAATTTTCGTCTTAACTGGTAGAGATCCACTAGTAAGAGTATCATTACCAATATTAATTCTTGGTATCGTAGGTGAATACTACTTCTTTACTGGCGTTGTTTTCTCTATACTACTACTTTACGCTTTTTACACTACAGAAAATGCTTAAAGGAAAATTATGTTATACAGAATTTATCAAACAGAATAAAAAAGATTATGAGTTAATATCATAATCTTTTTCTTTCTTTACTTTTTCTGCTTTAAGCAACTTTGTTTCAAAATCGTATATTCCTTTTCTAAATACTCTTCTTTATTGAAGTTTCTCTTCAAAACTAAAACTTCCATTGGTTCACCTTCTTCTTGATTAAGCCTAAAGTCGATAGGTTTGTTGAAGTTGGTTTTATACTTACCACCATCAACACGCTTGAAAGACGTTCTATCATAAATTCTAAGCTCATACGTATCATAGTTCCTTTGCTGAAATTCCCACTTCATACCATAACGCTTGCCGTTTGATTTCGCTTCTCTGTCGAAAAAACTATAACTGTATGTTGATTCTTCTAGATCTTTAACAGCGATTTCTTCTCTGTGACTTCCAACTCTCACATTCAAATTATAATGTGGGTTGAAGTAATAACTTTTGAGTTTAGGATTGATTTTTTCATCACCCTTATACTCTAAATAGATTCCATTGAAATCAGATTGACCATTGGCTTCGACAAAAGATTCATAATCATTAGTGCAACCACTGTAATATTTAGATAAATCTATGTCTTTTGCTATTGTAATGTTACTGATAGATAATACTATCATTGATAAAATTAATTTTTTCATATTGTATTCCTTTACATGATTTTTGATAATTTCTTAAGTTTGTTATAAGCATTTCCTGAAATCCCTTCAGGTGATGTTTTAAGAATCTTGCCTAGATAATTCCCAACCCATTGAAGCGATTTTAATAAATAAATTGAACTTATTACTTTAATGATAATCACAACAGCAAGAGTAACGATATAGTTAGAAGCTGCTAGTGGTATATAGCTGAATAACATCAAAACTATTGAGACAAACATTGTTGTTCTTAATAATGTTAGAATGGTGATATAACTCATTGAAGCTAGAGTTTGAACAATCATAATAACTCTGTTTAATAAAATTTCAGGTTCTTTCTTTGACACCAATAAAAAACCACACTCAAGCACAAACATAACTGCGTGTTCAAGAATCTTCATAATCAGTACACCTAAGAACATTATAAATATAAAGAACATTACAATGTATTCTAAATTCAATGCGATAATGGCTATGTTAGAGATGGTGTTTACCCCATTCCAGAAAACAGCACTCTTAGGCATTTCTTTAGCAAGAATCTTTGATGAAACTTTTATGCCCATCAATAAAGCCATTGTTTCAATGTAGTGGTCTGAAGTTCTTAAAATGTTAAAGTGTGTTTTGAATCTCTCTGTTGCAGTTCCATCAGTGTATTGACCAAAAGCAAGTTTATAATCTTTCAAGAACGCTAAACTATCACTCATTGCTGATTTAACTAACGAACTACTATTGAACAGAACAGTAATCTCAGCGTTAATTTTCGTAAAGAAGTCGTTAGCGTTTAAAATTACTATATTATCTATTTCTCTATCTTTTAGTGCATAACCTTTTTCTAAGTTTCTTGATGAACCCATAACTTTGTTAATGTTGTTTAGCTCAACATCAATAGCTTGCTGATATTCATCTTTTAAATGATTTGATTTAAAGAATCGAACAAGCAAATCCCAATAAGATAAAATCTTTGTTTCATCTTCTACATCATTTAAAACGATACCTGCTTCAGTATCAGAACCTTTTAGAGCTGCTTTGATTCTCTCAGCAGCTTGAACATTCATTTGATTAAATAAAGGGTAAATATCGTTCATTGCAAAAAGGGAGGAAAATTGTTCAAATTTTCTATCTTGATAGTTCAGGCAGTAAGAACCATTTGCTTCTTTATCTTCTTCAAAAGCCTTTTCACAGGTCATACCAACGTATTCATTGGTAAACTTGACCATTTCACTAATGTTCTCTTCAAACGCCTTGTTTAAGCCGTTAACACTCGAATCTAGCCTAAAACCACCACAATCTTTATATACAACGCCAAACTGAACGGAACACTCACGAACAGCAGCACTAAGCAAAGTGGTATTGCCAATCTCAGCAAAAGACTTAGAAGCGTTAGCCTGAATATAATCATCAATACAGTTCAATTCATCGTGAGTATCTTGAACAAGAGTTTCTTCCATCAACTCTTTTGTTGAGTAAATCGAAGCTAAATCTTGTTTATAGGTGATTGCACAAATCTCAGTGTTAACAACGTCTGAATTGAATTTAAGAGCTTTCTCTTGCACTTGACTCATTGACGCTTCAATAGTGCTATCAACGACAGGATTGAATGATTCTTTAACGTGAATCATCGAGACTAAGGTTTTCATTGGAATACCTAAGAACGTATCGTTCATCACTCTTACAGCAGCCTGAAGACCTCTTTCACTTGTGATAATCGTTGCGAGAGTCAATACAATCACTAAGCTGAAAATCATCTTGGATTTTTGTATATTCTGTTCGTTTTGAAGATCTTGAGATTGAAGCTTATATACAGTGTATAACTTTGAAAAAATCATCAATGAAGCAAAACCAGTTAAAAGATAAACAATCCATTCAACAGTTGCAGAGTAATCATCAGGTGAAATAACTCTTCTCATTAAATCACCTTGTCGGGTGTTTTGTGATAATTCGTGACTTACACAATCCTCAGATTGTTTTCTGATCTCGCTAATGTCATTACCTTGAATTCCACATTCTTCAAAAGTTTTATCTTTTTCATAAGCAAAACTAAGGGAAGTTGAAAGCGTCAGTAGTAACAAAAATGTATATAATATTTTTTGCATAATAAATAATCCTTTGTATAAGAATTATTTACCATATAAAATTATTTGTTCAATGATTCGTAGAAGGGGAAAAGCATTAATCGCTAGATTAAAGTAAAAATAAATCATAGAGAGACAGTAAAAGAATTATGTTTTTGATGTGATATTTTTTGATTTGTTGAAAGGTTAGAGTTGTCAATCGTGATTAGTATGATGTATAGGAAATAATATTATAAATATTGAAAAATAATATTATTTTAAAGAGCTACAAAATGTGATTTTGTTCCTCCAAATTTTCATTGATAAGACTTCGCTATATAAATTCAAAATGTGCGAGGGTTAGTATTGAAGGTAAGAGATATTATAGTTTTAGGTGTCTGTCAGGGTAAAAAAAGACCCGTTAAGGTCTAATCTTCTTGTAAGTGAGGTGAAACGAAGTCTATCAGGTTTCTCAACATCTTTTCATTCATAATCCAGTGTGGAAGCTCTTCTTTTACTTCAGGCTTTAACCATATGTTACCTTTGAAAAATAGTCCTGTTTCTTGAATAGAGTAAGAAAAGGCAGGTTCACCACAATCATCATCAAAAGGGTAAAATGAAATAGTATCTTCATCAACGATTAATTCAACATTTCGTCTTTGAGCAAAGTTAAAAGTTGTTTTTGAAATTTTCATAAAAAATCCAGATAAGAAATTATTAATATAATTATAGTATCTGGACCTTTATCTTATAGCAATATTTTAGTTAACTATTCTTCATTGTTTTTATCACCAAAATCATAGTGATCTTTTAGAGCGTCTTTTGTTCTTTCTTCACCAATTTGATTAACAGTAGTTTTAGTTTTACTCTTATGATACTCATCAACATCATCTTTCCATTGTTCAAGTTTATCTTTTCCTGAAGTCGGTTCATCATCTTTTTCTTCTTTAGAATCTTTACCTTCTTTCTTCAGCAAGTCTTGAAGAATGTCTTTATCTTTATCAGTAGTTTCATCGTTTGAGTTTTTGATCTTATCACTACCAGTATCAATATTAGGTTTACCATTATCATCAACACCATTACCATCACTATTACCACCTTTCTTCTTAGGTTGAGATAATTCGTTAATATAGTTATCAGTGCCTTGTTGAACTTTACTTAAATTCGCCATTGCACCAGTCGCTAAACCAAACATCGCAGCTTGAGCAAGTGAAGCCGTATCATTGCCAACCTTAAAACCTTTTGAGTTTGTTTGATCCATAATGTTGTTGTGAATTGCTACAGAAAGAGACACAAGAATCTTGAACATAAGATAACCAAACGCTACACACGTTATGATTAATAGAGCAATTGCCATAAAGATAGAATTGTCATAATCAGCATTTATTAGATCGAAAATTGCACCGCCTAAACTTGGCATTGTTAATAGACTCATTACTATGTAGATCGATAACATAATTGAACCTGAAGCGATAACAATACTCTTAACAATTGTTGTAGTTGTTGTAAGCGTCAAGAACTCATTAAAATCTTGTTCATTGCGATCTGAAGTTACATAACGAATTGTGTTATAAACTCCTTCAATCATAAATGACAAATAACCAACAACGAAAGCAGAGACAAAACCTATCGCAAAAACGAACAGTAGAAATACATCGTAGAAAACAGGTAATTGGTTCACTGCAAACAAACCAATTGCAAGACCAAAGAATACTCTTGATAAAGGTTTAATAAACGTATCTGATAAACCATCAACACCTTTCACGACACCACAACCAATCATCTTATAAGGATTTCCTTTACCTATAACAACATCAGCTTTAGTTCCAGTAAGATTATCAGCAGCGTCACAGATTCCGTTTGTCAAACTTGCTCCCACATCGAAAGCTCCTAAAGTAAATGCAAGATCCTTAGTGTGTTTCACATTTTGAACATTTATCTCAGCAATGCTTGCATCACATAGACCATCATTATCAACAACAGGACAAACAGGTTTAAACTCTTGAGAGAATGAACTCTCTTCATTCTTTCTAACCTCGTTTGCACTTTCTACAAACTTAGTTGTTGAGTGAGTGAAGAACTCTGAAAAATCGAACTTTCCTAAACCTTTATCTTTAGCAGCACCTTCAAGGTTTTGGTTATAACCGAATCTTGGAAAATCATAATAGTATTCAGGTTCAAGCATATTGTAATAACTCAATTGAGTTTCAATAATCAAAGAATCTTCAACTGCTTTAAGAGCAGAATAAAGCTTTTGCTTTGCGTCCGAAGTGATAGAAAAAGTTGATAACGATTCAGCGAAACTACCACTCATAGAGTTTGCAGCTTGCAAGATGATTTCTTTATATAAATTATCGTTCTCTAATATCAATTCCATTGCTGCTTGTCTTCTTGCAGCAAACAGCACATCAACAGCTAAGTATCTATCCTGAACAATCTCTCTTAACTTTTGAGAACTTTCAAACTTACCACCTGCCGATATAGAACCATCATCGTAAAATCTAAAACAGTGAGTATCATTCTTTAAAGAGAAATTTCCTGCGTGGCGAAGCTTAGTAGAGCGATCTAAACCATTGAACCTTTCAGCATACTTTTGACGAAGTTTATATTCATTGTCACTACCAAGACTTTCAGCACATCTAAGCTCTAAAGCAAGAAGTTGAGTCTGGTCTATGTAGTCCATCAGGTAAGTAATACCCATAGTAGTTTTATCTTCTACTTCAGAATCATCAGTTCCTTCCATATTGAACAACTCAGAGTAGTTATACTGGAAAGATTTTATCCCTAAGAACCCAACCCCTGCATAAGTATCTAGACCTTCAATTTCTTTGAAGTCGAACAAACTACCCATCTTAGATTTGTTCACTCTAACCAAGTTTTTAAAGGAAGGTGTTTCTTCTAAGATCTTACCTGACTGTCTAAACTCAAAAGCAGCGTTTTCAGCAAGTTCAAGATTGATATTAATAGCAGAAGGGTTAGACGCAGCTTGTTTCTCAGCTTGCTCAATATCCAAGTGCAATTGACCTGTTATGTCATCAAATGCTGACTTCATATGTTCAAGAACAGTTAGATCAGTTCCAAGATATTGAGGGTAGTTATTGTGAATGAAATTTTCTATCACCGTTGGAACGTTGCTCTCTACTGAAAGAAGTGGTGTTTGAAGTCCGAACCTATCTTTATCACAGTTGTAAGTCTTAGTGTCTGTAACGCCATTCACGAAGCTTGCTTTAGTCGTGATTTGAGAGAAGTTGAAGTTCATTAGGTGAACGTTCAATTCATTATCAGGAATGACAAAGTTTAAGCTCTTGCCACACACTCTATAGTAATCAAAAAAATCTTGAATAGTCGGATCAGAAATATCAAAACCTGAAGCGAATAGAGTCTTATCAATTTCGATATGACTACCATACATTAGATCGAATGTTTTAAGCTCAGTAACGTTGTTAACCAACGAACCAAAATGAAGAGCTTGTGACACATCTAAGTCAGTCTGTTTTAGAGCAGGAGCGATCTCAGAAGTATCAATCTCTTTCATCGCTTTAATCGTTTCGTGATCACCACTGTTATAGATCATATAGTTGAGTGAAGCGACATAATAAGTAGTAGCTTTGAAGTAGATTTGTTCAAAGTTAACGCTGAAGTAAAGTAAGACTCCAACTATCAAAGTTTTGAAGATTGTCTTGGGTGTTTGACCACTGTGTTTCAGTCCTGCAACAACGCTAGTTGTGATCCAACAAGACGAGATAAATCCTGCTAAGAAAACGAACTTGATCAAGAACTCACCAAGAACACTTTCTTCTTTCATTTGATTCTTCAACCAATCTGTTTCAGTTCCTAACTTTTGAAGAAAAGTTTTGTTCTCTTCGATAGTTTTCTTACTTACTAATAAAGATAGGTTTGAAGCTAATCTTGAATCCTTTTTGTGAAGAAAAACTTCACAAGCTTTAAATGATTGTGATGAAGCAAGATCTGACTCTTGGAAGTTATTTATCTTTGACGAAACAACAACCGCAGATAAACATTCATCTTCATTAGTATCAGCAAAAGCATTAACTGAAATGAATGAACTTAACATCAACAACATAGTAAAATATTTTTTCATAAGTCCCTCTTTGAAATATTTTTGTTGAAGATATTTATTTAAAAAATTTTCTCGAAGTTCCTTTTACTCCTTCCAACATATTCATTCAGAAAAATCATTTTCGGCTTTGCCGATTCTGAACAATGCAGCGCAAACAATTAATTAAAATAATATCTTATATATTATCTAATAAATCACATATTAAGATACTTACAAGCAAACAATTAACGATCAAAAATGAAAAGCCTTAATCTATAAAGAAATTACAAAAAATTAAAAGCTCAAAACAGCGAAAAACAATAAAAGATTTCATCATTTTTTTTCAAAAATCATAAAAAAAATTTCGACAACCACAACCCTGAAAATTATTGCAAGACAAGGGTTCACTACACAGCATAAATGTTTAGTGTGTAGTAATCCTCAATAAATTATCACGTTGTTTATAATTTACTCCTTTCAGTCGGTTTGCTAGAAAAAAGATTTTCTCTCTTGATTAATATTTTAATAATGGTTTATTGATTACATAAGCTTACTAAAGGAGAAATAGTTTATGTTAAAAAATTTAAAAAAGAAGTTATACGCAAATGACAAGTTCCTAATGAAAAAGATTCTTGCGTGGTCATTACTAATTAACCTTATCTATTCGTTCTCAGTGTCTTGGTTGTATGTTGCAATAAGTTTAATTGTTCCAATAGTTTTAATTATGATAGGCGTTGGTGTGATTTCAGTTAATGCGGAAATTAAGACAGTTACAGAAGATGATGATAATGAGTAATAATTAAGAGAAAAAGAAAATAATATTCACAACATAATTTAAAGGAGAATAATATGAGTGAAATAAATAGAAAAAATAAAAGCGAGTCAGGATTAAATGAATCAAAAAGGAAATGTATGTTTAGTCCAAAAGATGTTCTATTTGGTATTGCAATGGGTTTGTTGCTTACTATGATTTTGAATGCAAATGTAAATGTTATAGATTCGGAAGATAAAATTGGTTTGAGTGTATTTGTAAGCAAAGCTAATGAAGAGGGAAAATAAAACCCCAATAAATAATGGAGTAAAATATTATGGAAAATATTCAACACAATCTCGAACAACCAGAACAACAACAAGTTTCAAAACCTGAAGAGAAAGTAACAGTTAACTTTCCTTCTAAAGTTGAAATAGAAAAAGCATTTAAAGAGAAGAAAGTCAGCACTCAGTTCACTGAAACAGAACTGAACAGCTTTACTACTTCTATACAAGCATTACAGCCAGCTCTTGATTCAGCAGAAGGTGATTCAATCGCTCTAATGACTAAGAACATAGAGCTGATAATCGAAAGCGGTCATAAGCCGTTTCTACGCTCTTACAAAGAGTTTAAAAAGAGCTATCAGGGCAATCCTAAGCAACTATTCAGAGCGTTTGTTTCAAGCTGCACATCTTCACTTCACTCAGCGTTAAATGAGGTTAAGAACGGCAATAAAGAGCAACAGAAGAGCTTGAAAGAACAGAGTATCAATGCACTTGAAGCTATGACTCTATCTAAAGAAGATCTGATCCTTATCGGTATGGTTACAAAAATGTCTATTACGAAGAAAAGACAAACAATCTCAAGCCTAACGAACAAGAAAAAGTAAGTAGGTAGATATGAGCAAAGAAAGGTTTGTTTATAGTTCTTCTAAAGAGTTTGAAGCATTACTGAAGCGAATACTGAAAACGTTCAATGTCCCGAACAAAGGCACGTTCTTTGATGATTTGGTAAATGGTAAAGAGTTCACTTTAGACAGAGGTAAAGTGACTCTATTCGGAAGAGGGTTTAACAGCTTAGAATCTCAAATCCTCGATATAGATAAGAGATTCTTTTCAAGAACACCAGAGCAAAAGGTCAATGACTCAAATAAGTTTCAACCTAACGACTTTGACACGCTAGAAGAGCTTATAGAGCACATTCACATTACAGATATTGAAAATCTACCAGTAAAGAAATACGACTCAGTAAGATTCTCGAACAGTGGTGATTTTGGTCTAACGATATTCTCAAAGCAATATGCAGATAGTTATCTGAAAATTCTACAACAAACCATCGTTAAGTTTGACTTTGAAATTGCAGCTTTGAAGAAGGTTAAGCAATGTTCAAACTCACCGTTCATCAGTGAGCTAAGACAAGAGCTTTTAAACTTACCTGATAATAACGTAGGGCAGAAAGGCATAAAGGAAAGTGGTTTAACTCGTAAAACCCTTTTTGTGAAAGACCCTGTTCAGTTCAAACAGAATACGAATGATTTTGTAGGAGTGAGCCAAGATGAAATTGAAGGTCATTATGATAAGCATAAAGACCTAGTAACGGTATTGACTGAAGCCACTCGATCACTAGACGCACTGACAGCTAACAAGAAGAACGCTATCTATTGCCGACAACAGATTGTTAGCTTAATGGCAGAAATCACCAACACTAAAAAATTGAGTGTTAGAACATCTATAGACTACTTGATTCATCTTCTATCTAACATCAACGTTGTTACCTATGAAGTAGATAAAGAAGCCTTACCAACCATAAAGGCGTTTTCTAGCAATATGGAGAAGCTAAACACTCAGATTCGTGAATATCACGAACTAGCAAAGAGCAAGAAAGCTACCGCAAAAGCACTCTATCAAAAAGCAGCATTGGTTAAGTATCAATTGAGAGTGACAGCGATCAAGAACTACAATCTTGTGAAGGAATTTCAATATTCTAACTAACCTAGTAACTCCTCAGTAGACTCGAAAAAAGAAGTTTGACATTATCACATCATAGTGAAGGAGCTTCATACTCATATGTTTGCTTCTATTGTCCACGTTGACCTAGAAATCTGTTTACCCAAAAGATTTGATATGTTGAGGGTTTTAGTGATTTATGGCTTAGTAATTCTGACAAATTTTGTTAGAATTCTAGGCCATTTTTTATGAACCGTGTTGATTAACTTATAAGCAGATTAATTATTGATGAGAGTATGCAGCTTCTCGTCTTTGCACACGGAACAAAGCCTAGAACTGCACAAGTCTCTTTTGAGATGGAGAACAAAAACTCGCTATGCTCATTGATAATGTCACAACGAAAGTTTCTGATACGCTATCTGATACGATTCAACTGAATGATAAGCTCTCTGTATTAACGGGACTTTTCTCTATCTATGCTTTTGACCATTTGAAAGAGTCTTTGAGTAAACTCGATTCAGCACGAATTCTATTCTCACAAGCAAAAGGCTTTGATTCGGTAGATGTAGCATCACCATTCGGATCACTCAATGGTTCAGAGTTAGAAAACAAGTTTAGAAATCAGTTAAATCAAAAAGCGATTGCGAAGGAATTTTCTCTTTGGTTGGAAGAGAAAGCTTCGGTTCGATTGGTGCAACAAGCAGGTGCAGTTCACCAACACATCACGCACGTTTCGTCAGTTTCGGACTCAATAGCGATAAATGGTGCTCAGTTCAATGGTCAAGGTATTGGTCTAACTGAGACAAATGGCTTTGATATGATAAGTCTTGCTAACTCTGATCAAGCTAAAGAGCTACTTGGATTCTTTAACCGAGTATGGAGCAGCAAAGGACAAGTAGTTGATGCTAAAGAGCAATTAAAATCCGAACTATCAAAGCTTACCGCAGATAATACACCTCAGTTCATCTACTTCATCACGTTATATAATATTTTTAAAGACTTTGTAGGCGATCTACAAGAAGAGAGTATCTTAAAAACCAAAACGGGTTTTAAAGACACAATCGTTTGGAACAAGCTCTATAAGTTTCAACGTGATGGTGTACTTGGTGCAATCGACAAGCTAGAGCATTTTAACGGCTGTATCATTGCTGATAGTGTTGGTTTAGGTAAGACGTTTGAAGCTCTAGCTGTAATCAAATACTACGAACTTCGTAATGACAAGGTTCTTGTACTTTGTCCTAAAAAGCTACGTGATAACTGGCTTATCTACACTCAGAACGATAAGCGTAATTTATTAGCAAATGATCGTTTCAACTACGATGTGTTGAATCACACTGATATGAGCCGAAACAGCGGATTTTCAGGTGATATCAACTTAGAAACGATCAATTGGGGTAATTATGACCTTGTTGTGATCGATGAGTCACACAACTTCCGTAACAACAATCCAAAGAAAGATGGACGCAATCGCTACCAACGTCTACTAGAAGATATTATTCAAGCAGGGGTTAAAACGAAAGTATTGATGCTTTCTGCTACGCCCGTGAATAACCGTTTGAACGATATGAAAAACCAAGTTGCATTCATTACAGAAGCGAATGACAGGGCATTGGCTGATTTTGGTATTCAAAGCATTGAAAGTACATTGAGAAGAGCACAAGGGCATTTCACAAAATGGTCTGAACAAGATCCAGAAGTTCGAACTTCTAAAGACCTTTTGGATTCGATGAACTTCGATTATTTCAAATTACTGGATATTTATACAATAGCCCGTTCTCGTAAGCATATTGAAAAATATTATGGGACTGCTGATATAGGTAAATTCCCGACTCGACTTTTACCTATAAATATAAAATCTCCGATAGATGTCAAAGAACAATTTCCACCATTGGAAGAAGTGAACAAGACCATTCGTAGGCTTTCACTGGCGTTTTACTCACCAATGAAATACGTGCGAATGGATAAGAAAGCCGAATACGCTAGACGCTATGACCAAGAAGTTAAGGGCGGTAAGAGTGTATTCAAGCAAGTGGATCGTGAAGAGAGTCTGATTCACCTGATTCGTATTAACTTACTTAAGCGAATGGAAAGTTCTATTCACTCTTTTGCTCTCACGTCAGAAAAGGTTTTGGCACAAGTTGAAGGATTACTATCAAAAATTCATAACTTTAACGCTAATATCAAACCAACGCTGACAAGTGACCTAACAGAAGATTTTGTTGTTCCACCGATTGAAGAGATTGATGACCTTGAGTTTGAATCTCCTGAGCTTGCACCTTACTTAATTGGTAATAAAACTAAGGTAAGAATACAAGATCTTGATTTAGTGCGACTTTCGCAAGACCTCGAAGCAGATAGGGTATTTCTACAAGAAATAGTTCGAGTATCTAAAGGTATTGACTCAAACCGAGATGCTAAACTTGAAATGCTCAAAAAAGTTTATGCTGAAAAGTGTACAAATCCGATCAATGGAAATAATAAGAAAGTTATTATTTTTACTGCTTTTGCTAACACCGCAGAATATCTCTATAAACACCTTGCATCGTGGGCTGTTCAGGAATTGGGGCTACATTCAGCTCTTATTACAGGGCAACGAACGGATACGACTTTACGTGGTACTGATCGTAAGAAGTTCAAAACTGACCTGAACAGTTTGTTAACTCATTTCTCCCCACGCTCTAAAGAGCGAGATAAGGTCTATCCTGATTTTAAAGAAGAAGTAGACATTCTCATTGCTACTGACTGTATCTCAGAAGGTCAAAACCTACAGGATTGTGATTATCTTATTAACTACGATATTCACTGGAATCCCGTTCGTATCATTCAACGATTCGGACGAATAGACCGTTTAGGTTCAACCAACGATACCATTCAACTTGTTAACTTCTGGCCCAATATGGAGCTAGACGAATATATCAACCTTGAAGCAAGAGTAAGTGGACGTATGGTACTGCTTGATATTTCAGCTACGGGTGAAGAAAACGTCATTGAGCAAGATCCGAAAGTTAACAAAGGAATGAACGATTTAGAGTACCGAAGAAAGCAGCTTGAACAACTGCAAAATGCTGTTGTGGATCTTGAAGAAATATCAGGTGGGGTTTCTATAACCGATCTTACACTGAATGATTTCAGAATGGACTTATCAAGCTTCTTAAGTGACAAGTCAAAAAGTAATACTGAAACCTTAGAACAAACACCTTACGGTTTGTTTTCCCCTGTCATTATCAGTAAAGATTCATTTGAATCTGAATCAAGTCAATTTTCAGGTTTGAAAGACGAAATTCAATCAGGGGTGATTTTCTGCTTGAAAGACATTAAAGGCAAAGTACAGGTAGAAGAGAGCTATTCACTTGCGCCTTATTACCTCGTTTATGTATCTGACGAAGAGGAAGTATTACTTTCATTCAGTCAGTCAAAACAGATACTCGATCTATGCAAGAAACTAGGCTCTGAGTTCAAAGATATTGAACATTCTTCTCAAGCATATCAGACGTTTGAGAAGAGAACTCAAAAGGGAATGAAGATGAACCATTACCAGAATCTTCTTAGCAAAGCGGTAGAGAACATTGCAGGAAAAAGTGAAGAAATTGGTGCAACGAGTCTGTTTAGCCGTGGTGGTACTGTTTTATCAGCTTCTAGCTCTCAAAACGTGAATGATTTTGAAGTAGTGAGTTATATGGTCATTCTGTAGAGGCGTACCAATGAGTAATGTTATTGATTTTGACTCAATTGATGCAAACAGCGAAGACCTGTTTGACGTTGTATATGAACATTTAGCTTTGCCTGATTCAACGTATCTTGGTACTCGAATCACCAAAAAGATGATCCTAGAAAACAACGATTTATCATCAAGTGACAAAAAGTTGGTTAATGAAGTTGTTCAATCAGTAGAGTGGGTTAACACGCTTAAGCGTGAGACGTTGAACATTCCTACGTATGTTACTGAAATGGTTGAGTACACCGAAGTAGCGGTACTCAAAGTCACTTTAAAAGCTGATGATTCAAATCTTGGTAAGTTAAAGAACACGGCGAAGCTATTTCATACCTTAATCCCTTATCCCGTTATATTAATGATTGAGCTAGATGGACAGTTAGCGATCAGTCTAGCGGATAAGCGAATCAATCAGTCTGATAGTTCAAAACTGGTTATTGAACATTACTACAATAGCCAATGGTTTTCAGTTGTCGGTTTGAAGCGCAATGAGAAAGAGTTCTTGAACGACTTTACGCTCAAAAATGTTTCAAACGTCAACTATTACGAACTGTATCAAGATTTCATTTCAATGTTACTCGCATTGGAGGCGAGCCTTGTGACTGGTAAATACAGTCGAGACGTTCGATCAGAAGCTATTGGATTTGAAGATAGAAGCAATGAAGAAAAGATTTCCATTCTCAACAAACTAGCAAGCTTAGAGGCTGAACTGGTAGGTATTAGAGCCAAGTTAAAGTTAGAAACTCAGATGAATCAAAAGATGCGAATGAACGTTGAAGCACACAAGATTAAAAAAAAGATAGATGAACTAACTTCTTGTTTGTAGTAGAGCTTTTCTTATCAGGTCCATAAGGTATAATCAAGGCCTTTTTGGCCTTATGATCTGTTTTAAGTCATCTGTGCCAATATAAATGGGCTAGGATGACAAAAATGTATACAAAAAAAACTGATTGGATGAACGATTATTTAGCAAGTTCTGATTATTATGTATCTGATCACCAATCTTACAGCGATAAATTGGCATTACCTGCTGAGGCAAAAGTTAGTTTAAGATTTATTGGGAACATCAAATCAGGGTACATATTTCTATTAGTAATCAATGCTCACCGCAGTCAATGGAGAGCTTGTGTAACACCTGAATTAAGGGAGCATCTGAATCATTTAAATATGATTACAGGGAGCAATATAGCCCTTTTGTTGTTTTCTGACGATTGTCCAGATCAGTTTGGTGTTGTGGAGAGTAGCGGAAATGCACAAAAACTGGACACTACTGGCTTAAAACAGTTTTTTGGCCAATTTAACCAAGAATATTTACAGAATTTAGGCGATGCAAAACCAAGAAATAAAACCTACAACGATTACTTTCAAGCCTGGACTATCAACAACTTATCAAGGTATCTTACAGTAAACGATATTGATGCGTTTAGTATATCGTTACTAAAAAATCGCTTAAATTTAATCGAGCTAAAGAGACCCAATGAACCTTGTTCAACGTGGCTACCTTATGTTGATGATGCAGGTAACTACAAAGCAGGCAACTGGATGTCGTCTAACCTCAAAAATACTTACTTTAAAACAGTTGCATATAATGCTGAAAATATGGACTCCATTGTTTTTTTGGATGTCTCTCATATTCAAAGAAATGAACTCTCAGGATACTTATTCCGTGGAACGGTGCAAGCCATTGATTTTGAAAGCTTGGCTTGTATGCAGCCTATGGAACACTTCGCTTCGACACGAGTTAGAAGACAACACTACTGATAAGATAACTAAATTATGAAAATAACGAACCGAGATGAATCAAGCAAAAGTTGCGATCTTATCAATGAAAACATTGAAAATTTGAAGAAGATTTTTCCGAACGTTGTAAATGAAAATAAAATCGACTTTGAAGCATTAAGACTCGAACTTGGTGGTGCGGTAGAAGAGAAAAGCGAACGATTTGGCTTCATTTGGCCAGAAAAAGACAAATGTAAACAGCTAGCACTTAAACCGTCAACAGCTACACTGCGACCTGTGTTTAGTGCTAGTGATGATCTTTCGGATAACCTGTTTATAGAAGGTGATAACCTAGAGGTTCTTAAGGTATTACAAAGAAGCTACCATAAAAAAGTTGATGTTATCTATATTGATCCTCCTTATAACACGGGGAAAGACTTTATCTACCCTGATAACTTCAAAGACAATGTTAAAAACTACCTTCAAATTACAGGTCAAATTGACATAGAAGGCAATGCTACTTCTACACAAGCAGAAAAGTCAGGACGCTATCATACCAACTGGCTAAATATGATGTATCCAAGATTAAAACTGGCAAGAAATTTACTTTCAGATCAGGGTGTTATATTTATTTCGATAGATGACAATGAACAAAGCAACCTTAAATCTATCTGTGATGAGATTTTCGGTGAAGACAATTTTGTAAATAATATTATATGGCAGAAAAAGTACTCTCCATCAAATGATGCAAAATGGTTGTCAGATAATCACGATTTCATTCTTTGTTATGCTAAAAATAAGTCGACTTGGAGACCTAATTTATTACCAAGAACGGACAAGCAAAACTCTGCCTACACCAATCGAGACAATGATCCTCGTGGTGATTGGAAGGCAGGTGATATGTCAGTAAAAACTTATTCTGCTGCTAACGATTATGAAATAACCACACCATCAGGAAGAGTCGTTTCGCCCCCTGCTGGTGCTTGTTGGCGTGTATCAAGAGCCAAGTTTGATGAAATGGTCTTGGATAACAGAATTTGGTTTGGTGAAGCTGGGAATAACGTTCCCGCTATTAAGCGTTTTCTTAGTGAAGTGAAACAAGGAATAACTCCACTTACACTTTGGACTTACCAAGAGGTCGGTCACAACCAAACCGCCAAACAAGAGCTTAAGAGATTATTTCCTGAGACCAAGGACATCTTTGACACTCCTAAACCTGTGTCATTGATTAAACGAATATTGGAAATTGGTTCGAAAAAAGATTCAATAGTTCTAGACTTTTTCGCTGGAAGTGGCACTACAGCTCAAGCTGTTATTGAGAAAAATATCGAAGATAATGGTCATAGGCAGTTCATACTTGTACAAATACCAGAAGAAACAGGAAAAAAGGACTTTGTCACTATTTCGGATTTCACACAAGAGAGAATTAACAGGGTTTGCAATCAAAACAATCTTAAGGCAGCAAGAACTTTCAAACTTGACGAGACTAACATTCGCCCTTGGGACGCTGATTTTGAAAACTTAGAGCAAGTGCTTCAACAAGCCACTAAGTCAATCAAAGACGGGCGTTCAAGTGAAGATGTATTGTATGAGATTTTCCTAAAATACGGATATGACCTAACTACACCAGTTGAAACAGAAGTTGTTAACGGAAAGAACGTGTATGTTGTTGGTGCAGGTGCATTATTTGTTTGTTTAGATGATGAAATTACGACCGACACTGTTGAAGGAATCGCCAAGCTTAAAGAAGAGTATGACCCTGAAACAACTCAAGTAGTATTCAAAGATGAAGGTTTTGCAGATGATCGGGTTAAGACGAATGCTATCCAAATCTTGAAACAAGCAGCTATTGATGATGTTAAGAGCATTTAAGGGATAAATTATGTCTGAAATGAAGATAAAGTTTAACCCTGACTTAGCTCACCAAAATGATGCGATTAACGCAGTTGTTGGTGTATTTGAGGGACAGGAAACATTTCAATCGAACTTTTCTGTTTCACAAAATGCGTTGAGCAATGAGCAGTTAGGATTATTTGCAAAGAACAATGATATTGGTGTGGCTAATGCTCTTAGCTTATTGCCAGAAGAGCTTTACGAAAACACACGAAATGTTCAGCTCATTAATGGTTTACCGCAAACTGAAACGTCAAAACAAGCATTACCTAGTCTTGATTTTACTATCGAGATGGAAACAGGTACGGGTAAAACATACGTTTACCTGAGAAGTGCTTTTGAGCTAAATCAACGATATGGACTCACTAAGTTCATCATCGTTGTACCGTCTGTCGCAATCAAAGAGGGTGTTTATAAATCCCTTCAAATGACAGAAGAGCATTTCAGAAAAGAGTACAAGAACGTTCAGTATGATTACTTTGTCTATGATTCATCGAAGCGTGAGCAAGTCAGAAACTTTGCTACGAATGATTATATACAAATAATGGTTATCAACATTGATGCTTTCAGTAAGTCTTTCACTGATCCAGAGAAAGAAACGAAAGCTAACCTGATTCACCGTACTGATGATCGACTGAACGGTATGAAACCTATTGAGTTTATTCAGGCAACCAATCCAGTTGTTTTGATTGATGAACCTCAGTCGGTAGCATCTACAGTAAATCGAAAAAAGGCAATTGAAAGCTTGAACCCACTGTGTACTTTCCGCTACTCAGCGACTCTCACAGAAAGCTTCAATATGCTGTATAAACTGGACTCAATTGACGCTTATGAGCGTAAATTGGTAAAACAGATTGAAGTTGCTTCACTAGAAGTTCAAGACAACCACAACCAAGCGTATATCAAGCTGATTAGTGTTGATAATAAAAAATCACCTATCACAGCAAAGGTTGAGATTGATGCACAAACTAAAACGGGTAAGTTGCAACCACGTAAGAGTATCACTGTTAAGAGTGGTACTGACTTATTTGAAGCGGCTGGTGGACGTTCAGTTTATGAAGGTTATGTGATCAATGATATTTATTGTGAAGAAGGCAATGAATACATCGACTTCACTAGCCGTGATGACATCATTGAGCTTGGACAGTCAATTGGTGAAGTTGACCTAGACACTTATAAGCGTTTACAGATCTCTAAAACGGTAGAAGAGCACCTTGAAAAAGAACTCAAATTTTTCAAGAAAGTAACTACTGGTGTTGATCCTATGGATTATTCAAAAGTGATGAGCCAGAAAGGGATCAAAGTTCTAAGTTTGTTCTTTATCGACAAAGTAGCGAACTATCGAGGTTATACCAAAGAGGGCGTACCTACACAGGGTAAGTTTGCTCAGTGGTTTGAAGAAGAGTTTACGCAGCAACTAAGAAAGCCAAAATACCGTCTTCTTTACCCTTCTATATGGAATAAAGATAGTTCTGGTAAGTCTGTTTTGAACGAACAAGCCCTAAAAGAACTCGCAAGCTCTGTTCACAACGGCTACTTTGCTCAAGACAAGAAGAAAGATGCTTCTGGTAATCCTCAATTTGCAGAATCTAAACTTTCAGCAAAAGGTGAAGGTGGTAAAACTGCTGCTGATGAGTCTGCATATAACTTGATTATGAAAGACAAAGAGAAACTGCTTTCTATTGATGAAAAGCTACGATTTATCTTTAGTCACTCTGCTCTAAAAGAAGGTTGGGATAACCCTAACGTATTCCAGATCTGTACGTTAAACGAAACCAATTCAGTGATGAAAAAACGTCAAGAGATTGGTCGTGGCTTACGTCTTGCTGTAGATCAGTCTGGTGAGCGTGTGCCTTACGGTTTTGAGGTGAATACCCTTACTGTAATGGCGAACGAATCATACGAACAGTTTGTAACTGAACTTCAAAAAGAGATTGAGAAAGAAGAAGGTATCAAGTTTGGTGCAGTTGAAAAGCACCAATTTGCGAATATCGTTGTCTCTGATGAACTCGATAAGAAAGAGTTCCTTGGAGCTAAAAAATCAGAAGAAATCTACCAACATCTTGCTGATAAAGGTTATATCGACAAGAAAGGTAAGATTCAGGATTCTCTAAAACTCGATCTGGCTGAAAACTCTGTAACTCTTCCTGAAAGTGTTAAAGAACATACTGATGCAATTTTAGCTACTTTAACTAAAGTTTCTAAAGGCTTGAGTATCAAAAAACACGAAGAGAAGAAGACAGCATCACTGCGTGAGGATAACGGTAAACAAGTTGTACTAGGAGATGATTTTAAAGCTCTTTGGGATCGCATTAAGTACAAAACAACTTATCGTGTAGATTTTAGTATTGGCGAATTGGTTGATAAATGTATCAATGAGATTCGAGCGTCAGTTGCGGTAGCAAGTGCTAAGTTTGAATACAAAAAGGTCAAAGTAGCAGTAACGGAAGCAGAGCTTGAAACTTTTGATGAAGAGTCAAAAATTCAATATTACCGAAATAGAAACTTCCAGTTGCCTGATGTAGTAACGTACTTAGAGTCTCATACGAATCTAACACGTAAGACAGTAGTTCAAATCCTACTAGGGCTAGGGGATAAGCTTGAAGCATTCAAAAATAATCCTCAAAGATTTATTGAGCTTGCAGGTGAAGTAATCCGTAAACAAATGCGCCTTGCAATTGTCGATGGAATCTCTTATCACCGCATTGGTGATGAAGATTACTATGCACAAGAGCTGTTCCAAGAAGAGGAGCTTACGGGCTATCTTAAGAATATGGTCGAAGCGAACAAGTCAGTTTACGACTATATCATTTGTGACTCTGATACTGAGTTTGAATTTGCTGAAAAACTTGAAACATCATCTGATGTTAAGTTGTATGCGAAATTACCAGGGTGGTTCAAGATCGATACGCCTCTAGGCAGTTACAACCCCGATTGGGCGGTTCTAATTGACAAAGAAGATGGTTTGGGTGATCAGCTTTACTTTGTGGTAGAAACTAAATCTAGTATCTTCTCTGATGATTTGAGAGCGTCTGAACAAGCCAAAATCAATTGTGGTATCGCCCACTTTGAAGCATTGTCGAAAGATAGAAATGGCAATGCGTTAGAGAATCCTGCGAAGTTTGTTAAAGCAGACTCATATGATACATTTTCTTATCACCTAGAAAGTTAACTAGTTAGGAGTGTGGCTCTTAGTTATAGAAGCCACACTTCATAAAGTTATATTGTTTACATTACAAGACTTTTAGTTTATGCCCCCCGACTTCTCTCATCTAATAAAATCAGCATCTAATGATAGGTTAAAGCTTAGACTGTTAGCTGTTTCTTACTATGTTAATGGTAAAAATAGGACTGAAATAGCGAAAATGCTTAATGTTAGTCGTCTTAGCGTTAATAGATGGGTTAAATTATATTTAGATCTTGGTGTAGATGGGCTTGTTGAAAAACCTCGAATGGGTAGACCTCCACAGTTAACAAATGCTCAGAAAAAGGTTTTAAAGAAGCAAGTTACAAATTGTTTAATCGTACCGAAGGAAGGAAAGCTTCAAGGTAGTGATATTGCTGACTATATAGCAAAGGAATTTAACGTCAATTACAGTTTATCTAGTGTTTATCGTGTTTTAAGTGAAATGGGTATTAATAAACATAGTAGAAAGCTTGAGATTTGGTCTGAAAATATCGAGTAGGGTTCTGATTTTTAATTATAGTATTAAGGTTTATTTTGAGTGTGAAAGTCATTTTATCAACACTTATATACTTTTTGACCTAAAGGCCATTATCACACTTCATAGACTTCTTAGTGTATGATGTTCAAAAGACAAAAACGGTCAGGGCTTTCAAAATGGATTTCAATAGATTCAGTAATTTAGAAAATGTTTATGTGTGGGACGAAGAACACAAGATCCTAGAAAAATTCATCGACTATCTTAAGTGGCAAACCTCGAAAGATGAAGATGAAACTCAAGATGAATATGAAGACCGAGTGGATTACTACCTCAAGTATGAGAATGTTTTTGATTCTGGTGAATCTATTCTTAACTTCTGTTTGTCAGAGAGTGAAGTTTTAGGTCAAGTCCTCAAAGAAGTTGATGTATTTGAAATATATGAAAAAGATTTTTCATTCAGTGAAGTGAGTTTAAGACATACTGACTTAATACAGCCACTTAGAGTTTGGGGCTATGCAGACTCAAAGCGAATTCTTCAAATCCCATTTATCGAAGAAACATACGCTGATGAGGTAAAAGCTTTTATTGTTGCAAGAGAGCGCAACTTAGAGAGCAGAAGAAAAAGAAGAGCATTACTGAAACAAGAGCACAATAAGCTCTAATAGTATCTAGAGCACTGCATTGAAGCAGTGCTTTGTTGATCAGGAAGAAGTATGAACAATAATCTAGCCAATCTTTCATTAGAAGAGCAACAAGCTCAACTTGAAAGCCGTAAACACTACACATTTTTCAAAGATGGTTACATTGATGGATATAGTTTTGCTTTTTGGTTGTTTGAATCACTATGGCTAGATGGTTTTGACGTAAAGAATCCAGTAGATCTACTGAATTCACTATGTTTATTCATTGATGATGAACATATAGAACAAAAGAAAGTTGTAGAAACTCATATTAATGATATGAACCCTGAAGCTTACGCAATGTATCCACAGGGAAAGACCATTTTGTTCCACTGCACCTTTTTCCTCAAAGTGATACACGATTATATTAATCATATCGGTCATAGAGTTATTGAAATCCCAAGAACCGAGAAAGATAAGTTATACAGTTGGTGGTTGAAGCGTGAACACATCTACACATTCACGTACCTCGATACGTTTATGACGCAATTTACTGAGATTTTGGACACTATGCCATCTTTTAGAACGATGGTGATGGATCTTCATATCTCAAGGCATCATTTAGCTGATGAGGAATGTTCAGCTTACTCAACAATCATCAAGAAAGAAGAACGTTCTAAAGACATTGTAGAGCGTATTCAAAAAGCCTTAGAGCAAGAATTTTATCTTGAAGCAATTGCACTAGAAGAAAGTTGCATTTCAGATCGCTTATCACTAGCTATGTACATCAAAGGACAAAAAGCAGGAACTAAGAGCTTTGCGAAGCTTATTGAGCTATGCGCTGACTATTTACCAAAGAATCTTAAGCGTGATGTTGATGAGTGGCGTAGAGAGCGAAATAGAGCGATTCACAACTTGGTTAGGTCTTCACCTCTTGAAGAGATGATAGACCTAGATGAACTTGATGTACTATCAATGAAAACGGCAAAAGAGGGAGCTGTTCTACTGGAACAGATTAATCTTTGGTTTGAAGACTTTATTCTGGCTGAGATGAACCCATTCCGTTTACATCTACAAGAAGAAGCACTGAACTAACATTACAAGTCTTGAGCTAACATCAAGCGAGACTTTAGAAAGGATAAGTTCGGTTCATCGAATCGACTAAAATTGAACTTTCCGTCAGTCGCATCGTTAAACCTTTCACAGTAGTAATCGAGTAGCGGATCGTATCTGTCACCGTGAACCCAAGTGTAGAACTTACCGAGTTCATAGCTTAACTCTCTACTAAGCTCAGACTTGATTCTTAGGTCACTATCATTCACTAGATCAACAATGTTCATTTCTTGAAGATTTTTCTTAATCTCTTCAATCAAAGGAATGAGGGATTCTTTGTACTTATCAGCGAGTGGTACAAGGTCAGAGTCAGTGAGTTCAGCTTCAAAAATCATAATCAGGTCGTTAATCTCCCCATTATAATATTCATTGTCTAAGCGTCTTACTGACTCAGAACGAAGAACATAAAGCTGTTCTAGCGGATCGGATTTAGTTTCAATATCAACTTTTGAAAGGTTTTGTTGATATTCAACGAAGAGTGTTTGGATCTTATCAGCAATAACATCAAGATACGCATATCGAGTTTTCAAAAATTCTAATAACTCATTGATATTCAAGTTTAAAGTCAGGTCTTCTTTACCTACATCACGACTGTAGAGCATAACGCTCAGGTCGCCAGAATTGAAATGACTATCGAATGGCCAACTGGCGAAACGCTTTGAACCATCTTGATACAGATCTACAGGGTGAGCACCGAAACAAGCTCTAATAGTTTTGAAGTAACGATTATCATCTTCATCGAGAAAAAGTCGATTTTCAAAGCAACTCTTTTCCCCGTGAAACGGTAAGGTATTCGCATTGATAAACACTCGATGGAGTTGTTTAATTGACTCCCAGACGAGATCAATCGAAGAGATGAGTGAATAAACCTGCATACATTTAGTATCTATGTCTTTATCAAAATCAGGCGCATTTTCTAAGTGGCGAACGGATACCGAGATCCAGTCCATTGCTGAACAAACGAGGTTAAAAAGGTTTTTACCGCCTTTATCTTTGTAGATCTGATATACAAAGCTAGAGTTTGAATTTACCAAGTCTCTAAAATCAACGATTTTATCGTCATTTACGACATTTCTCATTCGTTCTACCTTGTTAGATGGTCAAGAAATAGGGTGAAGCAAATAGTGGTAGTTGTTCAATTCTTTATTCACTTGATGAGCTTCATATTTGAAGTAAAGCTGTTCATCTAGGCACTTTCTGAACTTGCCAAGTTCTACTGTGTGTATAAACAGTGATATAGGTGCAACTTGTCTATTCTCATCATCAAAGCAATTGTCTATGTGTGCTCGATCTAGATAAACAACGTTAGCTTCTTGCTGTGGTGTTTCTTCAATTAGCTTGGTTGCTATTCCTGTGCTCTCAAAGCTCTCTAAGACGCTGTAAAGCTTTTCTACATCGTTCTTTGCTATGACCGTTTTGTATTGGCTTAAAATGCCGTCTAAGTGCTTCTCGATAGAACCAAACTTATTCTTCATTAAGCAAACAGTTTTGAGTTTCTTCTTGATTGTCGAGTATCGAGCTTGCTTCAGTTTAGGCTTTAGATAGTCGATGATGATCTTGTTTCTCTGATCTTCTTTGACAAAGCTTGTAGAAGCATTAACTTGAAAGTAAAGGTGAAGAAGCGTGTTCTCGAAAGTTGATTGAATCAGTTGATGATACGACTTGTCAGACATTAAATCAGTTTAGTTACTTGGAAGATGAACGAATTTTACCATATTAAAAAAGCCCTACAAAATGTGCAGGGCTTTACCAGATAACTTTTAACCGTTTCATTTCCCCATTCCAACGTTAAGAAACATAATGGTAATTAAGATTTTTTTGTTAACCTTCTTTTCTGGTCAAGTTCATCATCACGAAGATAGTAAATCTCACCAAAGAAAGGGCTGTAGTTCCACTCACTGTTACAGCTCTTGCAACAGTGGTGATAGTAGAACTCCATTACGTAAGCGGTATCTACTCGTTTTGAAGTGAAATCTTCATTGCCACAGTAGAAACACTCGCTATCGTCATTTTCGACTTCTAAGGTCACTCCTAGTCTATGCTGCATAAGCTTTACCAACACTATCAAAGCTTGCTTGAAGCATTTCTTCAAAGATCTTTGAATTAATCAATTCATTCGCTTGTTCATAGTTGATGTGAGTGTATGAATTATCATCTTCAGGAAAGTCATTTAAAATTGCATAGTTATTACTTAATGATCCAAGCTTTAAAGCAAATTGATTAAAAAAATCAGCAAATGCTAGATTACAGCTTTTAAACTCTTTGCTTAACAATTTACTATCTATGCTCAACATTTTACAAACGTTTAGTTCATACAATGATTTTACATCATTGATCAGATAGTCATTCCCATCTATGCAATGAAGCATAAAAGCAGGGCGGTAGATCTCTTGTTTGTGAGTATCAATGGTTACTAAGTAATGTTCAAAGATGTTTCTTTGTTCTACAATGAATTGACCTTTGATTATTGTGTTATTTTCTTTTAAGTATAGTTCTGTGTCACGCAAGTAAACATTGTTGTATTCTTTTAAGATTTTGAAAATGTCTATAATTTCAAATTCAAAAATCTCAGTTCCTTTATCAGCTAGATCGATTTGTCTTGTTGCTAGTGTTGCTGTTTTACCTTTTGCTATATAATACATGATAATAATTACCTCTTTTGTTTTTTAGTTATGCAAACTCCTTTTGCAGTAAAATCCAATTGTTTTGTTTCTTAGAAAACTTCTTCGTTATCATTTCCATAAAAGTAAATAAGATTATGTTTATGGCTAACTTCCCATCTTGAACTACACTTATCACAAGTATGAATAAAGAATGGATCATCTTGTTCAGATTCTTCATTAACTGCAACATTGTAATTTTCTGAATTACATTTAAAACAACGCTCATAAGAATATTTATCAGGCATATCGTCAAAATCATAGAGTTCATTTGCATAAATCTTCTTTTTAAAGCCAGTTATTTTTGAAAGTAACTCTTGAGAGTCGAAACATAGCTTATAATCATTATCATAGTCTAATAAGTCTTGATAAACGTCTTCTATGTATTCAGTAGGGTATGTCCCAATGTTCGACCAATCTTCAGTTTCATTTTCTTGAATCTTTTCAACTATCAAATGAGTAAGCATTATTGAAAGCTGAAATATTACATTTCTATATTTTTTAAATTCTTTTTCTTCAATTCTGAAATCTTGATTGCAAAAAATGTTTTCAAAGATTTGTTTCTCAAAGCTCTTCAACTCTTCTAAAGTGAATTGCTCTTCATAAACTGAATCGTTATACAGCTCTATTAAAAGTTCAGTTATGTTGAACTTTTCTTTTATAATCTTTCTAAACAGGTCTTGATTATCCGTGAGCAAGATAAAGTCGTTTTTCAAAACAGTATCTTCTTCACATAGACATTTTACTTTCTTCAATTCGTTTTTGTTTGTTTTTATTTTGTATATATACATGATAATTCTCTCTCTATTTAGTTGAGCAACCTCCTTGTTGCGTTAAGTCTTCCACTTTTCATAGCTTTAACCTTTATTCGTTAAAATAACGTCTAACTTACATAGTCTAAAACTCTTGGGTAGATATAATGTTCTTCAACAAACAACATCATTCCTGAATTGACTGGACTCGTTTCATCGTTTATATCGTATGAAAGGGCAAAACATTCATCTATCACTAAGTTTTTATCTATATGAATATCAATCTGTGTTTCAATGAATATTCCTAATTCATTGTATAGCCCTTGTATGTCTCCCTTAGCATTGACACAAAGAGAGTCAATTTCATCATAAAATCTTTGATTCAATAATCGTCTTGTGTAGTGCATTACTTCAACAAAATGATCAGGTGTTTGAACATAAATCCATTTAAGATTTATTGGTTTATCAAAGTTACCTACAACTTTTACATATGAAACGCTATCAGGCATTTGAGGGTTTAGTTTTAATGTTTCACTGGTCATTGAAATATCTCCTTTTGTTTTTTCGATAAATGAACCTTCTGTATTGTCGTAATAAATCGAGTAAGATTTATCATTGATTGAATGTGTTGAAACAGACTTTTCAAGGTATGTTTCGATTTTGTGTTCAAGATTGTTATCAACAAGGCGAACAGGTTTTTTCTGTGCAATGATGAAAAGCTCATACAATTCTTCATCGTGGTTATCACGATTGATTGAATCACCATTCTTCAAAGCGGTTTGACTTTGCTTATTCTTCTTGTGAGAGGTGTAATACACTTTGAAAGTCGCCATCTCACAACCACCCAAGCGAAACACTTCTTCAAAGTCTTGAGCTGATAAAAGACCTTGCGTTGAGTATGAGAAACAAACGAACTTAGACTTTGAACGTTGAACAAGGTTAATGAACTCAGGCATAACAAGTTCTTTCTTGTTCTTTTCAATCGTGTCTTTGTTTGCTTTAGTCGCAATAGGGCGATTAGCCTTGCCGAAAGTCTCAGGGCGATTGTTATCTACAATCGTGTTGTTTAGATGGTAATAAGCTGAATAGCTAAAGCCTGAACCACTCTTATTGTTAGAGCCGTAAGGTGGATCGAAGTAGGTAATATCAGCGTGAACTTCATCAATTACATCACCAATATCACCACATAGATTCTTGTGTTTACGTTTGCTTTGCTCAAACTCAGGGACTAATAGAACGAGGTCTTTTAATGACTTATCAGACCATTCCTTCAAATAGCTGTTTTGGTGTCCTAGCGTGTTTTGAACAAGGTTTGAAGCACGAAGCAGCGAAGTAAGTAAGATGTTCATTTCATCTTGATTAATCTCGCCATTCTCACGCATTTCATCAATGCGAGTGCGGATCATATCGATCTTGCGAGCGTTCTTGCTTAACCAAAGCTTTCTAGAACCATCGAGAGACACTGCTGAACCATCTAGAAAATCTTGAGAATAGGTTTCTGTAAACCAACCATCAGTTTGATAAAAATAAAGCTCTGGTAGGTTGTTTAGTTCGTCTACTAGCTCTTGAATACGCTCTACATGAGCGTTAGAGCTTAAGAAAGTATCGTTAATCACTTTTGTAAAAGATTGTTTGTCATTCGTGATTAGGTCGAACTTATCTTTGAAATGGTGTGCTACTTGACCACTACCTGAAAATGCGTCAAAGAAACTATTAATTTCTTGATTATCGGAAAAGTTAGATAAGTAATGATCTAAAGATTCTTCTAGGAAAGTAAGAAGCTTTGCTTTGCTACCCTGATATGGAACTGACTTAAAATTGTGACTTTGTGTTTTCATTATTATTCTCTCTTAGTTTTTAGTTGTGCAACCTCCTTGTTGCAGTTTTTCCACTTCTTTCATTTGATTTCCCTAATTGTTCATTAAAAATGAAAGTTTTAAATTGGAATTCGATTTTTCCAATTTTGGGTTGTTTAACCTTACTGATACCTAAATGAATATTCTAAAGTTGGTTCTTCAGGGTAATAATCTTCTCCTTCAATTATTTGATATTGCTGACTGACAAGTTGCTCAAGGCAATCAAAAAAGTTAAATATTTTATCTACATCATCACAATGCTCATTTTCACAATTTGTATTTTCTAATGCACAAAGTAAAGTTTGTGTATCGTAATCAAGAACATTGCCATTCTCTTTCTGAAAAGAACGATAGTCAGTGTAAAACTTAAATCTATCAAGACTAAGTAATGTGTGAAAAACCGTTACTAACTCTTCTAAATCTTCTTCTGAACCATCGAAACCGCAATCTTCTAAAATGACAAATAAATCTATACAATCAATTTCAAGTTTGTTCAGTCTTGAGAATGTATCAGGGCAATCAAAAACTACTCCAAGTTCATCATCTTCTTTACCTTTGATGAAGCTTTCAAAACACTCTTTTTCTGATTGATGAACATTCTTCAATTGTTTAAAGTCTTGAATCAAAAGATTACCCATTGTTTCTTTTTTATAGTTGAACTGAAATACATCTTTTTCGTTTAAGATTCTCATTATGCAGCCTCCTTATGATTCGGTTTAGGCTGATCTTCAAGCATATCTAAAACTCTTCTATGCAAATCGAAGTTAGGCATAGATCTTCTTTCAAGAATCTCTACAACATCTTTATCATTGATATGATTCAGATTTGGCGCAAAGATAACGTCTTTCCCTGTCATATATTCCGTTAAAGCATTTGAGCGATATGCTTTAAGATGAATTGTGTCAAAAGAATCTAAGTGCATTTCATTCATCAAAACCTGAACAACCGCAGTCTTTACCATAAGTTCATCAATATCATTGATAATCACTTTTATGTTGTGTTGCTTGGTTTCGTGAATTGTTTCCATTTGTGCCAAGACTAAAGAACCAGAACCGCAGCAAATGTCGCTAAACGAGCCATATGAACGAGCTTCACCTTCAACATATCTATTAGTTAGTTTTGACAACAAACGAGCTATATCAGACGGTGTAAAGCATTGACCAAGGCTTTTCTTGTCTAGAGCATTTATTTCAAACAAGACAAACCCTAAAAGGTCTTCAAAAGGATTCTGATCCACTTGCTCAATATAGAGAACTAGGAAGTTTAAGAAGTCTTCGTGTAGCCAGTTAAAACGGTCTTTAAAGTCTCTAACTACACGCATTTGATAAGTCATTTCGATCAATGACTCATAAATATAGAAAGGCTTTTTATTATGTTTGTTTGCTATTTCCTCAATTTTCTTTGTAATAATATTCATTTGTTTTCTCCAAATAATGTTTAGTTTAAATCATAACACTTTTCCGTTGCCGTTTTGATGTTATATATTTTATCAAATAATAATATTAAAGATCAATACCTCGAAATCTTACAAAAACATATTTGTCAAATGTTTTTTGCACAATAAAAAACAAACAAATTCCAGCAAGCATGGTCCTATAAGGCCGCAACGAAATCTTTTTCTTTATTATTAAAGAAATAAAAAACTTCAATTTTTTTAATAAAAATTTTAAATTTCATCGAAATAGCCCCTTTTCGACCAAAAAACACGCATTTTCAGCCAATTAGAGCACCCAACTAATGAGATTAATCACTTCAGAAACAAATCTAAGCGAAGCTTTTAGAGTATTTTTAAGGACAAATCCTAGACAAGATTGAAAGTATTTTAATATGTGGTAAGAAAATACTTATGGATAGATAAAACATAAGGAGTTTTTTATGACATTCATTTGCTACAAAGTAATGCCTGTTGATGAAGATACAGGAAAAATCAGGTCAGGCGCAAACTCTCGCCTAAGTTATGAATTGGAAGATGTTGGTTTAGGGCAAGAATGGGGAATGGATCGGACAAGGTATCTATGTAGGAACAAGTAAAGAGTATGTTCTTGATTACTACTCAGGATTAGCCGAACAAGAATACTTGTTTGTCTTTGAAGCTGAAGAGAAAGATATAATCTCAGGTGATATTACAGACAGAGAACCCGAACTATCACTAAAAAAAGTTAGAACAAAGGAAATGTTCTACATAGAAGATGGTGAAATAGTTAGAAAATTAGAAGAAAAGGATTTTAATATGAAAAATGAAGAGACAGGATTATTACAAAGGAAAAAGGGCGTTGAACTTGAACTTGCTTTGCCAACGTATCAAGTTTTGTTTATGCACAACAATGAAGAGCGTAAAGCATTAGCAACACAAGTCGAAAATCTAACAAATGGTAAACATCGTTTTGGGGATTTTCAGTTTGAAGATGGTTTTGCAATAAACAAAGATTCAAAGATAGTTATCGTGTTACCTGAAAAATCTCTACACGAAAGAGCATTGTTCAAGCACGTTAGCGAGTCATTCGATTTTGGTTTTGACGCAGATAAGCTAGTTCCTAGCTTCAAGTCTGATCCAAGTCTTATTAACTATGGTGTGCGTGAGAACAACAACTTAGGCTTAACCCACTTTAACGGTAAGACATACAGAGTCTTTAAAGAAAATGCTATGGCTGTAGGCGACTCACCAACAGCAATAATGCTAGAGCTTGATAAGAGTAAGGTAGATGAAAAGCTTTTAAATTCCCTTAAAGCGACTGATCTTAGAATCTTAGGTGATACGGTCTATCAAACGTATCGTTCAAAGACCGAACCTAACAAAAGCTTCATAGTAGAAGTAGACCTTAAAGACCTTTCAAAAGACACGGTAAGAAATGAAAAACACTTAACAGACTTTTGCAAGAATCATAGAGGTTCAAGAAGTTTGTCAGAGGTTAGTTCTTCACTGAAAGAAGACCTTAAAGAACATACTTTATTACAGTTTGAAACTCATAGTTCTAAACTCAAAGCGGAAGAGAAAGAACGTTTAAGAACTAGAAATGATTTAAGGAAAGACGTTTATCAAGATGTTGAACAAAAACAAAAGAATCGTTCAAAACCTAGAAAATAAATAATTAACCACTCTTTTGAGTGGTTTTTTGTGTGTTCTGAAAATTATAATTCCATAATAAAAAAACAATAAAAAACTTGCATTTTACTTAATATTATTATTGTAAAATAATATATATATGATATAATATTTAAATAACAAATATAATTTATAGGAGCAATTTATGGAACATAGAGGTAATGGTTATAGCGGTTATTCTAAATCTAACAACGCAATTTTTGCAGAAGAAGAAAATAAATTTCCGATTTCTGAAATATCTAAAAGAACAAAGTTAGCGACTGACACTATCAGGTATTTTTTTGAGCCGTGTGAATGGCATCACACATCAAAGCTATATAATAAGACAGATTATTATGATTATAATGAAATTGTTGAAAATATTGATGATGAAGTCCTTGCCTATGACAAAGAACTAAAAGCGAAGAAGAGATCACAACGTAAAAATACTCAATTGCATAAAGGTTGTGATGTAGATTGGGTAGAGTGGAGAGGTAATGGTCGCAGTAAACGCAGGGTAGAGCGTTCTGAGGAAAATTGCACAATTTTGGTCAGTGGCAATAAACACACTATTACTACTCCATCTGGTGAAGTCGTTGTAAAAATGGGTCACGCCAACGGATTTATGTTCAGAACTGGTGAAGAGTTGCGTAAAGCAAAGCGTGAACGCAGACAGGAACAAGCTCAAATAAACAAAAATTTAAAGTCCTTGTTTTCTGATCAATCAAAATATTTCTACATCTTAGATTATAGATCTTTCAATAGAAACGAAAATGATGAAATTGTTCTTGATGATTTTGAGCCACAAGAGCCAAAGCGCATAACTAAAAAAGCATTTACAGAATTAGTAAAGTCAGAATTAGCCTGTTATGGGTTAAGAACTTTAGATGAATGTGCAAAACACGGTTATTCACGCTTAGGTTGTAAATACTTTGTTATTCATAGTGAAAACCCACAAGAAGTATTGAACAACTTGCTAATAAAATCAAAAAAATATATTGATTTATATATACCAAAAGGTTTAGAAAGTTCAGATCTTAGAGCAGAAACTTTAGGTCTTAAATCTAGAGATAAGAAGATTTTTCAAACATATCAGTTAAAAAATGAACCAAGTAAAAAGTTTATAGCTGAAGTTAATGTTTTTGGAGACTCTATTTCAATCATCAATGAGAAACATTTTAATGACTTTGCAAAAAATTACTGTGGCACAAAACCAATCTCAGAGTTCAAGGAATCCGTTAAAGAAAAACTAATGGAACATACATATTTGAGTTACAACGCTAACTGGAAAACGTTAAGGCTTGAAGAAGAAAAGAGAAAAGAGCAAAAACAAAAGCAAGAGTTAACACAAGATGATGAACAGAAACAAAAGAATCGTTCAAAACTCAGAAACTAATTAAGAAACCACTCGATTCAATTGAGTGGTTTTTTTAAATTCCTCATACTAAAAAACACCTCAAAAGAGGTGCTTTCTATGGACTATCCCTGTCACTTACTTCTTCTCAATAAGATATTGGAACTCAAGAAGAGTAATACTATCTTTATATACTATCTAAAATGTTTGTCAAATCTTGACCGTAAAAAAATCACTTCCAGATATCAAGCTGAAAACTAATCTCATTGATAAATCATTTCGATTAGTGCCTTATCGCTTACGCCATACCCAACCGTGATTTATTCTAAATCTCATTCATTCTTTTAAGAATTGGAAAAGCAGTGTTTTTTTGTTTGATAGTAAATCTTTGAGTTTTTCGCCATTGTCTAGACATTCCTTGCAGAAAAAGTTTTTCCCAAGAAGATGATTTTTCATACTTTTCTTGACTCAATATTGTTCTTTCAATTCCTAGTGCAATTTGTTGCTCTCTACCCATAAATATAATTCTCCTTAATCTATATATTTGTTTATCAAAATATTAAGTAAATGCAAGAAAATAAAACAACTTCTTCTTTGGTTGGATTGTAAAAAATAATATTAATGATAAATATTATAATATCTAACTAATAAAAAGGAGTTTAGATATGGCATATAAAAAGAAAGCTAATAAAAGCAAAGAAACACCATTTGAAAGAGATAAGCGTTACAAAAAAGAATTGGGTGAACGAATGATTGATTTTATCACTTCTAGCAATGACGCTTTTAACCCTGAAGAATTAGATATTGGTTTTAACAAAAGAAAAGGAAGATTCACCAAACCAAAAAAATATTCTTATAAAGAAGGTGATACTGAATTTTATTCTGGTATAAATCTTCTGAATCTTAGTGTTGTAGCTGAAGAATTGGGACTTGTTGTAAACAAATGGATTTCGTTTAAAAATGCAGAAGGTTTGATCATAGAAAACCTTGAGAATCTACCTGAAGGTTCTAACGCAAAACAGATATTGAAAGATGTTCACAAAGAATCAGTGTATAGGGCAGTTCCCGTTTATTGGGAAGCACCCGAAGGAAGTGATAAGAAACTACCTATCTACAATGGTAAAAGATACACAGAAATACGAAAAATGTCTGACAAGCAAAGGTCTGAAGAAGGAATTGAAACAACCTCTGTAATAGCTTACTCAGGTAAAGCTCTTCCAATGGAGCATTTAAGACCATTCATTGACGCTAAACACTTTGATAATGATCCTGATTTCAACATTGATTCAGTCAAAATGAGTGAAGAATTAGAAAATGCTTATATTACACAGCGAACTGATAATCTAATCGCTTCTCTTGGTTTACCTGTCTATGAGAGAGAATCTAACTCAGCGTATTACTCACCAAGTAAACATCACATAGTTTTGCCTTTACCAGAACAGTTTTACAACCCTGAATCGAGATTCAGCATAGCCTCTCATGAGGGAGGTCATTCAAAAGCTAAACAATTTGGTGTTGAATTTCTTCCATCAACACATAAAGACTATGAAAAGTCATACTCGAAAGAAGAAGTTGTAGCTGAAGGAACTGCAATGATTGTTTGTGCTCATTATGGTATTCAGTCTTTTTCTCAACACTGTAAGTATATGGGTGGTTGGGCTAAAAACTACTGTGGTGATAATCCAGAAGAGCTATATAAGTGCTTCAAAGAGTCAGAAAAACGAGCAAACGTGATAATCAATGATTTAGAGGCATACGAGCTAAAGCAAAAACTAGAGCTTGAGCAAAAACTTCCTAATTCACTTGAAGCAACAGATCTTAGAATCACTGGCGATACTGTTTATCAAACGTATCGTTCAGCTAATGAACCTGATAAAAGCTTCATTGTGGAGGTAGATCTTAAAGACCTTGATAAAGACACGTTTATTAACGAAAAACACTTAACAGACTTTGCAAAAAATCATTGTGGTTCTAAATCAATATCAGAGTATAGCGCAGCACTTAAATCTGATCTGAAAGAGCATACAGTTTTAAGCTTTGAAACGAATCGAGTAGTTCTACAAGCTCAGGAACATGAGCGTTTAAAGGCAAAAGCAGAACAGAAACAGGACGTTTCTCAGCAGCTAGAGCAGAAGCAAACAAAACGAGCTAAACTAAGTGCTTAACGCACAAAACAAAACCACTCAAAAGAGTGGTTTTTTACATTCTGAAAATTATCATTAATCATTTCTTTCTCTGCTTTTCAAAAACATTTGAGCTTCAGGGTTAGATTCTTTCGCTTTTTCAACTAAATGCTTCATCAATTTAAGATCTTCAACAGAGTTAAATATTTTAGTTTTTCGCTTAGAATCTTTATTAAGTAATACCTTTCTTCCATAACAATATTACTCATTTTCTAATTCTTCAAAATCAAGTTCTCTTTGAACTTTATCAGCAAGCTTTTTGTTCAATGAATTTTCGTTAGTTAATCTTTCGTTCTCTTTCAATAGAATATCTATCACTTTTCCTAGAATCAGTGGAACAGTAATTGTAGAAGCTAAAATTACAACCTTTTGTAGTTCTAAAGGTATAAGTGCAAAATCGCCTAATCTTAGTATTTGAGTGATTGAGAATAATGTTAATCCAACTACCCCAAACATCACCACGCCTATGTTACTCATTCCTTTTCTTTTTTCATTATTATTTATGCTCATAGTAAATCTCCTTTTTGATTTTTGTGTTTAGCATATTATCTAGTAGAGCATATAATTTTAATATTACAATAGACATAAAAAATAATATTATTTTTTTATAAATATAATATTATTTTTCTAGAGAAATAATATTATTTCAAAAATATTATTTGCTTTCATTAAAGGGAAAGTAGCTATCCACGACTTAAACAAGAAATAAAACCCTTGAATAAATCAAAATATAAGCTATTCAAATAATTATGAAATATTCAACGGAGTTAATGATGAAAAACAAAAATGGTTTAAAGAAAGTTCTAGTAGGTTTAGTAAGTGTGTTTATTGCAGGTTCAATGGCAAGTTATGCAATTGACGACTATCAAAATAATATTATTTTATCAGAGTGTATAAAAAGCAAGAAAGCAGCGTTAGATGAAGTCTATACAGGAATTAGTAACGATTATGAGGGTATCAAGTCACCAGTGTTAAGAAATGACTTAGATAGGGCATACAACAAGCAACTAGAAGAGTTAAAAGCGTTTCTGGTAAGTAGTAAAGAAACTCAACTTATAGAGTGTCAAAGATAAAAAGAAAACTCCTTTATGGAGTTTCTTTTTTTTCGATTTTCAGATGATATAGATTGTTTGTTTCTTCTACTGTGAATGAAAAAGTTTTCTTGAAGTGTTCTTCATAGTAATTCAAAACAGCGTTTAAATCATATCTGTGTCTTTCATACGCATTATACTTTTTCTTTATCTTAAACACTCTACAATACTTATAAATGAAATAGTTTGAAATTCCGATAAGTTCAAGAAACCAAATTGAACAAACTGCATTGTTTTGAACTTTGTTTTTTGAATTGATAAGACTCTTTAACAGTTTTCTATCTATCTCTTTTACGCTAATTCTATCAAACTTTTTTTCTGTCATAATAATTTCTCCCTCTATGATAAATATAGATATATCACCAATATTTGTTTATGCAAAAAATAATTTATTTAATAGCCTTGTGTAATGCTTTGTATGTGGTAATAAATTTATATAGACAAATGGATAATTAGGAGTAGTTAAAATGTTTAATAAAGTCTTTTTAATACGTAAAGAGCCGCACGACCAGATAGTTGAAGAACACGAAGATTTTGAATTAGTTTTAGATGAAGAAACACAAAAGCAAAAGGTTGAAGACAGATCTGAAGTTTCCTTTACTCTTTTCACTAATTTTGTTGATACACAAAATGAAATAGAGTTTGAAGTCAAATGCACAGTTCAAAAAGGAAAGGGTAAAGAATGGATTCAATCAAGTGTTGAACTTGCTGATAAAGAAGCTTTTAGACAATCTCTAATCAAATCTTATGGTTTGAAAGAGTTTGACTATGAAACACACGATAAGTTTTTCAATTCTTACCTTAGAGCGAGTAAAAACGATATGGAAGAGCTAACAAAGTTCTACTTTCTAGCACATCATCAAAACTATGGTATTGAGATAGATGTTCCTGTAAGGCTTAAAGAAGCACTTATCTTTGAAGATAAGCTAATCACAGCTTTTCAAAGCAAAAACTCTGATAAGAGCGTTTTACTGATAATTGACACTGAAAACAATGTTGATGTAGTAAATCAATCGACATTAAATCAAATCTGTAAAGATAATAATTGTTCAGCAGATTCTACAGTATCAAAACTAACTGATGTTGCTATAGCGAATTTTTATCTAAACAAAGATTCAATCATTGAAGATTCGAAGTATAAAGCAGAAGAAAAAATGAAAATGATTCAATCAAATAAAAAAGAAAAACGAAATAAAATGAAAATAGCATAATAATATTTTGATTGAATTGAAATATTATATTTGTTAAATTAACCATAAATAACAATAGAGAGGAAAATTATGGACGTAAAAATAAATAATATTAAAGAGCAAGATTTTCAAATTGAAACAATTGATACTGAATATAAGAAATATGCTTATTGCCCTGAAAATAATGGTAATACATTACAGACTTTCGCAGAAGAAAGAGTTTCAGCAATGATTACTTTTGAAGATGAAGGGAATGACATTACCTTTACCGTTTCTTGTGACGGTCATTCTGATGAAGGTGAATGGTTCGGCTTTAATTATTATATTAATGACGAAGAAGACGATGCTTTAAGAGAAGAAATCGCTGATAGGTTTGGACTTGAGTATGATGATCCAAAAGTCGTTGAGTATGTAAGTAAATATAAAGACGCAGTTGAAGAGCAAGTCATTGATAAAACGAAAAATGAATTTTTATCTAGACAAATCGACAACGAAGAAGAGCTTAACATTCCTGTAGAGCTGAAAGAAGCGAAAATCATAGATGATAAGTTAATCACATCTTTTCAAAGTAAAAATGGAAAAGATAGTGTTTTAATTGTTATTGATAAAGAAAACAAGGTTGATGTAGTTAATTCAGCAACTCTTAAAAAAATCGCTTCAGACAGTCATACTTCAAAAGACTCACTTTTAGAAAGAATGACTGATCTTTCTAAAGCAAATCATTACGCTAATAAAGATGAAATATTAGAATCATCTAAAAAAGCATTGAACAAAAACGAAGTCGATAACACTTTAGATCAGGACGTTAAAGCAAAACGTAAGTTCAAAAGATAAAGAGCATGTTTTATGACTAATAAAACTTAGGAAAAGCCGCTTAAACAGTGGCTTTTTTCATTTACAGCTAATCACAGGAATGTGTTTCCAATTGGTTGTGTATTGAGGACTTAACAGCTCTCTTCTCATTTCCCATTTCTTTTGTGTGCCTTGTGAACCGAGAAACACAGTGTCACGACCATACTTATCATTGAGCTTATCAAACACATTCATAAGCTTTTCGTTGTTGGGTTCAGGGTTAAACAAGTCAGGTTGTTCATTCCTTCCATCGACTAGATCCAACAGACCTACACCAATTTTATAGTAACGAACATTTTCCCTAAAAATCTCTTTCGCCATTCTCACACACGCAGAGGTGATTTGATGAACGTCCGAAGTAGGGTAAGCAAATCTATGTATTGCTTTATGACTGACAGGTTTATCGTCATAAGAAGAACTAGCAGCGAAACACAGCATTACTTTACATAATGACTTTTGATTACGTGCTTTGCGTGAAGCAATGTTAGCGTGTTGGCTTAACGCTTGAACCAATTCATCGAGCGATTCAATACGTTCACCAACAGATCGAGTAGAAAAAATTTGCTTCTTATCTTGCTGAACATTGTCCCACGATTTACAACGTTCACCGTTTAACTCTCTAACGATTCTCTCAACATCAACGTTGAAGTTTTTACGTGCTAACCCTACAGGGTAGTTCTTCAATTGAAGGGCAGTATTAACGCCTAAATGCTTAAAATGAGTTGCTAGACGTTTACCAATACCCCAAACGTCAGACGCTTCTAAATTACTCAGAGCATTGTTGATTTGCTCTTCGGTTTTTAAGACACAAACACCATTTAGATCAGGTCTTTTCTTAGCAAAATTATTAGCAATTTTACTCAGAGTGAGAGTGTTTCCAATACCCACACAAACAGGTAAACGAGTTTCTTTCCATACCGTTTTACGAAGGTTTAGAGCATGTTCTCTAAGGTCAGGAATAGCTTTACTTACTCTATCAAAAGAAAGGAATGATTCATCAATACTATAAATGTATTGGTCAGGCGCAAAGCGACCAATCACATTCATCATCTTGGAAGATAAATCAGCATAAAGCTCATAATTTGACGAACAAACGACAACGCCTTTCTGTTCGCATAAAGCCTTAACCTTGAAGTAAGGTGAAAATTTTGGAATACCTGATTCTTTCGCTTTACGATTTGCAGCGACTATAACCCCATCATTGTTACTCAGAACAACGATAGGCTTATCACGGTAATCAGGTCTAAAAACCGCTTCACAGCTACAGTAAAAGCTATTAGCGTCAACAAGTGCAAACACGGTTAAGAACTCATTAAATATCTTTTTTTGAACATACGAACTGATCCTATTACAACACCTTCAATGGTGAACGTGTCGTTCTCAGTGATGTGAAAAGAGCCATATTTGGGATTTGCCGATAAGAGCTGACGATTGTTCATATCTATGATTTTACAGATAAACTCACCGTTAAGGTTTGCGACAATCACATCGTTATTTTGGGCTACAGGGAATCTATCAACGATAAGCAAATCACCATCAAAGATACCCACTTCAATCATACTATCACCACTAGCCAAACCTAAGAACGTTGAACTAGGACGTTCAACAAGAAGTTCATCTAGTGAAAGATCGAGTTGTGAGTATTCTGCTGCGGGCGATTCAAACGAAGAGAATCCTGAAATCCCTGCACTAGCCGTTATTGGTATTACTTGCATAAGGTCTATACTGGTTAAACATACAGTATTGGAGTTTGAACCAAACCAAACGACTGATCAAGTGAAAATGAGGCTTTGAGGTGCGATAGGGCAAAAGAAAAGCTCTATCTGATTAGAGCTTTTTCACTTCTTAATTCTTCTATTTGTCTCTTAACTTGTTTACGTGCGTTAACTTTTGAAACCGTCATAGAAGTTTGAATATTTAGAGTCTCCATAAAACTTAGTAGTTTATCTATAGAAAACTTGTAATGAAATTCTTCAGGTCTGCTTAACTCACTAACTCTTGGTTGAGAGATACCTAAAATCTTTGCTATTTCTTTTTGCCTTGCTTTTTTTGGTATTAAAGAAAATGTATTCATTATCTCTTTCATTAAGTAAATGTGTAATTCTTTCTTTGTCATAATTAACTCCTTTTTATTTGTTATATTATAAAAACTACAATATATAAAATAAATGTCAATTATATGTTCAGGTTGATAATGTATATTTAACGAGAACAAAAGAAAAACTCTACCGAAGTAGAGTTTAAGTAAATCAAACCAAATGGCTAAGTTCAGAGTTAATTACGATTTACTTTAGTATTAACACACAAAACAACAAAGGATTTCTAATACTATTCTTAAATCAAACTTAATAATGAAAAACAGATAATTAATATCTATATAAAAATATATACCAACAAAATATTTAGTCAATACTTTAATTGTTTTTATTTTAAATAATCTTTATTTCTACAGATCGTAGAAGGAAAGAAAATTAATTATTTTTATAATTATACTTTCTTTGTTGTAAGTTTTCCTTTTTATGATTAGATGAATCATAGAAGGAGAAACATTATGATATTTAAAATGACGAAAGTTGCACATACTTTCAATCAAGTAAGAAAAGAAGAAAAGATCTACATTGAAATAAATTCTAAAGGTCGCCAAGTCTCAGTTAAAAAAACAGTGAATGTAAATGATTCAGCAGATTTTGGAAACCATATCTATTACAACGTAAAGAACAAAAAAACAGGTCTTTTATGCGATAAACGAGCTGATATGTTTATGAGCATAAATCCAAACCTTGCAGATTTTGGTCAATGGCTTAAAGCAAAAGGAAAAAAACTTAGTGCCAAAGAACTAAAAGAAAAATGTTTTGAAGAAGCAGAACGTCAGAAAAACTATATTAATGAAAAATATGTTATACCTAGCAACGAAAAATCAAAGTATTTAGATGAATATGGTGAATGTTTAGATAAGACTCAAATTTTCGCTTATAAGCTGAACTGCACGTTTACACAAGGCGAATATCAGAACATTCTTAATCATTGCAAGGGCAATGAATACAAAGCAAAAATGCTAATGAAGCGTATCAAGAATGATGTGATTTGTGCTTATTACAATCAAATCAAGAAAGACCAGAAGATCAAAGGGGAGACTAAAATTGAAGATATTGAGTCAATGGATAACTACCATATAGAAGGTGAAGAAAACCCTCACATTCACGGCTATATGCACGCTTTTGACCCCGTTTCTGGCAGGTATATGAACCCTCGATATTTCGCTCTAGCTAAACAGCTTGCTCACCATAAGATCGAGAAGAAGTATAAAAACTTACTGATTCAAGGCATTGCTCTAGGTGCTGATAAAATCCATGCTCTTGAGCAACGTGAACATTATCTTGAAGAGTGTAAAGCAAAAGGTCTTAATGAAGCTCAGTGCTTAGAAAAACTGGAAAGCTTGGTTAAAGAGACATACCAAAAAGGATTTGAGAACCCTGAACAACTTGAAGCTCTTTTAGCTCAGAACGGCATTAAAGAAGTGAAAGCGAATGGTAAGACCGTAAATCTAACGTTCAACAGTTCAACAATCCCTTATATGAACTCTACAGCCATTTTTACTATAGAGAGTTTTAATGATCCAAAACTAAAGCAAATGCTTAAATCCTACGGTGAACGTAAAGCGTTTGATCAAGGTTCATTCACTAAGGTTAATCAGGTTGAGCAAATCGTAAAATCTAACTATGACAACATCATCAAACAGATGAATGACAAGTTAGAATCATCACCAGTTTCAGAGCATAAACGCATTAAAAAACAGTTGTTTAAAGTGTTTGCTAGGAGATTGAAAAAAGATGGTCTATTGATGGATTTAACTAAGCAAGGAGCAATGAGTTACCTGGTTATGTCTTCCAATAATTTTAAATCAGGAAAGAACTTAACTCTAACTGCTTTGAAGTCTTCAACATTGGTTAATGACCAATATCACGGTAAATCTCTGATAGAGCTTTTCGGGCTTGAGCAAGATGATATTGAATTTCACGATTACCATTATATGACTGACGTTCCCAAGTCTATCAGGTATGGCAAAGCAAAAGTGCATATCGTTCAAGATAAATCGCAAGTGAACTTTATTGACTATGAGTTGTTCAGGCAGAGAATGAATCAAAATTATCTTCAGTGGCTAGGTGCAGATCTGATCGAACATCGAAATGGCTTTGTGTTGAAGAAGGACAACAAGCCAATAATGAAAGTCACTAAAGGAATTAATGATTCTTGTAGAGTTACTTTGTCTGATGTTCACCCAAAAGCAGCAGCTACGCTACTTCAAGACGTTTTTACAGACCAAAGCAAGAACCTGAAGGAAGATGAAGTTTTAAGGGTTTATCCAGTGAACGAGAACGGTCACTATCAACATCTTAGAGAGCTTCAAGTTAAGTTGATGTTTTCGACAGACAAGAACGCTAACAACATCATTGTTGACTATCCAATGATGAAGAATGACCAAATGCTGAAAAGTATGATTCAGAAAGAGCTTAAAGCAAAATTAGCAGCGATGGACAAAAAGCATAACACTTGTTCAAAACGCATAAAGAACGGTTCATATAATTTCACTGATGGTCTAGGAATTGGTTTGTTATCTAACGAGAAGAATAAACCTTATAGAGCGATTATAGAAAAGAAAATCAATGAACAGATTCTTGATCTAGTCACACGACACGATATTAAAGAAATCAAGTTCAACAGAAAGGTTGATACAGAATACTTTTTAAATAATAAAGATAAAATTTTCGATATGGCGCAAAGCCTTTCTGAAGATAAGAAAAAGAAACTAACTACTTTCTATAAGCAGTTTGAAGAGCAAAGAGACAACATTGAATCTAAGAACAAGAATCAGATTGACCATAAGCAAAGAAACAAAGGGAAGTATAAACGTTAAAAAGCAAAAAACTCTACAGGAGCATAGAGTTTTTGCAGAAAATAAAAAGTTGAATAAAAAACATATATAATTAAATTTAACTAATATATTATTTATACTATTAGTATGGCAATTATTTTCAGTTTGTCAATATTTCTTAGTTTTTATTTTTCTTCTTAGGTGCTTTTTTATTGCTATCATTGTCTTTTTTTACTGAAAATAAATCGTCAGGGATTTTCTTTTTATGGTATAAATGATAAAACTCATAGAACATAAATAGATAAATCTTTCTTAGTTCTTCATAACTCAAGGTAGAGTAATGCAAAAATAAATCACTTTTTAAGATCTTTTTCGTTTCACAGAATGAACTTATAATTCTATCTAGTTCGAGATTGTTTTTATCACCTTTCACGAAAGTTCTATCAACGTTCCTATGATGTGTATAACTTTGACTATGTGTAAAGTTATTTATTATAAACTCTGATAATTCCCTAACATCAGCTTTCATTTTGAACTTTGCAAAATGATCAATAAATAGTTCTTCATCAAACATACAGTTTTGTTCAATTCTGTCTTTGTCAGTTCCTTCTTCAACTTGTTCAGAAAGTTCTTCTATATCTACTGTAGGAGAACCCAAGAGCATAAGCTTGTTAAGCACAGCAGGAAGTTCAAAAGGCTCAAAACGATATGCTTTTTTAGCATAGTGATTCACTAGATACGTTAATGCTTCATTCATCAAAGGATTATCATAGACATTGATCTTAAAATCCTTAGTTTCAACATAAACCGTTTCACTATTAAACTCGTGATAATCAGCAAAAAGCGAAGCATAATTAGGGTGAAGCAACTCTTTCACTTTGTTGATAAAAGCTCTGTCAGGCGTGTAACTAAAGCGTATAGGTGCTTGACCATTAGATTTAAAGACAAACGCTGAAGCGATATTACTATTCACTTGTTCAATTCTTCTTTCCAGTTCAGCGTCAGCGATTAAGCTTTTACTCGATTCACCTTCTTTCTCGTTGTAAGCCACAGGAACAGGATTAAACACAAAACGAACGCAATTATGACGTTCTTTCGTCTTACACGACTCAATAGCTTTGAAGAAAGCATTTTGAAGCTTCTGATACACCACAGGGGAAGTTCTAAGCTCTTCAAAACAATCAGGGTATTGAACTACTGTGATTGTTCCATTTTTCACGTTAAACGTGATCTTCAAACCTTCAAGCGTTTGATTGTTAAAAAAGCCTTTTGGTTTGTTGGTTTCAGTATCTACTTCATTGACTTGTAGTTTTAGTTTCTTCAAGTTTGCACAAACTTCAAGAAAATACATCTTTTCTATTTCTTCTTTGTCGAACACAAAATCGACTTTTTCAAGATCTTCTAGTAAGTAGATTGTCGTTAAATGAGAAATAAACTTATCTAGTATCTTAGAAAAGTTTAAGTAATGAACTTCTGAAGCTTTTTCAAAACACAAAGGAAACCGTTTAACGATGATTTTATTCTTTTGATAATTTACAGCGATTCTTAAACCTTCCCACGTTACACCTTTATAATTGAAGAAGAAATTTTTAGTTGTATAATCTTTGTAAGTCTTTATTGATTTCAAGACTTTGTTTATATTTTTCCTTTTTGAGTCTGTATTCATACAAACCTCCTTCTATGATATATATAAATAATTAAAACATTAAAGTATTTATTTTCAATGGAAAGGCGCAAGGAAAGTTATTCTTCATAGAAGTGTTATTCAAGTTCTGTATTAATTAAAAGAAAAAACAATAAATGTCATTTCAATATCGAATATAAGATTATTCAAAATATTGACTAAAAAAGATGGAGTGATTTAATGAAAGTATCGTAGAAGGAGAAACACAAATGAAGGAAGCGATTAAAAGAATAAACACAATTAATCTTTATGAAAGGGCATTAAGAGACAACAATTCGATTAGTGATAAAAACTATTCAGAGTTTATCTATGAGGCTCTAGGTCTTGATACAAACACAATAAACGAACAACAGAAGATCATTAAAAAATTAGCTAATGAGATATGTTTAGTCAGGAAGTCAGACAAAAAAGCGATTGCTATAGCAATAGCACGTTATGAAAGAGCAAGAGAGAAGCTTGTTACATACATTATTAAGAATAGTTGTTTAACAAGTTTGAAAGACCTTAGAAGACCTGATCTGATTGATTTACTGATCAAGCGTAATTCTGTGAAAGTTGCACAGAACCAACACTTTAGTAACTTTAATGAATGTTTGAAAATTTTACAGCAAAACCCTAAGTTGAAAAAAGCCTACATCAGAGAGCTTAAGACCGTAAACCTTGAGTTCAGAGACATTGCAAGGCTTCACAAGGCTCTTAAAACTAAAGACCTTGCGCTTTACAAAGAGGTTGAACAAGAGATAGCTGAACAGTTCAACAAGCTACCTAAAGCGATTAACGTTAATAATGCGAGTCTTGATATAGTCATTGAAGGGTGTTTGAGAAGAGACGCATACTTGATCGATACTCACCCCAACTTTGATCGAATCAAAGCCAACGTTTATCACCCATCAGTTTTCATAGCAAAAGCGATACTTTCCAAAGCAATGAACCAGTTTCATTAAGACGAAAAAAACCGCCAACAAAGGGCGGTCTTTTTATACCTGAATAGGTCTTAACGCATATTGAATCTTATAGGTTATCAAACGCTGAAAGAGGTTGTTTCTCAGGGCTTTGAACTGCTTCACTGTCTGGTTCAAATTGAGCTTGAGATTCAGCGTAATGATCAAGTAAATCAGAAAGTGATTTATCGCTATCTTTAGCAGCTTCAACCTTTACAGCTTTAGAATAAGCTTTACGTCTAACTACTAGCTTTTCAGGCTTTTCTTCAAGCGGTTTAGCGTCTTCATTCTCTACTAAGTATTGGTAAAGGTTAGGTGCTTCAGTTTTGAAATTCTCAAGGTGTAACAATTGGAAAGTAACCTTGTTTTTACCACGCTTCTTAACAGGTTTATCAGTCGCTTCTTCATCACGTTCTACAACAACAGCTAAACGGTCACGAAGTTTTGGATCAGCTTTATCAATGTGTTTAGTTACAAACTGAATAACTTCATTTACAGCAATCTCAATTTCTGTTTCGTCAGTTAAACCAAAAAGAGTTTCTACTGTTTCATTGATCTTTTCTTTCTTCTCAGAAAAGTCTTTTTGAATCTTTAAAGCTTTTTCTAGTTGAGCTTGTAGTTCTTCAGGTGACATTGTGCGTGGATCAAAAGTAACTTGTGACATATCGTTTCTCTCACTGAATGAAGTAGGTCGTTAGAGAAACATTATGATAAGAAGATTTTTTTGTCAACATAAACAATAAAAAACATTGAAACTTTTTGTCTCAATGTTTTGTAAATTATCTTTTCAAACTTGAACCGTGTTTTTTCCTTTGTCTAGATCCAAGATTCTGTGATTGTTCTTGCTTTTGTTTCTCTTTTTCTTCTTCACTAGAAAGAGTTTGTTGAAAATCTAGCAAAGCGTCAGCTCTTGTATCTTCTAAGGCATTTGAAATCTTTTTATGATTCTTTTGAGCTTCTTCTAGATCTGGTTCAGTCTGACCAAACTCCGCTTTATATTCTGGTTTTGGTTTATCCTGATCGTTTGATTGTTCAGGTTTTGGTTTAGGCTTATCGAGCTTGTTATCTCTACCTAATTTCAATTGATCATTCTTAACTTCTTCTAAAGCTTTTTTAAAGTCTTCGTGAATTCCATTAGCGATAGTAATATCATCTAAATCAAACAGATCCTTGTCTCTAATTTCCATTAAGGCAGTTTTAAAGTTCAGAACATTCTCTTCACTGTGAGGGAATTTAGCGATGTGTTTATCAGGAACTAACATTAAACCTGCTACAATAGCGTCAGGCTTAGGTGAAGCACCAAGATACGCTTGTTTTACAGCTCTATTGAACTTTGACTTTTTAAGTTCAATGACTTTATTACCATCTTTATATAAGAAGTTATCACGCATATCGAAACTTTTAAGATATTCATCTTTTTTAGCTTCAAGCTCTTCTTCTCTTGAGTTGTATTTGTTCAGCGTTTTTGTAATCTCTTCCTGATTTTTGTTAGAAAAATCTAGATCGTCTTCCAGTTCAGAAACAAAGTCTAAACTATCATCGACTTTAGGTTTAGCTTGATCATCAAGAGCCATTTCAGGACTTTCTTCAACAGAACCAAGAACCATTTCATTCTCAGGAATTTCTTCTTCATCAAGCTCTAGGTCTACACCATCTAGATCAAGTTCTTCTTCAGCTTCTAAATCATTTTCATTTAGTTCTAAATCTTGATCGATTTCATCATCAAACTCATATTCTTCAATTTCATTCATATTACTCATATTAAATCTCCTTTTTATTTATTCGTAATTTTATTTTGTATTCTGTTTCAGTTTTTCAACTGTAGTATCTAATTTATTTATTAAAAATTGTGTCGCTCCCCACATCATCAGAATGTAAAACAATGTAGTGAATAGAAAAGGTGTTAAACCTGTTAAAACGTTTTCTATTGATAAACTCATAAATCTTAATGAGTCGATTTGTCTTTCAAAGATAAAGGTTAATGCTCTATCGTGTATCTCAGGCAAATTCAGTGCAAAAATCACAAGCATAGGAATGTATATAATCTCTATAAACAACTCAGAAACTAAGGCTGTGATACCATATTCTTGTAGTTCTACCGTTTCGGAAAAGGCTTTTAACCAAAACAGTGAAATATCAATTATCAGTTCAAACATTCTCGAAAAGATGTAAAGCCATACAGCGATAATGATTCCGTAAATCAGAGTGAATGTTGCAAGGCTCTTTGAGAAAAGGAATGTTGATATAAAATCTAGTGCAGAAGAAAGATTCACTTTCATAAAACTTGCTATATAACTACCTAACAACAGGCTTTGAATCGTTCCTTGCGTTGAATACTGGTTCTCCTTTACAGCCGAATCGAACATCAAAGGCACTATGATTGCTGTAGCAACATTCGCAGGTGCGCCAGCTTTAGCAGCTAACTTGTTTACTCCACCTAGAACCACGCCACCCATACCGTTTGATTTTGGTATTGCGCCCATTGCAACAGTGCCAACCTTAAGAGCAACAGCACTTTGCAGGTTTGAAACAGCTAGGTTTATCGCTTCATTCGTGATTGTTTCACACAGAAACCCATTCTTAATCTGATTTGGGTAATAAAGACAGGTCGCTAAACGCTCATAGGGTATTGTCAGGTCATTACCAAACATTTTCAAGAACGTTTCTTTTAGTGAAGGAACGAACAAGTGTTCAAACTCTAACAAACCAAAATTATCAAAAATCACGTTTTTGTTTTGTTTCAAGTTAAGACTAATTTCTAGATCAGCATATGAATCATTTTCATTAACAAAGTCTATAAAATAAACATTAGCAATTTTTGAAGTTTCAAATTTTCTAGACTCTAAAAGAGCAGCAGCACTATCTATCGTTCTATCTAATGGTTCACGAACCACATCTAACAGACCGTTTAAAGCTCCTAGCCTTTCTCTATACTCAGGGTTAATGTTAGATATTTTTTGCACTAACTCAGCACATATCAGGTAAGAGTTTTCACATTGTCTCTTAGTCAAATCTACTAACTCAGTAAAAGTGTATTTGTTAGCCGTTTCAACACCGTTATAAGTGTTTGTAGGAACTAACAAAACGTGTCTATCTTTAAGAGTTGAAGTGTTGCTATAAACTTCGTTTATATCAAAAAATTGTGACTGATATTGTGTCTTGAAAAACTCTATTGCAGCGCAAGAACTTGCTACTTGTAAGAACCTATGAACTACATATTTATTACTACCTTTAAGATCATACTCATAGATTGTAGGGCAATAGCTTAAAAGCTCACCTTCAAAAGCATAACTCTTACCAGAACTATTTATAATATTTTGAAAGTCAGCCGTTTGCTTTTCATTTTTGTATTGAGTAAATTCAATGTTTGCTAATTTATGACCAACTTTTTCAGAATGTTGTATCATTGCTTCAAAGTATGATTTAACAAACTCTTTTTCTTTTGATTCTAAATCAATAACAAATCTGTTTGCTTCATCATTTAAGGCTGTAACTGAAAGAAGAGTGATTTTATTCGTCAAACCGCCCATAGCAAACTCTACACGATATTCATTGTTTAAATATTCAATGCTGATCGTATCAATTTTTTCAGTAACATCTTCTTCAGTAGATTCATTACCTAGAAGATAAGTGTTAGTAAAGTTATAAAACTCTAAGTAAAAGTTTTCTGGTGATACTACTTTAATAGATGGAAGAGTGTATAAGTTATCGTTTAAATCTGTTACGTGCCTTTCAATGTCTAAAATTGTGTCAAACATAAACTCTTGAAACAACATAGGAATGACTGACTGAGAAGCGACAAATGATTGATTACCATTGTCAGACTTAATTTCCGTATCAAGTCTTACATTGATTAAAGCTAGACAAATCAGAGCTATAACAGCTCTTTTAACTACATTCGTATTGATGTTTTGTTTATCTACTGCAACAGAGATAATCGCTTGAACTGTGAACCATAAGAAGATCGAACCAAACAATGATTTTGCTAAAGCGTCAGCCGAATCAACCAATAAACTAAGGTAAACAGTTGCTTCATTAGATAGATATGAATCATTTACTGAACCATCAGAAACGTGAGGAAAAAGAACCGTAAACATTTCAGACAAGATCGGAAGCTGAATGTTTGTGTTAGGGTTTGCGTGAAGATTCAAACTAAAGAAAAATACAAAGCATATTGCAAAAGTTATTTTGTATTTCAAATCTATATCTTTTGATTTGTCATATGCTCTTTTGAAAGTTTTCGCTTGAGGTTTAAACAATAGAGAGAAAATGAATGTGAAAGGAATTAAGATTTTACTCAGCAAAAAAGAAAGAGTCGTAAATATTCCGTTCTTTTCTTTGTTTTTGTTTTCATTACTTTCATTTAAAATATTGTTTTGATTTTCGCTCATAATAATTAACCCTGTTTATAATATTCATAGCATATTTTTTTAATATTACAACAAGGCAATTATAAATAATTTACAAATTAATTTTCTTGTTTGTTCTTTTCTCTCTCTTTACGTTTTTGTTTGTTTTGAGAAACTTTGTTCATCGTTTTCTTCATTGCATTATAACCAACAACTGAAGCAGTAACATTTTTACCTTGATCTAAAACTCTGTTTCCTTCTTCAATAGAATTATCTACAAGTAGTTTATTCAGCATTTTTGCAGCTCTTGAATAAGTAAGCTTAATGATAAATATTGAAAGAATGAAAATTCCAAAAAACAACGACACTTGAGAAAAAATTAAATCAATTATTTGATCTAAAATATTTGCGTGGTCACTTCCTAGTGTCAAACCTGAAATTGTTGGAATATAATTTATAATTAATTTCATAAACTTATAGGTTAAATAGTTCAAAGAAGCAACTAGCACACTTAATGTAATTGGTGAAACATACAACAACAGGAAGAACAACAGAGCTTTTCTTTGTCTCTCAACTGTAAAAGCTGTTTGCATAACCGCAGCGACAAACACAATAGACATAAAACTGAATAACTCAAAGAAGTAGAATTGAGTTAAAAAGTGCCAAGTTGCAGGAATGGTCGGTAAGTAATAAATAGCGTCCATTACCAGACTCAGAACATAAAGCGCAGTTCCTAAAATCATCAAGAAGTAAGAACCGTCTTTCAATGCTTCAACTAAGCTTGAAACAGCACCAACTTTCGAGTTTTTACCAAAGATAGCTTGATGATCATCTTTGTTCTTATGCTTGCCAAAGTTTACAAATGCTTCTGAAGCTGCACCTGATACATAACCAGTAAGACCAACAACAATAAGAGGTTTTGCAAGTTCTTTCAGGTCTTCACTCATTCGATTCCATTCAATGAAACCTTCAAAATTCTCTTGAACATCAGCGCACGAATCTTTATCACCATTACAGGCAAATCTCCCCATTCTAGATAGGCGATTTACTGTGATATTGGCATATTCTGTTAAACCTGATTTAAGAGCTTGAGTATCACCATTTGCAGCGTCATTGATGAAGCTAGAATCATCTAGAGTGTATTCAAGCATACTCGTAGTAAGGTCATTCGCTACAAACTCAGTTTTTGTATCAACTGACTCAATCAAAGGTTTTAAATGTGCATTTACTTGACTTATCGTTGTGTCGATAGGTGGATTTTCTTCTAAGGTAAAATCAGGTAGAGCTTGCGTATATTCAAACTTGTGAACGTCTATCAATTCAGCATAAACTCTGATCATATTGTTCGATTGCTTGTTGATGTAAGACAGAAAATCGCTTTGAGCTTCAGCCCCTTGATTGTAGTAATGAACAAGAATCTTTTCGTGATTCGACATTCCTTCCATCAGCTTAAGATAACCTTCATTAACCTTCTTATACTCAGCTTTAAGGTAATCTACTGCTTCTTGTGCAACAGGGTAGCTTGCTTCTTTATACATCGTTACAGATTGGTCAACTAGCGTCTTGTTGTCTTCATAAATGTAAGCAACATGATTAAGTGGTTGAACGGTATCATCAGCAAAATCGACACATTCAAACTCCGTGATTTGATAAGCCTGATCTGAAAGATAGTCATTGATTTGCTTGTTTGTTTCTTTAACAAACGCACCTTGACGAACACATTGAGACTTAGACAGGTTCTTAGCTATCTGATCGTTCAATGATTGAAGATACAACAGATTATCGAAGTTGCTATCAATCACAGTAGAACGGTAATACTCGTTAGAAGTTTTCACTGAACCCCATATCAGACCCTTTTTATACTCTTTAGAGTAAAGATCTAAGATTTCCTTTAAATTAGAATGAGAATAAAGCGAATCGCCATATTTAGAGATATAAGCAGCTTTAAGCTTTTGACCACCTTCATAGTAAGACTTACTGATAATTGCATTGTGAAGAGTGTTCTTGAAGTCTATAGCGATAAGCTTTTCAAACGTTGATTGAGATACGTTTGACGAAGAGAATTTATCAACGCCACAGTTAGCGATTTCAACACCAACTAACAGCCCTGCGTCCCCAATGCGATAACCGATTTTTCTTTCATCACGTTCTTGACCGATGATGAACGGCTCATTTTTCTTATAGTAAAAATCGTGAATAGCTTTAGGACTATCAAACAGATTCATAGCATATTGATTCTCTTCTATATGATAGTTTTGAGTTCTCGATAGACACACGTTGATTTTTGCTAGTGCAAGAATATCAAGTATTGCTTCATTATCTGAATGGTCTGTAAATCCTTTAGCAGCAGTATTTTCAAACTCTTTTAACTCAGCAATCATTGTAGATCGAGCAAGGTAGTTACCCGTTTCAAGGGTAGCACGAACTTGAAAAACATTGAGCAAATCACTTCTAGCCAAAAACTGAATCAAAATTATCATACAAACTAACGTTGTGAAAAACTTAATGTTTTTGTTTTTATCTTGCTCTGAAGAGTTTTGAAAGTAGTGTCTGTGAATTAGAAAAATAACTAATAGAGCAGTCAAAGCCCAAGTATAAAGACTTGTGCCTAAGATTTTCTTCTTATCATCACGATTAGCAACAGCAGAATCATACTTTTGCTGCGCTTGAACGTTGTATCTGTTAGCCGTTTCTTCATCAAGAAATTGATTTTCTGAATATGGTGAAAATGGTTCATATTTCAAATACTCAGCTTTGTTGCGTCTTGCGCCAATGTCTAGTGATTGGCAAATACCACCATCAGCTTTAAATAAACTGTAATTTCCATTTGAACCTTTCAAATCATTGAATGAAGTTATACAACTTTCATCATTAAGTTTTTCAGTAAAGTTACAACCTGACAATAAAGTTATTAAAAATGTTGTGAATATAATCCTTTTTGTTTTGTTCATTACATAATCCTTTGTTATATAATTTCTATACCACAGATTTAACAAAATACAACAAAGAAGGAGAAATATTTTTATATGTTTGAGGGCATAAAAAAAGCACTGTGAAAAGTGCTCTTTAGGAAGGTGATGGTTTATTCTTCTTCAATTTCAATACCACAGGCTTTTTGTGCATTTTCTTGGTTAGTATCATTTTGGTTAAAGGCGATATAACCTGCTTTCATTGACTCACAGAAAGGAGAATTTTCAGAAGGGAAATATTTAATATTTTTTGTTATGTAAATCTCACCGAATGTTATGTTTTCTAAAAATCTCACATCTACAATATCATTACCTTTCATATGTAGCTGTTTCAGTTTCTTAATTTCACCTATGTTCAATTCTTCAAGATTCTTATTGTCATTGATGTAAAGAACATAGCCGTAATCAGCAGGTAGTTCACTTAAATCTATACGTTTTATCGCTTCTTTTTGTTCGTCCGTGTCGTGGAAAATCATTAGGGTAATGTCTTTCTTAACTCTTCCAAACTCAGCATAACGGCTCTTATACGCACTGTTTTGAACAGTGATGTTCAGTTGAGGACAATCCAAGCGAGGAATGTCTTTCTTTTCCCAACTCTTTTGAATAAAGTTTGAGTCAATAACACATTCAGCAAAAGCAGTAGAGCTTAAAGCAAGTGTTGTTAATGTAAGTAATGTTTTTAATTTGTTCATATTCGTTTCCTTATTGGTTGTTTAAAGATTTATACTAAAAATGGGATTTTCTAGTTCCTCAGTTTTGAAATTGAAAAGACTTCGCTAGTTTCAACTTCAAAAATCGAGGTTAAGTATTATTTTTTTAAATTATTTAGTTTCGATTGTGCAGTCTTTAGATGTATCTGAATGTCAAAGAAGAAAGCTTCAATAAATATTTTTTCCATAGCAGGGCATTTCTCTTCAGGATCAAGTTCTTTAATTTCTGCATATAGAGTTTTAAGGTCTTTCATTAAATCCCAATACTCAGCAGGAACATTGTTCAAAAGTTTAGATCTGAATTCTTTCTTGTAAATCTTTGCGTTAGAATCTTCAGGTTTAATTTTTTTCTTTTGTTTCTTTTTCTCTTGCTCTTTGTTTGGAACTAAAAGAGCGTCTTTACCAAATTGTTCACGCATTGAAGAAAGGTCTTTAGTTCTTTCTTCTTGCATTTGTTCTCTAAGTTTCTGTGCCATATCCATTTATAATTCTCCTTATGCAGATAGTAGGTTAAGTTCTGAAGCTAGTGCTTTAATGTCACGAGCTGCACGACTAGATTTTGTTTGAGGTAGTTCTAGAACAGCAAAGCCTTTGTTACTTGCTTTAACGTAATCCGCACGTTCATAAATGACTGAATCTAGTAGTTCCAAGTGATCTAGAGCTTCGACACGCTCAACTAGGTTTAAGAATCGTGGACTTGTTTTAGTTGTTCTGTGATGGATTCGACACGCTAGAACCTTGCCAGTCACTTTCTTATTAGCCGTTTTAGAGACTTGTTTAAGAGTCTCATTCATCGTTTCTAGGCTTTGTAAGTCGATTTCTGAAAGACCAGTAGGAATGATGATGTGATCAACGATAGAGTAAATGACACGGTGATCGGGTGAGTCGTAACCGCCTAAGTCATAAACTGCATTTACATTGTTTTCTTGAATGAAATTGAAGTATGTTTCAAAGTTATTTACTACTTCGATAGAACCATCTTCTTTAATCTTTCTTTCAAAAGATTCAAAGATTGACGCTTCAACAGGTAAGATTTTCTTTGCTTCAGCAATTTTAGTTCTGATCTTGTTGATAAAACTAAAGTTTGAAGTTGAGTCGTGAGCAATCATTATAGAATCTTTAATGATTGAATTGATTTGTTGTGAAGTTGTGCTTTTGCCAACGCCACCTTTGCCTGAACATATAGCCACTGAGATTGTCATAATCATATCCTCTACATTATATTTTGTTTTGTGATAGTTTTAATGTATCAATCATTTGTTATATGTAAAGTTATCAGGCCAGAATTGATTTGGCCAGAAAATAATATTATTTATTTTTAAGGATTTTCTTTGTTAAAAAAGTTCCTTTAAGTGCCTAAAAAATAATATTATTTTTTCCTAGAAATAATATTATTTCTACATATTAGAAAGTTGTGAAGGATAGAATGGTTTTACTTGAGTCAAATTTTTGAAAAAATAACGCTCTAATGAGCGTCATTTCAATGTCTGAAGTGTTTCTAGTTAAGGCTTTGTGTCGTCATAAACCTAGTGCTTTAGCAAGAGGTTTGAGAGTGTCAGAGCATAGAGGAATGACCAGTGAATCAGGTTTAAGATACTCTTTTGAAAGTTTCATAACCTGATACTTTGAATATTCTTTGTAGATTCTGTAATGGTGAATATCATTGTGTGTAACAGTAAAATCAGCATAGTTACTATCAACTTCAACAACTTCAAAAGTTAGACAATCAGAACTTAATGAATCAACTTCTTTTACATCTATGTGTCTTGATGGTAGAGAGCTAACCAATAACTCTTTTATAATATTGTTTATCATTGTCATTCTCCTTAACTTATACCAATGAAAGTAAGTGTTTCTTGAATTACTAAGATTGTATTTTGTAGATTAATCATCATAGTAGAACCGAACATAGCTAAAACGAGCTTCCCATAGTTTTGTTGAATTGCAGGTTTCTCAGGCTCTTTTCTCAACTGCATAACGGTTAGTAGAAAAGTGATTATTCCAATAATCTTAAACATTAAAAATCCGTTAGATACTGCTTCATCAATGGCTTTCTTATCTTCAGCACTAAAACCTTTATCATTCATCAATTCTTCTACAGGTTTAATCACTTCAGCCGTTGAAGTGTCAAAGCAACTTGAAGTTTTAAGATCTGCGTAAGCACTACAGTATCCGTTATTTTTTCCAAATATTGACGTTGTAACAACGTCCATTGCACCCGTTAAATTGAAACACAGCGCACCAACTAACAAACTTGCAATAGCGACTTTTGGTTTTGAGTTGGGTGAATTTGGATTATCGCCGTGTTCTTTAAGCTTCTTTACGCCAATAATTAAAAAGAGAATACCTAGACAGGTAGAAAGAATGAAAGCAAAAGTATCAAAACTCTTTAAGATTAAACCTAGATTGCTTAAATCATTTGCAAACGTAATATAAGAAAAGTTACTGACTAATAGTAAAAGAAATGTTTGTATTTTTTTGTTTTGTATATCCATATAAAAATCCTTTGTTATATGGATAGTGAAACATTGCAAAAACTTTAGTCAAACAAATCATAGAAGGGTAAAGCAGATTTTGTTTTAGGTTGGGAATATTTTAATACTAAGAAACAACTAGAAAGCAAGAAAAATATTTTATTAATTTTATGTTTTCTATGAAATGTTAAAAAATAGCATAATAATATTTACTGAACTGCATTGTTTTTTTAAGTCTAACATTGATTAATTGTTTATATTTCCTTGTATTTTACCATTTTGATGATAAATAAATTATATGGAATACAATATAATTAAAAGGAAATGATAATGAACATTAAAAAAATTCTATTAGCTACGTCAGCTTTAACAAGTATCTACTCTCAAGCTGCTTACTATGCAGTTGTAAACGTTCCAGTGGCAATAGGTGGCTCTGATCAACCAGAAATCTTAGTGACGAAGGACGATCCGTTATCGACTACAGGAACATATCAAGTCTTAAACTCAAAGCTTTTAAGCACAAACACGATAATCAGTGCAGATGGTTGTGATACTGAACTGACAGGAAGCACAGAATCAGGAACATTTCAGTATATAAACGATGGTTGTAGTGATGAAGATTCAATCACCTTCTTAGCTGAAGCAGGTTTGATGAAGACGGTTAAGATGTGGAATTACAATTGTGACTACAAATCAAATGAATGGTTAGAAGCTGCTTACAATGGCGTAGACGGTCTTTATTACAATCCTCGTTCTTGTAGCATTGATGGTTCAAACATCAACTACTTAATGAGTTATGACTCTATACCTGCAACGTGGTTGAGAGGTATAAATATAAACACTGTAGGCGGTCACGAAGGTTCAGGAGAACTAGGAATGATGATGATGGAAGGTGGCGGTGAAGGTGGAGAACCTGGGCTAGGAGAAGGCTCAAGCAAGTTAATCTTGCCACGAATCCAAGTAATCTACGGTGATATTTTTATTCAAAATCCATCACTTACAGAGATCGATATGAGAAATCTAATCTATGTAACGGGTAACGTGATAGATATGCAAGATTTACATATGCTTTCTACTTTAGAGTTTCCTAATCTACGTTCTTACGGCGGAACTGTTTTAGACGTTGTTGTAAGAGGCGCAATGAATGCCTTTATGATTGATATTCCCTATTTACGCTACGTAGGATTACTTGACATAAGACACACTTCAATCACTGATTTGTCGAATCTACCTAACTTACGACAAGCGTACATTGATGTTGGTCCACACGATTTTTTCTTGTATCAACCAGTAAATAAATTCCCTTCAAAAAGTTCTGATTTTTGTCGAGGTGTGAGAGGTGGAGATATTTACTTCAGTGAAACTCGATCACAAACCAACGCTATGAACTCTTGCAGTTACTAAGTTCAAGCAAAAAAGAACACTCCAACAGGGAGTGTTTTTTTGATGGTTTTCTTATCTAAACTTAGATGGAATATGATCGACAGGTGCTTCAAAGTAACCTTTATAGTAGAAATCCATCCAAGAAGTTGCGCTTGAAACGTCCCAGCCACTTAGATCGTGAGGGTAGTCTAGATTCACATAAAGAAACATATCAAAGTTCTCTACATTCGATACGTCCCAACCACTTATATCAATGTCAAAATCAGGATTCATAGCCATAGGTTGAGTCATAAAATTTGATAGAGTTTTTGCGCTGCTCATATCCCAATTTGATATGTCTTGGTTGAAGTTAGGGTAGCCAGTCAGTAAGTAAGAGAAGTCTTCAATTTGACCAACGCAAGCCTTAGTAACATCATCACCATTTGCAATCATAGTGTCTAGTTCAGATCTTGTTAGTTCTTTACCTACACAGCCGTTTACTGGTGGTGGTGTTGGTTCTTGTCCTGCTGTGTAATTTGCGTTAATTACAGCAACGAATTGCTGTGCATTTGCGACACTTGCGAAAAGTGCCATTCCTAAAAGTATTTTATTCATTATTATTCCTTGTTATATTTGTATGATTTCTACTTCACCATTCGTAAATGTTAAAATGAAAAAGTATGTTTATCGAATTGGTTTTCTTTAATTTCTTCTAAGCTAAGTAGATTCTGATCTAACTCAACAGTGTGTCTATCTTTGTTAATAAACAAGTGACTCTTAAAATATCTATTAACTATCTGATTCAAAGTGTCTTTGTTTAGGTTGTTTTCTAAAGCAATCTCTGTAAGTCTTGCTTTTTTAACTTCTCCATTTTCATCAAAGCTATTCAGAATCAACTTAAATAAATCAAAAGATAACGCTCGTTTTGTTAAAGTGTTTCTTAAAAAACAGAGGTAGTTATCGAAAGGGCAATCGAAAGTTATGCTATGAATCCCTTTACTCACAGTAAGCTTTTTAGATTCGAACGTTACAGATAAAGATTCATTGCTAAATAGTAAAGGTGATAAGAACACTTTGTTTTTATCTATTGTCGCTAATTTGTATTCTACTAATTTGTTAAGATAGTTTCTTGATTGTTGGTATGAACGCTTTAATGTTCTAAGTTCTCTGTAAACGTCAGTTACTAACATTGCGTTATGATCTGATGATGAAACGACTATACAAGTGTTTTCGATAAACTTATGAGATTGTTCACCGAAACAATAAAGCAAAGCTCTTACTTCATTGTAATTGGTAAATATTGATTTGTTGTTCTTGATTAAAAACATTAATTTTCTCCTTGTTATATTTTTTTGATTTATTCAAGGGTTAAAGAAAAATAATATTATTTTTAATTTTAAATAATATTATTTCTAGTTTTCTTCAATTGAATATCTTTCTGATTTCTAGCATTTTTTTATAATGCTTGTAAAAATCACGTTCTGAACCGAAAAGCATATCTTTTTCAGGATCGAGAAATTTTAATTTGTGTTTTGCTTCTTTATGATTCTCAGCAAGATTGTGAATACCTACATTCAGCTTTGAGATCGCTTCATTGAACGTATCCGCACTCTCTAAACCAATCTTTGAACTAGCAAGACTCAAAAGCTTTTTACACTCAGCAAACTGTTTCTCAGTGTTGCTTAGTTCTTCTCTGATTCTTTGCTCCATTACTCGTTTATCACGCTGTAAACGGTTATCTATGGTTCTGAACTTCTCTTTATGAAGCTCTATATAGTGCATTACTTGCTTTACGATAAGAGGCGATAGTTCTCTAGGGAAAAGAAGGTAAGTAGTCTTTTCATTGATAGTTTGAGTCAGTTTGATTTGTCCCAAATGATCAGTAACTTGATAATCAGTTACTTTAGTTGTTGGTGAAACCAGAAAGCGAATCTGATCTGACCAAGTTAGATTGTCTATCCCTGCAAAACTAAACGTTCCATTTGATTTTTCTTTAAGCAAATTCTCTCTGATGTTATTCATAACCTTTCTCCAATATCTTTAATTATTTTTTATCGTATATTTTGATTTATTCAAGGGTTTGGACAAGAAAGGGGATCGTCAAAGTGTTGTTGAAGTGAGGTATTGCAAGGGTTTGAAGGTGATATGATTTGAAAAAAAAAGTATTATAATGAACGAAAAAATAATATTATTTTTTACGAGAAATAATATTATTTCAAGAGCTACAAAATGGGATTTTGTTCCTCCCAATTTTCATTCAAAACCGCTTTGCTCCTTTTTAAATGCAAAATGTGCGAGGTTCAGCAAAAGAAAAAGACCGTTTTAAGGTCTTTATAAATCAGTGTAGTGAGTGTTTAGAACGGCAAGCTTGGAAGGTAGTTTCACGGTAGTTTGTATCTGTGATTAGTCTCAGTGCTTGTAAAGGTAAAGAGTCGATAATTAGTTGTATCTCTCTATTAGATTCAGCTTCATAACAGTTACTATCTAAGCAAAAGCTTTGTGCTGTATGGTCAAACGTTAATCTTGGCTCTGACATTCTTTTATTTTCATAATCTACAGCTTTAATAAAACAGTAAATGTTTCCTTTCTCAGTGATTGAAAGGTAGCCGAAACCGCCATAAGAATCAGTTTCATCGAAACATTCTATATCAAAAATTATCTCTGCATTATCACCAAAGTTTTTGAATTGTAGTTCTGAAAGCTTTATCTCTTCATTTAGTATCATAGTAAAGTCCTTTTTCATATCTTCTAGAATCGTTTTATAATCCTAGAAGATTTTGTCAAGTATTATAGTGCTATTTTTTATAATGTTTACTGGTAAAACTTTAAGCGATTAAAGCTTCTTCAAGTAATGCTCTTGTCATTGCATTGTATTCATTTAAGTTTCTTACTCTCTTTGTATTTATGTTTAAGTTTTCACAGATGTTCAAAGACATTTGTTCAATGTTTGTATCTGCGACACTTAGAATCATTCTACTACCAAAAGTTTCTTTATTCTTTTGAGCGTTTTCAATGTATTCAGATCTTGCTCTATCTAATAATCTTTGTAGTTCTAATGCTTTTGAATTTTTCATAATATTAATTTCCTTTCTTAAGTTCCAATATACTTTTTATATAATATTTTTTGATTTATTCAAGGGTTTTAAAAAATAATATTATTCGTATTTTGGAATAATACTATAATGTAGGCTTTATTTTGTGATTGAGGTAGGTGAGAATAATATTATCTCTAGGGAAAAATAATATTATTTTTATTGTGAAATAATATTATTTCGTAACCCTGATAATATTACAGCACAAAAAAAGCTCTACCGAAGTAGAGCAAAAATTAAAGGAAATGTTTTTTTTACTATGTCAAATTAAGAAAAATCGTTAAAGCCTCCTGATCCATTACCATCACGAGATCCATCACCAAATAGTGTTTTTTGCATAACGTCTGATGTAGAACCTAGACCGAACAATAACGCTCCTGCCAGTATGAAAATCAGAGGTTTACCCAGTGGCACTTGTTGAGGGTTGTCACCGTGTTTCTTCAGGTTTAAACCACCAATAATCAAGAATACGATTCCTAATAGCGTAGAACCCATAACAGCCATTGTAGTGACAGCGTTGATCTGTGTTCCGATTGCCGTTGCTGTATCGCCTATATTCTTTGCTGCAAAAGCTGAAGTAGTTGCAAAAGCAAGCATACTTGTAAATAAAATTTTTAATCTATTCATTTGAAAAGTCCTTTTTCTTTTAGTCCTACAATTCAATAAAACTGATTTATTTTTTTTGTAAATAGCAAAAAAGTTTTTCAAAGAAGGGGAAAGCAAATAAACCTTTATCTAAAAGGTTTTTGAGTGTCGAAAAAATATAAATATTTTAATGCTTGGTTGAAAAATAATTCTCTAAAATTGATATTACTCTTCTACGATATACGATGTAAGTAAATACATAATATATATAGAAGGAGTGTTTTAATGAATGAAATAGAAGAAAGAATTATTCAAGAAGTGAAAGATAGTGCTTTAGCAATTGTTGCTGAAGATGTATCACAGTTAACTATTGATCAAAGAATCTGTTTTGAACAAGAACTTGAAGATATTATTCAAAGTTATCTTGAACAAGAGATTGATAGAAAACAATGCTTAAAAAGAGTCAAAGCATTACTAAGGAAATATGGAAAAGACTAACCAAAAACCAAAAACCAAAAAAAAGACAGCACTCATTTTGTGCTGTTTTTTACGTATTGTTTAAAGTCTTTATGGTTTGATAGTTCATTGAAAATAAGTTCTTCAAGTTGTTTTGAGATTCGGTAATAGGGGAAATAATTACTTTCACTATCTTTCTGTTTTTCGATAAGGTTCAGTTCTATCAGAATCTTTGTCAATGCTTGATTTGAGATTCTAGATTTGGCTAACAAAATTTGTTCTTTTGTTCTGATAGAGTTTGATTCAAAGATAAACTCTACAAAATGTTTTAGTCTTAACCTCTCCAACTTCTCTTTTCTTGATTTTTGTTTGTTTATGTTCATAGAAGCAACCCTTTAAGCGATTGCTTCATCTATAGCTTTGTTAAAAGAAGATTCAAACAAGATTTCATCATAGTTTTCATCACAGTGACCTTCTTCAACTTTCAGATATTCCAAAAGTTCTTCTTTTGTAAAAACATTATCTTCATACTTAAAGAAAAGAGTGTTGTTAGATTGAAATACAATTACTGTATAGAAACTATTCTCAGTTTCAATATCAAACTCTTCAAAATTATAATCTAAACCTTCCAGTATCGTTTTGCTCATTTCAAAACTACAATATTCAAAAGTTGTTTTATGTTTTTTGCCAAAGCTGCGATTTTCAATAACAGTTGAATTAATCAGGTCATTCTTATCAAAAACAATGTGTTCCATTTTTTTTCTGGATTTTTCAAACTCTTCGTGAGCAATGTGTTTGAAATGTTCATAAACTTCTTCATTGTCCATATCATATTCATCACCAAACTCTTCTCTCATTTCATTAGGTAAGTAGCAAGAATTATCAATAGTATCTTGAGCGTAAAATCTTTGAAACTCTTTTTCTGTAGGGAAATCTAACTCTGCTGCATTGATAAAATATAGATTTGATTCTTTTGTGCTTTCTTTAAACTCTTTCATTATTATTCTCCTTTCATATTTATTTGATTACTATTTCTTCTTGGTTTTCGATACGTGATAAAGTGCTTTCTATATAATCTTTTAGTGATTGTGTTCTGATATTTTCAACTTCCCAATCAAGTTTATATGTGTGAGAAAGTGAGGTGTCCAACTTACTCTCTATTAGCTTATACATTTCTTCAATTACTAATTGAACATCAAAGTAATTTAAGTTGAAATTATCAATCGTCTTATGAACTCTAAAATCAATTTTAAAACCTTTAGACTTTACTACTATCTTTAACTCTTTCATAAACTGTGAATACATATTTGTCATAATCATTCTCCTTATCTTATATAATATTTATATCATTTTTTTATTTATTGTAAAGCTATACAATATAAAAATATTATTATGCTATTGAAGAATCCTTATAAATATAGGTTTTTAGTATGTATAAATATTTTAATACTTTTAAAATATTGTAGAGCAACACTATACAAAAACAAAAAAACCACTCCGAAGAGTGGCTTTTAAATATCATTAATTAGTATTTGTGCTTGGTGAAGTTTCAGTTAGATTTCAGGTTAAAACAACAAATCTAAACGTATGGATTGCTGAACGTCCTGAACCTCTTAGAGTGTTGTGTTTGAAAAGAAAATAAAAATTAGAAATATTTTTTTGGAAGAATATTTTTGATTTTTATCTTGATATACAGTGGGTTAGGTAAGCTTTGTGTGTGCTAAATATTACTTTTTACTATCTTGATCATCCAAACCATTGCGTCAACGATGCAGTTAACACCATTGATGATTGGTTCACGACGCTCTTTTGCTTGCTTAGAAATCGCAATACCAAAGAACATACAGAAAACGAGGATCTGTAGGATGTTTGCTTCATTTAGTGATTGGAAAACGTTGGTTGGGATCATACCAGTGATGGTTGCCCAGAAAGTAGGTAGTTCACCTTTTGAAGCGTATTCTGCTGAGAACATGCCTTCAACGCCAGAGACGTCGATACCCATGCCTGGTTGGAATACTTCACCCATAAATAGTGCAAGCGCAACGGCTAGGGCGGATGTTAAACCAAAATAACCTAGAGTGACGATGCCAACTTTACCTGCTGACTGGCTGTTCCCAAGACCAGCGGCGCCAGAAATCAAGGCTACAGCGACCAAAGGAATAACCAACATTTTGATTAAGTTGATAAAGATAGCACCTAAAGGAGCGAACACTGTCGCATCATGACCCATCATGGCACCAACGGCTGTGCCCACGATCATGGCGATTACGACTTGTACGCCAATGTTGTTTAGCAAACTCTTTTCTTTTAACACTTCCATAACCTCTGTGCTAATAAAATGTAAAATCCTAAAATTACCCACTAACCATAAATGGATTTACGGATAATTATCTCGCCTTGCTTTTTACACTTATCGTTTACAATTGGCAATATGCAGCAAGGTATTATTGATGGATTAATCGATATTTTATTGACGAACGATAAAGTTTTGTTCAATAGCAAACGTTTGCTATTGATTTTTCTTATAAGGGTTACGCTTGGGATTGTTCAAGTTTATTTTTCTTTATTTGTTTTCTTTTTGTTAATTTTAACCGCTTTTGTATTTGCTATTGCAGTCAGAGTTTTTAGTGACTTGGGGTGATATTTATAACAATTCATCTCTTTCAAGCTCACACTTTTATTAATTTGCCTTCTGAAATGTTAATTGCTTTACATTCTTAGTCCTGATTGCGTTGTAAACATAATGTTAAATGGTAATGACTGGTGAGAATCAAATGCTGACGATCCAGTGTTAAGGATAACTTGCTTAGTTAATGCTCCTGAGCTGATTAGACGAGAAAGACAAGTAAGAGGTGAAGAGACTATGATGAATCTTGCTGCTGCGTTACAAAGAAATGCTGCGAGTAAACCAGATAAAACGGCGTTGATATGTGGCACTGAAAAGATAAATTATGCGCAGTTTGATGCGATCGCCGGCAAGATCGCAGCGTCTTTAATCAATAAAGGCGTAAAGCCAGGTGACCGCGTTGCGATTTCATGCCCAAACATTCCTTTTTTCGCGTTTGTTTATTATGCAATACAAAAAGCTGGCGCGGTTGCAGTCCCATTAAATGTGCTTTTGAAAGCGCGAGAAATTAAGTATCACTTAGAAGATTCAAAAGCGAAGTTTTATTTCTGCTTTGAAGGGACGAAAGAACTGCCAATGGCAAAAGAGGGTGTCAAAGCCTTTGAACAAGTCGATACATGCGAAGGCATAGTCGTATTGACTCAATCTCAAGATGAAAGCTATTGGAATGGTGTAATAACTCTCAATGCGTTTATAGCCGATGTCCAACCGTTGCCGGATTATATACCGCGTAATGCGGATGATACATGTGTGATTTTGTATACATCAGGGACGACAGGCTTACCAAAAGGCGCTGAACTGACTCAGCAGAACATCATAATGAACGCTCTGGTGGCACAAAACATTATGGGCAGCCAGGCCGATGATATTCACTTAGTAACTTTGCCTTTATTTCATACATTTGGTCAAACCGTCCACTTAAATGCTAGTGTTTTGGGCGGGGCAACATTGGTGTTAGTGCCTAGGTTTGAGCCTAAACATGTTCTTGAGCTGGTGGAAAAACATAGGGTGACGATATTTGCTGGTGTGCCAACGATGTACATCGGTCTGCTTCATGTGCAGCATCAATTTGATACCTCGTCATTGCGTGTTGCAGTAAGCGGTGGTGCGCCATTACCAACCGAAATCTTTCGAACCTTTGAAGAAACATTTAATGTGCCGATCTTAGAAGGATACGGGTTGTCGGAGACAAGTCCTATTGCATGTTTTAATCATTTAGATCAGGAGCGAATACCAGGCTCGGTAGGTCAACCGGTTCAAGGCGTCGAAGTAAGAGTTATCGACATTGAAGGCAATGCACTACCGATAGGCGAAGAAGGTGAGATTGTTGTGCGTGGTCATAATGTTATGAAGGGATATCTTGACCGCCCAGAAGTTACTGAATCTGCGCTACAAAATGGTTGGTTCCATACTGGTGATGTGGGCCGCTTTGACAGTTCAGGTAATTTATTTATTGTCGATAGAATGAAAGATCTGATCATTCGAGGTGGATTTAATGTTTATCCCAGAGAAATTGAAGAAGTTTTCATGACTCATCCTGCCGTTTCAATGGTCGCGGTGATAGGGATTCCAAATGAAGAGTATGGCGAAGAGATAAAAGCCTACGTTGTACTTAAACCAAAAGAATACATTGACGCCGATTCATTACAAAAGTGGGGTAAAGAGCAATTAGCCTCGTTTAAATATCCTCGTTATGTCGAAATTCGTGAACACCTCCCGATGAGTGCGACAGGAAAGATTTTGAAACGTGAGTTGAAATCTGAATTGAATATAGCTTAGTCAATTCAATGGTCTTTGTGTCACAGCGCCACTTGCCTAAGCGCAAATGGTGTTGTGCTCTTGACCAATTAGATGCATAAGGTTTTTAGCTATCGTTAGACAATACTTACCGTTTGTTGAATGGATCTATTGCTCGAGTTCTTTAAAGTATTCTTCTAAGCGTTTCGGATTGGTAATGGTTACTGAGCCATAGTTTAGCTCTAGCATCCCAATACTTTCTAATCGTTTTAGTATCTTGTGTACGCTCTGACGAGTTAGCCCCATCATGTTAGCGATATGTTCTCTTGTTACCCTGACAACGCATGGTCGAGTATCGATCGCTTGATTAAGTTGGTATTCAGCAAGTAGCAGCAACCTTTTGGCGACTCGTTCTTCAATTCCTCTAATCGCGTCATCTTCGATAACAGAAATAGCAGACCACAAGCGGCGGCTAAGTAAGTCGAGTATAGTGGGGTAACTTTGAGGGTATTTGGCGAGTAATTGGCGAAATTTATCTCCAGGAAGCTCCATTACAGTCACGTCAGAATGCGCGGTCGCACCAAAAATACGAGGCATGCCGGGAGAAAAAACATTGTCTCCAAACCAGCCACCAGCTTCGAAAATCATCAGTGTGACTTCTTTGCCTTTTGAACTAATTGAGTTCACTCTCACTGCACCTTGAGCTATGACCATAAGAGAAGATTGAAGCGCACCTTTATTGCAAATCAGTGCTTTTTCGTCGAAGCAGCGGACCTTAGTCATTTGCGCTGCTTCACTAAGCCCTTTATCTGGCAGCCCTGATAGTACAGGACATTTGGCTAGCAGTGTTTTGACTTCTTCCATGTAGCAACCTTACTGCACATTGCTTTATTGAGTTAGTTAAGTTACCCAAGCTTAACACTCTTTGAGTGCTCTGCTTGAGATAGATTTGGAAAGTGCGGGCGTTGAACAAAAAATGACGTGGCATAAACGCGATAGTAAGAAAACGCCCACTAAACATAATGTTAAGCGGGCGTTGTTGTGTCATATCAAACTGAAATTATTTTTGAGTGGCGGCTTTCATTGCAGAAACGAATTCACCTAGCTTGTCGAGCATAATTTGTGGCTGATCAACGTTCGCTTCAATGATTTTGACCACGGCTGAACCAGAAATTGCACCAGCGGCGCCAGATTCTAGTGCTTGTTTCACCTGTGCAGGCTCTGAGATGCCAAAACCAAGTAGTGCTGGTGGCGCATCAAATTGGTTCAGTCTATCCAGCATATGACCTACAGGCATGTTTGCTTTGGTTTCTGCGCCAGTAACGCCAGCACGAGATAGTAGGTAAGTGTAGCCGCCACCTAACTCTGATACTTGCTTCAGTGTTTCATCACTTGCCGTTGGTGGTGCGATGAAGATTGGGTGAATACCAAACTTCTCTGCAGCAGCAACAAATTCAGCACTTTCATTAGTTGGTACGTCTGCAATCAAAACAGAATCGATGCCTGCTTTTGCACAACGCTCATAGAAGTTCTCGATACCACGAGAGTAAACAAGGTTCGCGTACATCAGAAGACCAATAGGCAACTCTGGGTATTTAGCTCGGATCTTACCGATTTGCTCGAAGCAGATATCTGGTGTTGCACCTGAATCTAACGCGCGAATGTTAGCGCCTTGGATGGTTGGGCCATCGGCTAGCGGATCTGAGAATGGAATACCAAGTTCAAGGGCATCTGCGCCAGACTCAACCAGTGTTTCCATGATTTTGTAAGACTGCTCTGCGTTTGGATCGCAAACCGTTACGAACGGTACAAATGCGCCTTGGTTCTTTTCGTTTAGGCGCGCAAACATCTTCTCATAACGGCTCATTAGATCGCTCCTTTTTCTTCTAGGATGGCATGTACAGTGAAGATATCTTTATCACCACGACCAGATAGGTTAACAACCAGCAATTGCTCTTTTTCTGGATTCTCACGTGCCATACGCAGTGCGTGTGCCACGGCGTGAGAAGATTCAAGTGCAGGGATGATGCCTTCATGGCGTGCAATCTCTTGGAATGCTTCTAGCGCTTCATCGTCTGTCACGTTGTCGTATTCAGCACGGCCAATTGCGTTTAGGTGTGCGTGCTGTGGACCAACTGAAGGGAAATCAAGGCCAGCAGACACCGAGTAAGACTCTTCTACTTGGCCGTTTGGATCTTGCATCAATGGTGCTTTCATACCGAAGAAGATGCCTGTTTTACCATGCTTAAGTGGTGCACCGTGCTGGTCAGTATCGATACCTTTACCTGCTGGCTCAACACCAATTAGGCGAACGCTTTCTTCTTCGATGAAGTCAGCAAACATACCAATCGCGTTTGAACCACCGCCCACACATGCGATAACCGCATCAGGAAGACGACCTTCACGTGCCAAAATCTGATTCTTCGTTTCTTCACCAATCATGCGTTGGAAGTCACGCACGATCGTTGGGAATGGGTGAGGGCCTGCCGCTGTACCTAGTAGGTAGTGCGCGTCTTCATAAGTTGCAGACCAGTCGCGTAGCGCTTCGTTACATGCATCTTTAAGTGTCGCTGAACCCGAGTGGACAGGAATAACTTCTGCGCCCATTAGCTTCATACGGAATACGTTCGGGCTTTGACGCTCAACGTCTTTTGCACCCATGTAAACGCGACACTTAAGGCCAAGTAGTGCACACGCTAGTGCGGTTGCAACACCGTGTTGGCCTGCGCCTGTTTCTGCGATGATTTCGTTTTTACCCATGCGTTTCGCAAGCAGAGCTTGACCTAACACTTGGTTGGTCTTGTGCGCGCCACCGTGAAGTAGGTCTTCACGTTTTAGGTACAGTTTGGTTTTCGTACCTTTGGTTAGGTTACGAGTTAGAGTCAAAGCCGTTGGACGGCCCGCATACTCTTGAAGAAGCGTCATGAATTCGCTGCGGAATTCTGGATCTTCTTGCGCGTCGATAAACGCTTGCTCTAGTTGCTCCAGTGCTGGAACTAGAATTTGCGGAACGTACTGACCGCCGTATTCGCCAAAGTAGGCATTCAGTTTTGCCATCGTTATATTCCTTCTCGTATTTTTCGCTACGAATAGCTTTAAATTTTTTAGCTGATGTCCAGCTTTAGTAGTTGCGAATAGCAGCGAATGCCGCGAGCAACTTCTGTGAATCTTTTTTGCCTGGTGCGCTTTCTATACCAGAGTTTAAATCTAATCCCAAACAACCTAGTGTCGCTGCTTGTTGAGCATTTTCTGGCGACAGTCCGCCCGCTAGCATAATTTGACTTGGGTCGCCGATCAGTGACCAGTCGAACACTTGACCAGTTCCGCCAGTTTGAGTGCCAACTTGCGCATCTAATAGGTGGCGGTCAATGTTGTCTGCTAGCAGTTCTGGCTTGGCATCAGTCACGCCGTAAGCTTTCCAAATTTCTACCGCTGCTGGCAGTTCGGCTTTGAGTTGGTTTACGTAAGCTTGGTCTTCTTGACCGTGCAGTTGCACCGCTTTTAAACCCAAAGAGGTCACGACAGAAGCAACAAAATCGATATCGTGATTTTGGAACACGCCTACATAGTTCAGTGGAGCACCGCTCATGGTTAAGCGCGCACCTTCAAGGTCGACCGCACGCTTCGACTTCTCGACAAAAATCAGGCCACCAAATACTGCGCCTGCTTGATATGCTTTTGCTGCGTCATCTGGATGCGTTAAGCCACACACTTTATTTTCGCCTAACGTCACTTTACGTACAGCAAGTTCTAGGTTGTCTTCCGCCATCAGTGAACTACCAATCAAGAAGCCGTCTGCGTATTCCGCTAAATCACGAATTTGTTGATGCGTATAAATGCCAGATTCTGAGATTACTGTTGCGTTAGGAGCCAGTTCGCGAATGGCCGGTGCCAGTTCTTTAGTACGATTCAAATCAGTACTTAGGTCGCGAAGGTTACGGTTATTAATGCCGATAACGCGTGCGCCAAGCTTAACGGCACGATGAAGCTCTTCTTCGTTGCTGACTTCGGTCAAGATACCCATGTTCAGGCTGTGTGCTGCTTCCTCTAGCGCTTTGTACTCTTCGTCATTAAGGACAGAAAGCATCAGTAGCACGGCATCAGCACTGTAATGACGCGCTAGGTAAACTTGGTAGGTATCTACCATGAAGTCTTTGCACAGAACCGGTTGTTTGACTTGACCACGCACTTGAGGAAGAAAGTCAAAGTTACCTTGGAAGTACTTCTCGTCTGTTAGGACTGAAATCGCATCAGCATGGTTGTTGTAAACCGATGCAATGTAATCCAAGTTGAAGTGATCACGAATCAAACCTTTAGAAGGAGATGCCTTCTTACATTCGGTGATGAAGGCCGTCTTTTCGCCACTCAGAGCATCGTAGAAGCTGCGGTCCGATGGCAGCAAATCAGACTGAAATGTGCTTAGCGGTTGAGACACCTTACGGTCTGCTACCCACTGATATTTGTCGCGGACAATTTTCGCCAGTACTTCTGCCATTTCTGCTTCTTTCTTAGAAACGTGTTCAGACAGGTTGTCAGCTTGCTGAGTGTTGAAGTCAGTCATCTTCTTCAATTCCTTAAGCGTGTGCGGCAAGTTGTTGTACCAATTGATACGCCTTGCCTGAATTCATTGCCTCAATCGCTTGTTGCGTGTTGGCTTTTAAATCTTCGTGGCCGAATAGACGCATTAGCAGAGCAACGTTTACTGCCACTGCACCCAACTGTGCGTCTGTACCTTTACCCGTCAGGATATTGGTAATGATCGCTTTGTTTTCTTCAGGATCGCCACCTTTGATCGCTTCTAGTGGGTGCGCGTCTAGACCGAAGTCTGCAGGCGTTAGTTTGTATTCTGTGATCTTACCGTCTTTGATTTCGGCAACGGTTGTTTCACCATGAATCGCCACTTCGTCCAAGCCACTGCCGTGAACTACAGCGGCGCGCTTCATACCCATTTGTAGCATGGTTTCTGCGATAGGACGAACCAGTTCTTCACTGTAAACGCCCATCAATTCGATGTTAGGACGAGCAGGGTTAATCAGTGGGCCAAGAATGTTAAAGATGGTGCGGGTTTTCATGGTTTGACGCACTGGCATCGCATGGCGCACACCACCGTGGTACTGAGGTGCAAATAGGAAAGCAACACCAATATCGTCTACCGCTTTGCGCGTATCTTCTGCGCTCATAGCTAGGTTGATACCAAATGAATCAAGAAGGTCAGAAGAACCCGATTTGCTGGAAACGCTGCGGTTACCGTGTTTCGCTACTTTTAGACCACATGCTGCAGCAACAAACGCCGCAGTGGTTGAAATGTTGATGGTGTTGTGACCGTCACCGCCAGTACCTACGATATCTGCGAAATCGTAATCTGGGCGAGGGAATGGATTTGCGTTTGCCAGCAGTGCTTTGGCCGCGCCTGCAATTTCGTCTGGCGTTTCGCCTTTGATTTTTAGTGCAGTCAGTGCTGATGCCATCAAAATTGGATCTAGTTCACCACGGATAATGATGTCGAATAGCTGTTGGCTCTCTTCCTGAGTAAGCGATTCTTGCTCGTACAGTTTGGTAATAATAGGGTTGATGATTGTTTCCATATTTCCTCTCCTAAATTTCTTATGTGCCAAGTGCTTATTAAGCAGTGAGTGGGTTCGCTGAAGTTTGTTCTTCAAGTGCCCATTCAATGGCATTGGCCAACAGTGTTGCTCCGTAGGTCGTCATAATAGATTCCGGGTGGAACTGGAACCCGCAAACTTTATCTTCTTCATGTACAACAGACATTACCAAGTCATCCACTTCTGCTGTGATGGTTAGGCTCTCAGGAACCTTGGTCGCAACCAGCGAGTGGTAACGTGCAATTGCAAGTGGTGATGGTAGGTTTTGGTAAATCGCATGGTTTTGGTGCTCCATCATAGAGACCTTACCGTGAATGATTTCGCCCGCGCCAGCAACAGTACCGCCGTACGCTTCAACAATCGCTTGGTGACCAAGACAAATGCCGATCATCGGCACTTTGCCTTTCATACGTTGGATAAGCTCTGGCATTGAGCCTGCCTCTGAAGGTGCACCAGGACCTGGTGATAGCAGAACCACTGGGTTTTCAAGCTCATTTACCGCTTGTTCAATGGTTTCTGCTGGGATGTTGTTTCGGTAAATCTTGACTGAGTGACCTAGCGAGCGGAATTGATCCACAAGGTTGTAGGTGAACGAGTCAAAGTTGTCGATAAAAATGATATTAGCCATCTCTGAACCCTATTCCTTATTGTGAATTATGCGCTGCTTGGATAGCAGAGATTACCGCTTGTGCTTTGCCGCGCGTTTCGTCTGCTTCCGCTTGTGGATCAGAGTCGAACACCACGCCAGCACCAGCTTGAACTTGAGCAATGCCGTTCTCAACGTACGCTGAGCGGATCACGATACAGGTGTCGAGTGTGCCTTCACCAGTGAGGTAGCCAACAGCGCCGCCGTAGCTACCGCGTCGTGCGCCTTCTACATCGCGAATCAACTGCATGGCACGAATCTTAGGTGCGCCGGTGAGCGTACCCATGTTCATACATGCTTGGTATGCGTGCAGCGCGTCTAGGTCTTCACGCAGTTGACCAACCACACGAGACACCAAGTGCATTACGTGGCTGTAGCGGTCGACTTTTAGAAGGTCTGCTACGTGGCGAGTACCAGATTGAGCAATACGAGCGACGTCGTTACGTGCCAAGTCAACCAACATCATGTGTTCTGCGTTTTCTTTCATGTCGGTGCGCAGTTCAAGTTCGATGCGACTATCTAGGTCGAAATCAATCTCGCCGTTAGGGCGCTTACCACGGCGACGTGTGCCTGCTATTGGGTAGATTTCAATTTGGTTAGTGTGTGTTTCGTACTTAAGCGCACTTTCTGGTGATGCGCCAAACAGAGTGAACAGCTCATCTTGCATGTAAAACATGTAAGGGCTTGGGTTACTTTGTTTCAGTTCTTTGTAAGCCGCGAGTGGAGAAGGGCAAGGTAGAGTGAATCTACGAGACGGTACAACTTGGAATACATCGCCTTTCACTACGAACTCTTTTAAGTCGCGAACGGTTTGGCAGAAGTCTGTATCAGACACGCTAGGTTCTACCGTTACATCTGTTATTTGCTCTGCACTCGGCAACAGTTTTGGCGCTGCACACTGGACGCTAATTTCTGCAATACGAGTCTCTAACGTTGTTTTCTCTGAACCATCAACAAACAACGTCGCTTGAAGCTGGCAAGATTCCGTTTGATGGTCGACAACAAGTAGTGTTTCCGCTACGTAGAAAACGTAATCTGGACACTGATTTGTTGCTTTTGCATTACCAAGCGGCTCGAAGTTTGCGACTAAGTCGTAGGCAAACAGACCACCAAGGAAAATCGCGTGCTTGTCTTGCTGCGAAATATCAAAACTATGCTGAACCAAACGCAGCGCATCGAAAGAAGAGGCTTCACGTAGGCGAGAGTCTTCATCTAACGTGTCGCATGGCTGGTTAAACTCCAAAGTTAGCGTTTCGCCATCGAACTTGCTCTCAACGTCACCACGGATGTTTTGGTTTAGGTGAGACAGTAGGTTTTTACCGTTATTGGTCAAGGCGTGCATGCTAACGGTATGGCCGAAGCAAACAATGCGAACCGCTGAATCTACGATCAGCAGGGATTTTAAATTTTGCTTTGAATCGATCTCAGCAGATTCCAGCAATAGGCTGTCAGTTTTGTTCTCACATAGTGTGTGGAACAAGCGAGTCGGGTCTTGAGTATAAGGGACGGAAGCCGTTAGCACTTCAAGCTGTCCAAGTTTCTTAATTTCAATGGCCTTGTTCACAAGACCTCCTTGTAGCTGTTTAAATCTTCCTGCCGTACATAGTCGCATAAAGCAAACGTTCTCCCAATCTAGAGTTGGCCATATTCGATTAATGTTTAGGCAGTTGAATGTGAAATGAGCAACAAAACAAAAAAGCCCGCTTAAGTAGCGGGCTTTACAACGTTTGGTTCTATAAACTAGAAGTATACGTTTGCCCACCAAGAACTAGTCCAAGTGCGCCACCAAGCAAGATCTGATGAGTTTGCCTTATTAAGACAAACCGCAACTTTCGCTTTTTGGTTTTGGTTAAATTCTTGTAACATGGTGAACCTTAAATTACGTACTTTGTATTTGTGTACTAGTTAACTAGTGCGAGAGTAAAAAGTCAACCCCAAAACGGCATTAAAACGATAAAAATATGAGAATTGATTTACATAGTCACACCACTGCATCGGACGGTCGGTTAGAACCTAAAGATTTAGTGGAAAGGGCGCTGAGTTTTGATATCGAGGTTTTGGCGATCACTGATCACGATACGGTTGACGGTTTGGCGTTAGCTAAGCAATACGTTCAAGATAATAATTTGCCGATAAAAATCATCAATGGCATTGAGATATCGACCGTCTGGCAAAACAAAGACATTCATATTGTCGGCCTGAATATCGATCCGGAAAATGAACAATTATCTGCCCTCATAGAACAACAGAAGCAGCATCGCATAACACGATCTGAGTTAATTGCAGAGCGACTACAAAAAGCAACTCGAGTAGGTGTGCTTGAAGAGGTAAGGCAAATCGCCGGTGATGCTCCAGTGACAAGAGCGCATTTCGCGAAATGGTTGGTAGATAATGGTTACGCAAAAACCATGCAAATGGTGTTTAAAAAATACCTAACGCGTAATAACCCAGGTTATGTACCACCGAATTGGTGTTCGATGAAGGATGCGGTTGATGCTATCCATGCGGCTGGTGGAATGGCGGTATTAGCGCATCCTGGCAGATATAAGTTGACAGCGAAGTGGATTAAGCGTCTTCTAGCAGCGTTTGTCGAAGCAGGTGGTGATGCGATGGAAGTTGCACAGCCACAGCAAGCACAACAAGAAAGGCGCAACTTGGCTGATTATGCTATACAATACAAACTATTAGCCTCTCAAGGCAGTGATTTTCACTACCCATCACCGTGGATGGAGCTAGGAAGGAACCTATGGTTGCCTGCTGGCGTCGAACCAGTTTGGAAAGATTGGGGAATAGATCCTTCGTTGAATAATACTCAGTAATACGAAGTCGAGAACCCATAGAAATATAGAGCCGAGAGGCTCGATAATGAGGAATTACAATGAGCCAGTTTTTTTACGTTCACCCAGAAAACCCACAGGCTCGCTTGATTAATCAAGCAGTAGCAATCATTCGTAACGGCGGCGTTGTGGTTTACCCTACTGATTCAGGGTATGCACTTGGCTGTCAGTTGGAGAACAAACAGGCGCTGGAACGAATCTGTCAGATTCGTCGTCTGGATGATAAGCATAACTTTACTTTACTGTGTCGTGATTTGTCGGAGCTTTCTCTCTATGCGCGAGTGGATAACTCTGCATTCCGACTGCTGAAGAATAACACACCAGGTCCTTACACCTTCATCTTCAAAGGCACAAAAGAGGTGCCGCGTCGTTTGATGAATGCAAAACGTAAGACCATCGGTATCCGTGTTCCAGACAATCAAATTGCCTTGGACTTGTTGGAAGCATTAGGTGAGCCGATGATGTCTACGTCGTTGATTCTACCTGGCAGTGACGTAACAGAATCTGATCCAGAGGATATTCGAGATAAACTAGAACATGCGGTTGATGTGATTCTTAATGGCGGTTACCTAGGTGAACAACCTACGACTGTAATTGACTTTAGCGAAGGTGAACCTGTTGTAGTTCGTTTGGGATCTGGTGACCCTGCACCATTCGAATAGTAGACGCACATCATCGTCAAACAAAATAGGAGGCATCGCGCCTCCTATTTTAGTTGTCATATCGAATATCTCATTGAACTTAACTGATTGAGGTTAAGCGAAATCGAAAATGTCGATACCATTTTGTTCTGCATAGTTGATGTATGCAGAGCTCACACCGTTTAGTGTCACTTCAACATTGTATTCATCACTTGAGAATACTGCCCAGCCACACTCATTGTAAGATAAAGTCAGATCATCCGCTGAATCCAAGAACGTATCTCGAATGCCATCGTTATCAGTGTCTCGGCCCATATCAAAGACAAGTTTGTCATGGAAAATATTAAAATCGACAATGTCGGCTTTGACATCAATATCGTTGGAAGATACTGGCTGATCAGGTACACCAATAGCCAGGCGGTTTGTAAGCACGAAGGTGTCGTCTCCACAGCCACCGCTCAGTACTGATTCACCATCACCAACAACGAGGGTGTCGTTACCCCAGCCACCACTCAAGTAGTTGTTGCCTGAATAATCAAAAATTGTGTCGTCGCCACAGCCACCAAAGAGTTTGTCGTTTCCTAATCCTCCGGATAGGAAATCGTTTCCAAAGCCGCCAGAAACAAAGTCGTTACCTCGGCCACCAAGCAAGGTATCATCTCCCCAGCCACCGAAGACAATATCATTACCTCCGTATCCTACAAACTTATCATCACCACAGAAGCCGAAGAAAATATCGGTTGTTTCAGAGCCTTTTGTGCCTGTCATATCGTCATCTTGAGATGTCCCAAAAATCCAATTTAGGTCGAGATTTAGCATAGACATTGTTCTATTCCTTTTTGTCTGATTTATGCCAATCGCCGAGAGTGCAGAGCGAACCTAGAGAGTCAGAGTACACGATAGCATTAGTGTTATTTTTGATGTGAACTAATGACTTAAAGACAATTTTTGTCTTGTTACCCACGACCGTGCTTTGCTATGAGCGCTCATTGTCTGCGGTGATTGGTATTACTTAGCAGCAAACAGGGACGGCTTATTCTTCGTTGCTTTCTAGCAATACGAACAGTAAACACACCCCAAGTGGTTATTGTTGTAACCCTGACAATTTTATCAGGTACCGCGTGGTTAAAGTGGTTCAGGAAGACCGATATTAGTGGGATTCTCGTTGAGCAATGCCTGCTTTAAGTAGTAAAAAAGTTGCAGAATAGGACAAATATTTCGGTCATTTTTGAAGTGAATTTTGGTGTGGAGAATGGCGCCGATTTAGCTTACATTAACTAAGAAAGTTACGTATAATGTCCGACCGAAAAATCCCACTGAAATGGGTAAATAGCAAAATACAGACCAATCCTGGTCTAGACGTCTGTGAAGACGACACATAGGTAGATAAATGAGCGAAAAGTTACAAAAAGTATTAGCACGTGCTGGTCACGGTTCTCGTCGTGAGATTGAATCGTTAATTAAATCTGGTCGCGTTAGCGTGAACGGTGTAGTCGCTAAGCTTGGTGAAAGACTTGAAGACGAGAGCAGCGTAGTTCGTATCGATGGTCACATTGTCTCTGCAAAGATTCAAGAAGAAGTGATTTGTCGTGTACTTGCGTACTACAAACCTGAGGGTGAACTGTGTACTCGTCACGATCCAGAAGGTCGTCGTACTGTTTTTGATCGTCTGCCAAAAATTCGTGGCTCTCGTTGGATTTCAGTTGGTCGTCTGGATGCGAACACTTCTGGTCTTCTACTTTTCACAACGGATGGTGAACTGGCGAACCGCTTAATGCACCCAAGCCGCCAAGTTGAACGTGAATACCTAGTACGTGTGTTCGGTGAAGTAACTGAACAGAAAGTTCGTAATCTAGTAAAAGGTGTTGAACTGGAAGACGGTTTAGCTCGCTTTGAAGATGTTGTTTACGCGGGTGGTGAAGGCATGAACCACACGTTTTACGTTGTTATCAACGAAGGTCGTAACCGCGAAGTTCGTCGACTATGGGAATCGCAAGAGTGTACCGTTAGCCGTCTGAAACGTGTTCGTTACGGCGACATCTTCTTAGACAAGAAACTGCCTCGTGGAGGTTGGATGGAGCTTGACCTGAAAGAAGTAAACTATTTGCGTGAGCTTGTAGAGCTTCGTCCAGAGAAAGAAACCATGCTTGATCTGAACAAAGACAACACGTCACGCAAACGTGAGCGTGCACGCAGCCAAAAAATTCGTCGCGCAGTTAAGCGCCATGAAGAGCGTGTTAACACGCCAAAAGGCCGCAGCAACAACCCTTCTCGTCGTAAGCCGAAGAAGGCTGCTGGTGACCAAGGCGCACGTAACAAGCATCGTTAATCGATAGCAAAACATCAGAAAGGCTTGCCAATTCGGCAAGCCTTTTTCTTATCTGTTACATAACAAAAGGATCTAAAGCCGATATAGAGCAGGGTGCTTTGGATAAACAAATATCTCAGCTAAACAAAAACAACAGATAAAAAAATACCAGCACTAGGCTGGTATTTTTGTTCATGATGAAGAAACGTTAATCGCGTTTCCAAAGCATATGGCAGAACTTATGTTCAGGGTCTCGGCTGATTAGCATACGAGCAAATACGTCATCAAGAACGTCATTTTCCTCATTTACTAGGCCGATACGAACCTCTGCATATACTTCTTTGTCGATCTCGAAGCCAACATGTTCAACCCAGTCATCACTGGTTTCAACAAGTTCTGCGGCACCACGATCTTCAAATTGCGCAGTAAACAGAATCACGTCAGCAGGCTCTAGGTTATCCGGAGCCATCTCAAGGAAAATGTCGTACGCTGCGTCGATGACGTCGTCGTAAGAAATCAAATCAGACATGCTTATGCTCGGCTCATGTATTTACGTTCAGCTGTGTTAATGATAACTCGGTCACCAGTTGCAATGTACTCAGGAACCTGGATGACAAGACCTGAAGCGAAGCGTGCTGGTTTAGTACGAGCAGATGCAGAAGCACCTTTGATTGAAGGGTCAGTTTCTTCAATCACTAGCTCAACAGAAGATGGTAGTTCAATACCCACTGCAGCACCGTTAACAAGGATAATGTGGATACCTTGTGTATCTTCGTTGATGAACAGCATGTCGTCTTCAACTTCATTGTGCTTGAATGTGTATTGTGAGTAGTCTTCGTTATCCATGAAGATGTGCTCATCGCCGTCAGCGTATGAGTACACAACTGCACGTTTGTTCATTTCTACCGTTTCAACAACGTCATCAGACTTGTAACGCTCATCTACACGTGCGCCCGTGTTTAGATCTGTACAACGCATTTTGTAGATTTTAGCGCCGCCACGACCGCCAGGAGTCGTTACTTCGATGTCTTTAACTAGAAGAGTTTTACCATTAGACTCGATTGCGAAGCCTTTTTTGATTTCACTTGCCTTTGGCATTGTATATTCCTATTCATACTTATTAAGCAAAACTCGGTGATTATAGCGCTAAGTTAGCCGCCTAGCATTAAAATTCATTGCAGAAATTTGTTGTTACTCCCATGACTAAACACCTGAATGGACTTGATTCGGTGAGTCGGCTAAGAGAACATATAGCCCAACTTCTTGAACCATCTGAGAACACGTTTTAAGTCATGTCTCTGCCTGTTATCGATCCTAAACAACCATTTCAACCAGAGTTTGCGCCTTTAATTAGGGAAGTCACCGCTTGTCTCAAAGGTGGACTGGGGCAAAACTTACACAGCGTTTATGTATACGGTAGTGTTGCTCGCAAAACAGCGATCGTTGGGAAGTCGAACTTAGACTTGGTTGTCGTTACTCAATCATCCTTTGAGCACAATCGCGCGACTTTGCTCAACACAATTAAGTGGCGTGCGCAGCAGAGTTACCCTCACGTTAATGGTGTATCGGTCCGTACAGCCTTAGTGAGCGAAGTGGCTAATTTAGATAGTATTTTTACTTGGGGCTTTATGCTTAAGCATTGCTGTGTCTGTGTTTATGGTGATGATCTAGCAGACTGCTTCGGTGATTACGTCCCAAGTTGGGAAATTGCTAAGCACTGGAATATGGATGTGGAAGATTGGATTACGGTGTATCGCAAAAAAATCGTACAAGCGAAGACGATAGAAGAGCAGGTGGCCGCCCAGCGAGTGATTGCTAAAAAGTTACTAAGAGCGTCATACTCTTTGGTGATGTATCGAGATAAACGTTGGTTTGATGACCCTATACAATGTGGCAAGGTATTCTTAACTTATCATCCTGAAAAGCAGCTTGAGATCGAGCGGCTAGAAATTTTACTTTCTGGCCGGGGTATTCCCAAGCGTTCTGTTATCGGGCTAATTGATGCGTTTGGTGATTGGTTAGTCAAACAGTACCAGAAAACAGAGTTTCGTATCGGCTAAAACAACCCCATTTGTGGCGCTGAAAGCCTGTCAAAATCCGTCCCAATGAAAGGGAGAATCGCATCTGCAACGGGTTTGAGTTGTTTATCAATGTAATGTTGATAATCAATCGGGCTATTGAGGTACTCATAAGGTTCAGGGCCGTTCACGGTAATAATGTATTCAATTCGTCCTTTGTTTTGATACTGTAATGGGCGGCCAAGCTTGGCATTTATCTCATCCGCTAAACGAGCTGCACGCACTTGTGGCGGGACGTTCTTCTGATACTCATGCAGTTTTCTGCGCAGTCGCTTTTGATACACCAACTGTTCATCAAATTCACCGTTGTTAGTTTTCTCAACCATCTCTCGGACATAGTCGCTTGGATCTTCACCATGGAAAATCATGCTATAGAGTGTATTTTGAAATTTCTGTGCTAACGAGGTCCAGTCAGTACGGGCACTTTCTAACCCTTTAAATACAATCCGTTCTTGCTCTCCTTCACCGATTAAACCCGCATAGCGCTTTTTCGAGCCAGTTTCTGCGCCACGAATCGTTGGCATAAGGAATCTGCGATAATGGGTTTCATACTCGATTTCCAACATAGATGTTAGGTTGTACTCAGAACGCAGGTGTTCTTGCCACCAAGAGTTGATGTAATCAACTAATTGATTTCCAACAGCGTCAGCTTCTACTTGACTGTATGGTCGATTCAACGACACGAATGTGGAATCCGTATCGCCGTAAATCACTTGATATCCTTGCTCCTCAATCAGCACCTTAGTTTGCTTCATGATTTCATGTCCGCGCATGGTAATACTAGAAGCTAACCGAGTATCAAAGAAACGACATCCCGATGAGCCCAGTACGCCATAAAAGGAGTTCATGATGATTTTGATTGCCTGAGAAAAAGCTTTTTCATTGTTCTTCTTTGCAACATCACGTGCTGCCCAAAGCTTTTCAATCATTTCTGGTAAAAAGTGTTTCGTACGATGGAACTGCCCACCGCGAAAGCCAGGTACAGCCTGATTTTCTTCTTTTCCAATATCGAGCAATAACCCCTCAACTAAACCCATAGGATCAATCAAGAAAGAGCGAATAATCGATGGATATAGACTCTTAAAATCCAATACTAAAACAGAATCATATAGGTTAGGGATGGAGTCCATCACGTAACCGCCGGGGCTGGCAATCCAATTTTCAGGGTGTAGGTTCGGAGCAACGTAGCCTGCTCGGTGTATCTGAGGCATGTATAGGTTTGTGAATGCTGCAACCGAACCGCCGACACGATCCAGTTCGACACCAGTGAGACGAGAGCGCTCTATTGCAAAGTCGAGCAGGTGAGTGTGATTGAAAATCTTATTCACTAACACGCAGTCTTGTAAATTATATTTAGCCAGCGATGGTTTGTCGGAGCGGTACATACGATTGATCTCATCCATGCGGTCATGAACGTTGTGGATTTCTTTCCCTTCCCCTAAGAGTTCTTGAGATACAGACTCTAATGACCAAGACCGAAAGTGATAAGTCGCCGTTTTTAACGTATCGATACCATCCATCACAACTCGCCCGGGAATGGAGATAAACCCTTGTTGGCTTTGAGATGAACTTCTAAAAAAGCTGGCTTGGTCTGCTCTGCCAAGCATTAGCTTCATGTTGTGCCATTCTGCTCGTTTGTGTAGTAGACGAAAGTCAAAATCAATGACGTTCCAACCGACAATGACATCGGGGTCGAATTGTTTAAACCAAACGATGAGTGCTTCTAGAAGCGCTTTTTCATCCTTAACCCATTGTATCGGTGTCTCCGAAGGTTCTGGTTCTCCGATCATGATAACGCGGGAATCCATGACGCTGTCTAATCCGATTGAGTAAAGAATGCCTTTCTCAGAGCATTCTAGATCTAGCGAGACAACGTTTAACTTCGGCTCATATTGCCCCGAACGGCATTTTGCGCTCTGGACGCGTTGGTAGCCATTGGTGCGAGTCACATTGCCTGTAAACTCGATACTGCCTTTGATAAAACGCTCCATTAGGTAGCGATCGGCGAGGCGAATATCACTTTCATACGTAGTGATATCTTTTTGAGCGAATGTGTCTTTGAGTGCGAGAGCGTCTCTGGTTACATTGGTATAGCAGGCAGCAAGAGGCGTATGTTCAAACGTTTTGAGATCCAAAAGGCGGATGTCGACGAATATGTTTTTTTCTCGTGCGAGTGTCTTTGCTTGCTCTGAGTGTTTCTGAGCGATGAAAAATACTGGCTTCTCACCATTAATAAGTAACTGAGTAGGACCTGCTTCTGTCGAAAGCCACAACTCGATTTGAGTTTGACCTTTGATGTCTCGTGCCTGTCGAGTAAGCAGAAAGCCTTGTTGGATATTCAAATGTGAGAAACCTTAGAAAACTTGAAGAACGTTAGTTTAACACTAAGAACTGTAAAAATAACCAGTAAAGAAAGCGTCTCAAATTTTTGCTGGAATTAGTGATTACAAGTTAGTCTTTGGTGCAAGAGGGACAGTGTCATTTTAAGTTATAGCGTGTTTCTCTGGGCAATATGAAACCTAGTTACTTGATTTATTGTACTTAATGTTGTTAATTGTCTTTTCTTAGATTTCGGTTCTGCTCATCACGCTCTAAAATAATAGAGTGGTTTATGAATAAGTTCTTGCTAAAGTTTGCGTTTCAGCACATATTCATAGAAAGCAATTTTTTGTCGATTACGTTAGTATATAGGCAGTCATACTGATATCCACATTTAACAAATAATGGTTATGTGGGTGCAGAACCAATACAAAGTGTGGAGATACAAGTTTGATAAATGTTTTCCTTGTAGATGATCACGAGCTGGTTCGCACAGGGATACGACGTATTATTGAAGACGTCCGTGGAATGAACGTAGCAGGAGAAGCTGACAGCGGTGAAGATGCAGTAAAATGGTGTCGCAGTAATCATGCTGACGTCGTTTTAATGGACATGAACATGCCAGGAATTGGTGGCTTGGAAGCCACTAAAAAAATTCTTCGCGTGAATCCTGATGTGAAAATCATCGTACTTACCGTTCATACAGAAAACCCGTTTCCAACCAAGGTGATGCAGGCAGGTGCGTCTGGTTATTTAACCAAAGGTGCTGGCCCTGACGAAATGGTGAATGCGATTCGTGTAGTTAATAGTGGGCAGCGTTACATCTCACCAGAGATTGCGCAGCAGATGGCATTGAGTCAATTTTCTTCAGCCTCTGAGAACCCTTTTAAAGACTTATCCGAACGTGAATTGCAGATCATGCTTATGATCACCAAAGGCCAAAAGGTAACGGATATTTCTGAGCAACTTAATTTAAGTCCAAAGACAGTCAACAGCTATCGCTACCGACTCTTTAGTAAATTGGACATTAATGGTGACGTTGAGTTAACTCACTTAGCGATTCGCCACGGAATGCTGGACACCGAGACCCTTTAGCGTGAATCCTCCCTTCGATTCGGCTTCCTTTCTCAAGACAGTAACTCATCAGCCCGGCGTTTACAGAATGTACAACGCCGAAGCTGTTGTAATCTACGTAGGTAAAGCCAAAGACCTTAAAAAGCGCCTTTCAAGCTACTTTCGAAAAAAAGTAGACAGTGAGAAAACTCGCGCGCTTGTCAGTAATATCGCCAAAATAGACGTCACGGTGACTCACACTGAGACAGAAGCGCTGATCTTAGAGCATAACTACATCAAGCAGTATTTGCCGAAATACAATGTGTTGCTGCGAGATGATAAGTCTTACCCTTATATCTTTATTAGCGGTCATAAGCACCCACGGCTTTCTATCCACCGTGGCGCCAAGAAGCGCAAAGGTGAATATTTTGGCCCCTACCCAGATTCTGGTGCAGTAAGAGAAACATTGCATTTGCTGCAAAAGATATTTCCTGTGCGCCAGTGTGAAGACACTGTCTATTCCAACCGAACGCGCCCATGTTTGATGTACCAAATTGGTCGTTGTGCAGGACCGTGCGTTAATACCATCATTTCTGATGAAGAATATGCAGAGTTGGTTGGCTTTGTGCGCATGTTTTTGCAAGGCAAAGATCAGCAAGTACTCAAACAACTGATCGAGAAAATGGAAGTTGCCAGTCAGCAATTGCGCTTTGAAGATGCCGCTAAATTTCGCGATCAAATCCAAGCGATTAGGCGTGTTCAAGAGCAGCAGTACGTCTCAGAAGACAGCATGGATGATATGGATGTACTTGGGTTTGCTCAGGAGAATGGTATCGCGTGTATCCATATCCTGATGATACGTCAAGGCAAAGTGCTTGGTAGCCGTAGTCATTTTCCGAAAATCCCACAAAATACAAGCCAGCAGGAAGTGTTCGATAGTTTTCTGACTCAATACTATTTGAGCCATAACGAAGCACGTACAATTCCTTCTCGTATTATTTTGAATCAAGAGTTGGCAGAAGATATTGCGCCAATACAGAAAGCGTTAAGTGAAGTGGCAGGCCGTAAGGTTCATTTTCATACGTCGCCAACTGGCTCTCGAGCAAGGTATCTCAAGCTTTCGAACACGAATGCACTAACGGCGATTACCACCAAAATCAATCACAAGATGACGATTAATCAGCGTTTTCATGCGCTTCGCGAAACATTGAAGTTGGAGTCTATAGCTCGAATGGAATGTTTTGATATCTCCCATACGATGGGGGAAAGCACGATTGCGTCATGTGTTGTGTTCAACAACGAAGGCCCCGTAAAGCAAGAGTATCGTCGCTACAACATTACTGGGATTACCGGTGGTGATGATTACGCAGCAATGGGACAAGCGTTGGAGCGCCGTTATTCGAAGCAATTGGATGTAGAGAAAATTCCCGACATCATCTTTATCGATGGTGGTAAAGGCCAGTTAAATCGTGCGCATGACATCATTTCGCAGTACTGGGGGGATTGGCCAAAGCGTCCTATCATGATTGGTATTGCAAAAGGCGTTACTCGCAAACCAGGTTTAGAAACGCTGATTACAGTCGATGGGGACGAGTTTCATTTACCAAGCGATGCTCCTGCGCTGCATCTTATTCAACATATTCGTGATGAAAGCCACAACCATGCTATAGCGGGGCACCGTGCTAAGCGAGGTAAAACCAGACGTACGAGTGCACTCGAAGGGATTGAGGGAATCGGCCCTAAACGACGTCAGGCGTTACTCAAGTACATGGGTGGGTTACAAGAACTTAAACGTGCAAGTGTCGAAGAAATCGCCAAAGTACCGGGAATAAGTCACTCTTTAGCAGAAATTATTTTCCAAGCATTGAAACAATAAGGAAAATCGCGCAACATTAAGCCGCAATGTGTAAGAGAATAATAAAATGCGTTTGAATATCCCGAACATTCTGTCTCTTCTTAGACTGTTCCTAATCCCTGTTTTTGTGGTTGTCTTTTATCTACCTTATTCATGGGCACCGTTTGCAGCAGCAATGGTGTTTTGGGTAGCGGGTTTTACTGACTGGCTTGACGGCATGTTGGCCCGTAAACTTGGCCAAACTTCTCGTTTTGGCGCGTTTATTGATCCTGTCGCTGATAAAGTGCTAGTGGCAACGGCATTGATTCTAATCACGGAACATTATCATTCAATTTGGGTGACCATTCCTGCGGTAACGATGATTGCGCGAGAAATCATTATCTCAGCATTGCGAGAATGGATGGCTGAAATCGGTAAGCGAGCGAGTGTTGCGGTATCTTGGGTTGGCAAAGTAAAAACTGTTTCGCAAATGTTCGCCTTATGGGTGTTGATATGGCGTTACGATGAATGGATGGTTTGGCTAGGCTTTGCGGCCTTGTATGTGGCAACTTTCTTGACATATTGGTCAATGATTCAATATTTGGCTGCTGCGAAAGACGATCTGTTGAATGAAGAGCACCATTAAATTCTGATGTTAGAAAGCAGGCTTAATAGCCTGCTTTTTTGTATCTAAGACAATCTACAGCATTTTTTGGCTTCTCTCGCTTTTCAATGCTTGCTAACGGCCATGTTTGCAATTTGTATCTGGGGCTTTTGCTTCGATAGAGTTCTATTTGTGATCTAAGTCTTGTTTTTGTCCTTGGAGAGTCTTAGAGAGGCGAGTCTTCTGATTATTAATACTTCAATGCACGCAACGCACGGCCAGCAGTGTAAGGCGTAGCCAAAGTTTTATGATAAACAAGTGTATTTAAGCGATTTTTAGTATTAAAACTAAGCAATCCATCGTCTTTCGCACAAATTCTAGTCAAACGATTTAAAAAAATAAAAATAGTGTTGACTCGATCGCTCGAATCCGTAGAATGCATCCCGTACCCAAGAGAGCACGGCTCAAAAGGGTTGTGAGAAAGCTTAGCTTTATTCACAAATGAGGCGCCTTGGCAGAGTGGCTATGCAGCGGATTGCAAATCCGTGGACCTCGGTTCGACTCCGGGAGGCGCCTCCATTATTCTTTTGAGAGCGAATGGCTTTCGAGAAAAATGCGACACTAGCTCAGTTGGTAGAGCGCAACCTTGCCAAGGTTGAGGTCACGAGTTCGAACCTCGTGTGTCGCTCCAAATTTTATTGATATGGCATTGGCGATATCAGATGGTGTTTTACTTTTCTGTAAAGGCATCACAAAGAATATTTGTGTGCCCTGGTGGTGGAATTGGTAGACACAAGGGATTTAAAATCCCTCGACGTTCGCGTTGTGCCGGTTCAAGTCCGGCCCGGGGCACCATCTCATATTAAATGCGACACTAGCTCAGTTGGTAGAGCGCAACCTTGCCAAGGTTGAGGTCACGAGTTCGAACCTCGTGTGTCGCTCCAGATTTAAGGCCTAACATGAAAATGTTAGGCCTTTTTCGTATTTTTTGAAAATCTCAAACTTCTTTTCTGTCACAGACTTCGTTAAGTAGCGAACCCTTTGTCTCATTGACTCAAGTGATTGTTCATTCTGCCATTGCAAAACATCTTAGCTATTCCTACTAGTCTATGTTTAAACCATCACTTGTGGTGAATAACCACTCTTACTCCAGGCAAAGCTGTGACGAGAATGCTATCTTTTTAAATGTTCCGGATATAGAAAGGAATGTTTTACGATTAAGCAGCACAACCTTAAACCTCTGTTTAGATGAGGTGATGATATCTCAAGAATATTTGTTTAAATAACAGCTATTTGAGAGAAGCAGAAAAGCATAGCTCATGAATATGAACATGTGAGTTGCAATGGGGTATGTTTTGTTGTGATTTACATCACTGTTACTAATATGAAAAATCGTTGCCAGAAGATTTTATTTTGTGATAAATTCGCGCGCAATCTCGGAGCGTAATTAACAACGTTTGATCTCTGGGGGATACGCGTAGTGACCATTCAAGCTGATTGTGACACTGCGTAGGGTAGGTATCGGCAAAGCCTTTTGTCGATAGACGGGATACTAATGCTGTAAACGCGGCATATTAATGGGAAACCCAACATTGAAACCTTTGAATAAACACACACTAATCAGCTTCATACTGCCGAAATGTCCTGTTTTACAAAACGGGTGCATTACAGAACCTTGATTAATCCCTTTTACATATAAAGTCGCGAGTATCGTGGCGGATGATCTGTATTTGTCATTTATGCACTGACAAATGCGGAGGGGTATTCACACCTCCTGTAATTTCATTCTAATGATTATTAATACAGGATACAGAATTATTATAATTCAAGGGATTATGTAGTATGAGCACTGCCTTTGAAGTCGATAGCAATATCGCAAACATTTTTTCGTCTCAGGTTCCTATCGTTGAGGGAACGTATGACTTAACGCCAGATCAAGTATTGATTGATCAGGCTGAGCATGAATCTGAAGTACGTTCTTATCCACGTCGTTTGCCGATCGCAATTAAACAAGCCTTTGGGTGCTTGGTTGAAGATACGCGTGGACAGATCTTTCTAGACTGCCTTGCGGGGGCAGGCACTCTAGCTTTGGGGTATAACCATCCTGAAATAAACCAAGCTCTGAAAGAGCAATTAGATTCAGGACTGCCATATCAGACGCTAGATATTGCAACATCAGCAAAAACGACGTTTATTCAATCTGTTAAGTCTTTTCTTCCTCAAGAGTTAAGCGAGAACAGCGTTATCCAATTTTGTGGCCCGTCTGGAGCTGATGCGGTTGAAGCTGCTATCAAGCTCGCGAAACAGACTACCGGTCGCAACACTATGTTTGCCTTCCGTGGCGCATACCATGGTATGACTAATGGTACGATGGGGATGATGGGTAACTTAGGCACCAAAGCTCGTCGAACTGGTTTGATGTCGGATGTGCACTTTATGCCTTTCCCATACAACCTGCGTTGTCCTTTTGGGCTTGGCGGTGATGAAGGTGCAAAAGCAAGTATTCGCTATATCGATCGTCTTTTAAACGATGATGAGTCAGGCATTATGAAGCCTGCCGCGATTATCGTGGAGCCAGTGCAAGGTGAGGGTGGTGTTGTTCCTGCGCCAGCATTCTGGCTACGAGAGTTACGTCGTATTTGTGATGAACACGGTATCTTACTGATCTTCGATGAGATCCAGTGTGGTGTTGGTAAAACTGGCTACAATTTCGCGTTCGAAGAGTCGGGCATTGTTCCAGATATTCTGTGTTTATCAAAAGCAATTGGTGGTGGCTTACCAATGTCGCTATTGGTTATCAACAAGCAACATGATACATGGAAGCCGGGCGAGCACACAGGTACATTTCGTGGTAACCAGCTAGCTATGGTCTCTGGTGCGAAAGCATTAGAAATTATCCAGCGTGATAATCTTGTTGAGCATGCCAATATTGCGGGTCAGTACTTGCGCTACGGCCTTGAAAGTATTCAAAAGCGTGTGAACTGTATTGCAGAGGTTCGTGGCAAAGGTTTGATGCTAGGCGTGGAGATTAAAAATCCAGACGGTGAGCTCAATAAATTTGGTGAACCTCAAGCGGATAGTGAACTCACACTTTCTATTCAACGCGCAGCACTCGAGCGTGGCTTGATCGTTGAGAAAGGTGGACGCGAAGGCGCAGTAATTCGTTTCCTTCCTCCTCTTATCATCTCGTTTGAGCAAATCGACTTTGCTTTACGTGTATTTGAAGACGCGATTTTAGCCGCTGGCGGTAGTCACATCGAAACTCAGCCACAAGATGAATGGAAGAAGCATTTCATCCACACTGGAGAGATGGGCAGCAATGAATTTGCTTCGGTGATGAATCACACTACTACGGCAATGAAGTCAGTGTTTGAACAAGTGACTGCACCGTATTCAGGTATGGATCCAAAAGCATTGGAAGCAGCGATTCACGACGTTGATCTTGATAATGGAAATGCGCCTCTTAAATCCGTTATCGACGATGCTGCTGAGCTGGTCGCGAAAAACGCAATTTTTACTCAACATCCAGATTGTATTGCTCACCTACATACTCCACCGTTGATGCCAGCGATCGCGGCAGAGGCAATGATTGCGGCTTTGAACCAGTCTATGGACTCATGGGATCAAGCTTCATCAGCGACTTATGTTGAACAGAAAGTTGTGAACTGGTTATGCGATAAATATGAGTTAGGTGCAAAAGCGGACGGTATCTTCACGAGCGGCGGCACGCAAAGTAACCAAATGGGTTTGATGCTTGCGCGAGATTGGATTGCTGACAAACTCAGTGCACACTCAATTCAAAAGCTTGGCCTTCCTGAATACGCAGACAAGCTACGTATTGTATGTTCGAAAAAATCCCACTTCACGGTTCAAAAATCAGCGTCTTGGATGGGATTGGGTGAAAAAGCGGTCATGACTGTCGATGCTAATGCCGATGGAACGATGGATGTCACTAAGTTAGACGAAGTTCTCAATCAGGCCAAAGCAGAAGGTTTAATCCCATTTGCCATTGTTGGCACAGCGGGTACAACGGATCACGGTGCTATTGATGACTTAGACTTTATCGCCGATATGGCAGCGAAACATGACATGTGGATGCACGTCGACGGTGCATACGGTGGAGCTCTGATTCTAAGTAGCCAAAAAACACGTCTGAAAGGTTGTGAGCGTGCACATTCCATCAGCGTAGACTTCCATAAGCTGTTTTACCAAACCATCAGTTGTGGTGCGCTATTGGTAAACGACAAGTCTAACTTTAAATTCCTGCTTCACCATGCAGACTACTTGAACCGCGAACACGACGAACTACCGAACTTGGTGGATAAGTCTATTGCGACAACTAAGCGTTTTGATGCGCTCAAAGTGTTTATGACGATGCAAAGCGTAGGGCCAAAAGCACTAGGCGATATGTATGATCATTTGCTTGAACAGACGCTTGAAGTGGCAGACATGATTCGAGATAACAAACACTTTGAGTTGTTGGCTGAACCATCACTATCTACGGTTCTGTTCCGAGCGACACATGAATCAGCGGATCTTGATGAACTGAACAAAACGTTGCGCTTAGAAGCGTTAACACGCGGTATTGCGGTATTGGGTGAAACCATTGTCGACGATAAAACTGCATTGAAATTTACGATTTTGAACCCGTGTCTGACGACGGCGGACTTTGAATCTTTGCTCTCAAAAATCAATACGCTAGCGGCAGAGCTAGTTTAACAAAGGTAACGGAAAACTATGGCAATTCTACAGATTGGTGCAGGCGGCGTTGGCTGGGTAGTTGCACATAAAGCAGCACAAAACAACGACGTTCTGGGTGATATCACAATCGCATCACGTACCGTAGGTAAGTGTGAGAAAATCATCGAATCGATTCAGAAGAAAAACAATCTGAAAGATTCAACTAAGAAATTAGAAGCGCGAGCGGTAAACGCGGACGACGTAGATTCTTTAGTTGCTTTAATTAAAGAAGTACAACCTGACTTAGTGATCAACGCAGGTCCTCCTTGGGTGAACATGTCTATTATGGAAGCATGTTACCAAGCTAAAGTGTCATACCTTGATACATCTGTTGCGGTTGATTTGTGCTCTGAAGGCCAACAAGTACCTCAAGCTTACGATTGGCAGTGGGGTTACCGTGAGAAGTTTGAAGAAGCGGGCATTACAGGTATTCTTGGTGCTGGTTTCGATCCGGGCGTAGTATCGGTGTTTGCCGCATACGCAGTGAAACATCTGTTCGATGAAATCGATACTATCGACGTAATGGATGTAAACGCAGGCGACCACGGTAAGAAGTTCGCAACTAACTTTGATCCAGAAACGAACATGCTTGAGATTCAAGGCGATTCGTTCTACTGGGAAAATGGCGAGTGGAAACAAGTACCTTGTCACTCACGTATGCTTGAGTTTGAATTCCCGAATTGTGGTTCACACAAAGTGTACTCAATGGCGCACGACGAAGTTCGATCTATGCAAGAGTTCATCCCGGCGAAACGCATCGAATTCTGGATGGGCTTTGGTGACCGTTACCTAAACTACTTCAATGTGATGCGCGACATCGGTCTACTCAGCCCAGATCCACTAACGCTTCACGACGGTACGGTTGTTCAACCTTTGCACGTGCTAAAAGCACTACTACCAGATCCAACATCACTCGCACCAGGCTACACTGGCCTAACGTGTATCGGTACTTGGGTTCAAGGTAAGAAAGATGGTAAAGAGCGCAGTGTATTTATTTACAACAACGCTGATCACGAAGTCGCATACGAAGATGTTGAACACCAAGCTATCTCATACACCACTGGCGTACCAGCGATCACTGCGGCTTTGCAGTTCTTCCGTGGCAAGTGGGCAGACAAAGGCGTGTTCAACATGGAACAACTAGATCCAGACCCATTCCTAGAAACCATGCCATCTATTGGTCTAGATTGGCATGTTCAAGAACTGGAGCCAGGACAACCTGTTATCCATAAATTGAAGTAAGAATTTAGCGACTCTTATTTGTAAGTTTAAGCCGATGCACTTGCGTCGGCTTTGTTCGATTTTATAGTGCCTTTGCTAAGGCGAAGGGACGTAAGGTATCAAAATGCAACAAAACGAACTAAAAACGCCATACTTCATGATCAATGAAGACAAGCTGATTGAGAACCTAGAGAAAGCAAAACAGCTAAAAGACATCTCTGGTGTGAAGCTTGTATTAGCACTGAAGTGCTTCTCAACATGGGGTGTATTCGACATCATCAAGCCTTACCTAGACGGAACAACAAGTTCTGGCCCGTTTGAAGTGAAGCTTGGCTACGAAACGTTCGGTGGTGAGACACACGCATACAGTGTGGGTTACAGCGAAGATGACGTTCGCGATGTGGCGGACATCTGTGACAAGATGATCTTTAACTCTCAGTCACAGCTAGCGGCTTATCGTCATATTGTCGAAGGCAAAGCATCGATTGGCTTGCGCCTAAACCCAGGTGTGAGCTATGCAGGGCAAGACTTAGCAAACCCAGCGCGTCAATTCTCTCGTCTTGGTGTTCAGGCTGATCACATCAAACCGGAAATTTTTGATGGTATTGATGGCGTAATGTTCCACATGAACTGTGAGAACAAAGACGTGGATGCGTTTATCGGCTTACTCGATGCTATTTCAGCTCAGTTTGGCGAGTACCTAGATAAGCTGGACTGGGTAAGCATGGGTGGCGGCGTGTTCTTCACATGGCCGGGGTACGATATCGAGAAGTTGGGGTTAGCACTTAAAGCGTTCTCAGAGAAACACGGCGTACAAATGTATTTAGAGCCGGGTGAAGCGATAATTACTAAGACCACTGATCTCGTTGTAACAGTGGTTGATATTGTAGAGAACGTAAAGAAGACGGCGATTGTCGATTCGGCCACAGAAGCTCACCGCTTAGATACGTTGATCTACAATGAGCCAGCGTCAATTCTTGAAGCATCTGAAAATGGTGAACATGAGTATGTGATCGGCTCGTGCTCTTGTTTGGCTGGTGACCAGTTCTGCGTGGCGAACTTCGAACAGCCTCTAGAGATAGGACAGCGTCTGCATATTCTAGATAGTGCCGGTTACACCATGGTGAAACTGAACTGGTTTAACGGTCTACGTATGCCGTCGGTCTACTGTGAACGCTCGAATGGTGACATTCAAAAACTGAATGAATTTGACTACTCTGATTTCAAACGTTCACTGTCTCAGTGGTCAGTGAAATAAAACGTATTGAGTATTAGAACGACAAAGAGCAGCTGAATTGCTGCTCTTTTTATTGGGGAAGCGTTAAAGGTATGCAGTTAGCTTTCTACAATTACACGAGTGTCTTCACTCAGAGATTCTAACTCATTGGCTATGTCTTCAATTTCTAGCTCGCTAGGTAGTTTTATCGCCATTTTAGCGCTGAATAAACTAGAGCTTACCCCTCCGCCTCCTGCAATGAATACACGCTGACAATCCATATCTAAAATTGAGATACCTTGATTATCAAGAACGTGGGTAATTTCATTCACAATACCCGCTCTATCGTTGGCATCTAAACGAAGTTGGAAGATAGTGTCTTCACGATATGAGTGAGGCTCAGAGTCGACGAACCTAACAACAAGAGTCTGACAAGAAGAGAACGCCTGTTTAACGATGTCGGCATTTTCTCTTGGAAGCTCCACTTTGATGACACCTGCAACTTGGTCTTCGATAAAGTTTACTTTGCTGATCAGCCATTTCCCGCCGTTTTCGTGTGTGATTGCAGCGAGCTCTTTAATCGTGGCGGGTGACGCTTGTCCGACAAAATTAACAATAAATACGGTGTTCATAATGTCCCCTCCTAGAATCAAGGTTTGGACGCAGTACGAATAAACGTGCTACTTAAGTTATTGGAATAAATCCTTTTATTTAGTGTAGGTGCTAAGGGCAGGTAATGTTTGATGAAAGTCAATTTTTAACACTAATTCGTGATGGAAATAATTAAAACAATGTTCAGAGCACAAAAAAGCAGCCATCGTAAGGCTGCTTTTTACCGAGTATCAACTTAGGATTAGAAGGTTACTTTTAACTCGACACCAAAAAATTGACTGTCGTAGTTTGCGCCTGCGTCCATGGCGAATTTTGCAACATCTTGGTTTCCAAACCAAGGTGATGAATTGAATTGTAGTTCTGCACTACCGCCCCATGCATCAGTTACCCAATAATGAATATGTCCAACAGGGTTTAAGAAGAAGAGCGAAACATCACCTGCGGTTTCAGAGCCCATAACTTCGCCGCCGTTTGCAATAATGTCTTGCTCAGCCGTTAACATCATTTCACCAACAACAGCACCAAAGAATGGTGTGATAAAAATATCCTGCCAAGATGGTACTTCTGCGAACGCCTCCACGCCATACTCCCAAAAGAACGTCGACATAGTTGCGGAGTACAAAAACGACTGAAATTCATTATAGCCAGCGTGACGTGCTGCCGTGTAGTAAACGCCGCCAAAATATGGGTGCATGATGTAGTTGAGGACATGTTCATCGCGATCCCAAACGGGGCCGTCAGAGACATTATCTTTCCACTTTTGCCCCAACTTACTCATGTCTCGGTCTTCTTCGTCCCATTTGGTGATACTTTCTGGAAGAAAAGTCATCATGCCTACGGTCGCGATACTGAGACCTAGAATAGTGTAGGTTTGACCCATCAGATAATCCCAGTCTTTATCTTGAGGGATGATGAGATGTTTAGGCTGAAGCCCTGCGTCAAGGTTTAGCGAATCATCATTATTCTGTTCATACATAACACCGCGATTTTGAGCCTCGAAGGTGTACAGAGTCGTCGTTTCGCAGTAACCTGACAAGCAATCAGGTGTGTAAGAAAACTCTGTATGACGGCTTAGGTCATAGTGACTTGCGTGCGCAAGCGCTGACGAAGCCAAGCAAAGGCCTGTTAGAGTCGTCTTGAACATGGATGATTTTGACACAAAGGTCTCCGAGTTAATGGTGTATGTTCGGGCTCGTAATTATCCCTCAAAACATCAATCATTTAAACACTTGACCCTTATTTAGTCCCAACAAACCTCGGCGAGATTTGTCCAAATAAAAAGAAAAATAAGCGCTATAACGAAAATAGGATTGTGCTTACGTTCAGGAGTCAGTTGTGAAAATAGCAATGCTTAGTACTGGTGAGGAAGTCCTCCACGGTGATATTGTTGATACTAATGCGGCATGGTTGTCTAGCCTGTTTTATCAACATGGATTTGGCTTAACAAAGCGCTCAACGGTTGGTGATAGCCTATCGAGTTTGGTTGAAGAGTTTTTAATGCTCAGCTTTAACAACGATGTGGTTATTGTTAATGGTGGTTTAGGCCCTACAACGGATGACATGAGTGCTGCCGCCGCCGCGAGAGCCGCCGATTGTAAACTGGTGCTATTCAAAGAGTGGTTGCAGCATCTAGAAAGTTTGTATGCTCGACGTGGCATCCCTATGCCGGACAGTAATTTAAAGCAAGCAATGCTGCCAGAAACGGCAGAGATATTGGACAACCCGATAGGCACTGCTTGCGGTTTCAAAATGCTGATTAATGATGCCATTTTTTATTTCACACCGGGTGTACCAAGTGAATTTAAGCTCATGGCAGAGACGCAAATTCTTCCCGATCTGAGAAGAGTGTTTCCCGATGTTCAAGGTTCATGTTGTAGTCGAATCTACACGTTTGGTCTGTCTGAATCCGGTATTTCAGATAAGCTAGATCAGCTAAAACTTCCTCAAGGCTATGAGCTAGGGTATCGCTCTTACTTGCCTTTTATTGAAGTGAAACTTTTTGGTCCTTCAGATCAGATTGAACAGCGTTTGAAACTCGTACAGATAATTAATAAACACCTTGAGAGTAATACCGTTAGTATTGACTTACCTATGGTTGAAAATGTCGGCCAGTTGTTGGTCGATAAAGGACTAACAGTGTCGACCTCCGAAAAAAGTAGCGGAGGATACTTAACGTACTGGCTAAACGGTGATGAAAACGCTGAAAAGCAACTAGGGCATGGTTGGATACTACCGAGCCTGACTCAAGCGATGGCCAACAGCGGAGATCCATTAGCAGAGACGTTTGCTCTGGCTGGCGCTACGCGAGAGAAGTGTGGGACGGATTTATCACTCGTTACTGGCCATATTGAAGAGGGTGTTTTTTCCGTCGCTTTATCGACACCGTCAGGCGAGTGGGGAGCATTATATAAACTCTCGAAAAAGTATCAGCGCAATGATCAAGTTAAAGTGATCAGCACGGCAGCACTAGACTTGTTGCGTCGCTACCTAGAACGTAAACCGATGTTTGCGCATTATGCATTTTTAGAGAAAGTTAAAGAGATGCACCTCCCGAGCAGTGCTTTATAACCAAAGCTCTATACAGTAGTCTGAGAGACAAAACACAGAGACAAAAAAGCCAAGGTGATTACCTTGGCTTTTGCATTTTATACCGTCGAGTCAACGTTATGCGCGCTGCTTTTCTTTCATCGCGTAGTTAACGCCGCTAAGTGACAAATCTGATTTTGCTTTACAGATACAAGGTAATATTTCATCACTTTGTGTGTAAGCCATGGCAAAACCAACATACTCCACTTCACCAGACTCCAATTTGCAGCGACAGGCGCCGCAGTGCCCATCACGGCAGTTGTATTCTGGTAATAGGCCAGCTTGCTCCATTGTTTCCAAAATCGTATTGGAAGGGTTGGATTCAATGCTGATCAGTTTGTTGATTTTGAGTGTTGCCATTACAGCTCGAATCCTTCGAAGTCATCTGCGCGAACTTCATTGTCAATTTGACCCACAAGGTAAGAAGAGATTTCTGCTTCTTGAGGCGCAACTTGAACGTTATCTGAAGACAACCAAGCGTTAATCCATGGAATTGGGTTGGTTGTTGCTTCTGGATACGCTGCTGGTAGACCTACCGCTTGCATACGAATATTTGTGATGTATTCAACGTATTGGCTTAGGATGTCTTTGTTTAGACCGATCATAGAGCCATCTTTGAATAGATACTCTGCCCACTCTTTTTCTTGCTCAGCCGCTTCTTTGAATAGGTCAAAACAGTCCTGTTTTGCCTCTTCTGCGATTTGCATGAAAGTGAAGTCATCTTGACCGTTACGTAGCAGGTTGATCATGTGCTGCGTGCCGTTTAAGTGAAGTGCTTCGTCACGAGCGATCAGCTTGATGATTTTCGCGTTACCTTCCATTAGTTCGCGTTCTGCGAAAGCGAAAGAACATGCGAAACTTACGTAAAAACGAATAGCTTCTAATGCGTTAACAGACATCAGACAGATGTACAGCTTCTTCTTGAGATCGTACAGACTAACCTTAACCGTTTCACCGTTAAGGACATGCTCACCTTCACCGTAGCGATGGTAATCATTCGTCGCTTGAATCAAATCGTCGTAGTAGTGCGCGATGTCTTTTGCACGCTTCAGAATGTGCTCGTTCTCAACAATATCATCAAACACCACAGCAGGGTCGTTCACGATGTTACGAATAATGTGTGTGTAAGAACGAGAGTGAATCGTTTCAGAGAAAGACCAAGTCTCAATCCAAGTCTCTAGTTCTGGCAGAGACACAAGCGGCAGCAGTGCCACGTTAGGGCTACGACCTTGAATAGAGTCAAGAAGCGTTTGGTACTTCAAGTTAGAGATGAAGATGTGCTTCTCGTGATCTGGCAGTTTGTTGTAATCGATACGGTCGCTAGATACGTCTACTTCTTCTGGACGCCAGAAGAAAGAAAGTTGTTTCTCGATAAGTTTTTCGAAAATCTCAAACTTTTGTTGGTCGTAACGTGCAACGTTTACTGATTGACCTAGGAACATTGGTTCCTTCAATTGGTCATTCTTTTTTTGGTTAAAAGTACTGTAAGCCATAATGCCTCAATTCCTTTTAAACCTCCCCGTAAGGGGGAGGTTATCGATAGTCTGTCTTTACGGGTTCGCTAGGTACGGGAAGATTAAATCTTACAACCGCCGCCAGCACAATCGTCATCTTGTGGTTGAACAGCGTCTTTCTGTTCATCTTTCGCGCCATCACGAGTGTTGTGGTAGTAAAGCGTTTTCACACCAAACTTATACGCTGTTAGCAGGTCTTGAAGTAGTTTCTTCATTGGAACCTTGCCAGTCTCGTAACGTGACGGGTCGTAGTTAGTATTAGCAGAGATAGCTTGGTCAACAAACTTCTGCATAATACCCACAAGGTGTAGATAACCGTCGTTCGAACCGATATTCCAAAGCAGTTCATAGCTGTCTTTAAGTTCTGTGAACTCTGGTACAACTTGCTTCAGGATACCGTCTTTCGAAGCTTTTACTGAAACGTAACCACGTGGTGGCTCAATACCGTTAGTTGCGTTTGAAATCTGAGAAGAAGTCTCAGAAGGCATTAGCGCAGTCAGTGTTGAGTTACGTAGGCCGTGCTCCATAATTTCTTTACGTAGGCTGTCCCAGTCGTAATGCAGCGCTTCGTCACAAATTAGGTCGATATCTTTCTTATACGTATCAATCGGCAGTAAGCCTTTCGCGTAGTTCGTCTCGTCGAATGAAGGACACTTACCTTGTTCTTTCGCCAGTGCTACAGATGCTTTCAATAGGTAGTACTGCATTGCTTCGAACGTACGGTGAGTTAGGCCGTTCGCGCTACCGTCAGAGTATTTCACGCCATTCTTCGCTAAGTAGTAAGCAAAGTTAATCACACCAACACCTAGCGTACGACGGTTCATAGTCGATTTGTATGCCGCTGGTAGAGGGTAATCTTGGTAATCAAGCAGTGCATCTAACGCACGAACAACAAGATCGGATAGCTCTTCGAAATCATCTAGAGACTTGATAGCACCTAAGTTGAATGCAGAAAGCGTACACAGTGCGATCTCGCCTGAGTCATCTTCAACGTTAGTTAATGGTTTCGTTGGCAGTGCGATTTCTAAACATAGGTTCGACTGACGAACTGGAGCGACTTCAGAATCAAATGGGCTGTGAGTATTACAGTGGTCCACGTTCTGGATGTAGATACGACCCGTTGATGCACGCTCTTGCATTAGCAGAGTGAACATTTCAATCGCTTTAACCGTTTCTTTCTTGATTGAAGGATCGTTCTCGTACTTCACGTATAGACGCTCAAACTCTTCTTGGTTTTCGAAGAATGCGTCGTACAGACCAGGTACATCAGATGGTGAGAATAGCGTAATATTGCCGCCTTCAACTAAACGTTGGTACATCAGTTTGTTTAACTGAACACCGTAGTCCATGTGACGAACACGGTTTTCTTCAACACCACGGTTGTTCTTAAGTACCATTAGTGAGCGTGCTTCACCGTGCCACATTGGGTAGAAAACAGTAGCTGCGCCACCACGTACACCACCTTGTGAACAACATTTTACTGCTGTTTGGAAGTACTTGTAGAACGGAATACAACCAGTGTGGAATGCTTCACCACCGCGAATCTCTGAGCCTAATGCACGGATACGACCTGCGTTGATACCAATACCAGCGCGCTGAGATACATAACGAACAATTGAGCTTGCTGTTGCGTTAATAGAATCAAGACTGTCTCCACACTCGATCAGAACACATGAGCTGAACTGGCGAGTAGGGGTACGCACGCCAGACATAATTGGCGTAGGTAGAGAAATCTTAAATGTCGATGTCGCATCGTAGAAACGTTTGATGTAATCAAGACGTGTCGCTTTTGGATATTTCGCAAATAAGCACGCTGCTACAAGGATGTATAAGAACTGAGCACTTTCGTAAATTTGGCCCGTAACACGGTTCTGTACGAAGTACTTACCCTCTAGCTGCTTAACTGCCGCGTATGAGAAGTTTAGGTCGCGTTTATGGTCGAGGTACGCATCAAGTTCGTCGAGTTCTGCTTTTGTGTAGTCTTCTAGAATATGTTGATCGTACTTACCCATATCGACGAGGCGAGACACGTGATCATAAAGCGTTGGTGGCTCGTATTGGCCATACGCTTTTTTACGCAGATGGAATACCGCTAGGCGAGCAGCTAGGTATTGGTAATCCGGAGTCTCTTCAGAGATCAGGTCTGCCGCAGACTTGATGATTGTCTCGTGAATATCTGTCGTTGTGATGCCGTCGTAAAACTGGATGTGAGCGCGAAGTTCTACTTGAGAAACCGAAACATTATCTAGACCTTCTGCAGCCCAAGTGATAACGCGGTGGATTTTATCCAGATCGATACTTTCTTTACGGCCATCACGCTTGGTGACGGTAAGTTGTTGGTTCATTCTGCTTTATTTCCCTAAGAAAACTGATAAAAGCCGTATTTTTGTTTGTTTATGTGCAATATGAGTAAAGCTTGCGGCGGCTTTGTGATCAAAGTCTATCTATATATTGTCGCTTAAACACAACATATAGGGGTTCATTTGTTTGCGGGTTACAAGATAGTGCTATTACACTGATTTATCAAGGTACAGATCGGGGATGACTTGTGGATAACTGACAAAATGAAAAAAATCAGTAAGTGAACACTAACCGATGAGAAAAGGGCTGACTTGAATGGTTAAAAGTACGGTTTCGAGATCGGTTTAGAAATAACCGCATGCAAAAATATTTTCCTTGATCTTTGGCCGTTTTTATCTGCGAAAAATGGCTTGGTCAAAATGGAATCTAGAGCACGAATTTTAGCCATAAAAAGACAAAAAAAGCGGCAACTTTGTGCTACCGCTTCCGATTCATTTTCTTTAAAAAATGTCAATCACAAAACTCATTTTTTAACTTAATAGCGTTCAGTATTTTTTAGTATGAACGATGTAGTTTACATCTACATTACGACCGAGTTTGTAGCTGTCATTTAGAGGGTTGTAATGAAGCCCAGTAATGCCCATTTCCGTCAGGTCAGTTTGGTCTATCATCTTCATCATTTCGGCTGGCTTGATAAACTTATCGTGCTCATGAGTGCCTTCAGGAACAATCTTAAGAAGCTTCTCAGCACCGACAATAGCAAATAAATACGACTTAATGTTTCGGTTCAAAGTTGAGAAAAACACGTGACCACCGGGTTTGACTAGCGCAGCACAAGAGCGGATAACGGAGAGAGGATCTGGAACGTGTTCAAGCATCTCCATACAAGTCACGACATCGTAAGTTCCTGCGTTTTCTATAGCGTGGTCTTCTATTGTGCTCTGAATGTAGGTCAGTTGAGTGCCTGTTTCTAATGCATGTAGTCGCGCGACTTCTAATGGTTCTTTACCCATATCAAGCCCCGTCACAATAGCGCCTTCTTTTGCCATGCTTTCAGCAAGAATGCCACCACCACAGCCGACATCAAGTGTTCGCTTGCCAAACAAGCCATTTGCTTTTTCAAGTACATAGTTCAAACGAAGTGGGTTAATTTGATGAAGCGGCTTAAACTCGCCTTCTAAATCCCACCATCGAGAAGCCATGTCCTCGAATTTCTTAATTTCACTTGGGTCGACGTTTTGTGCTTTAGTCATAATTGGTTTTATTGCATTCAATCTGAGTCCTTTAGAGGGCGCCAGTATACTCCAACGTTTTACACCCAAACAACCTCGATGTTCTTAGTTAAGGGACAATGACAGAGTTCACTGGCGCGGCAATCGAGACAGGTGCCTGTAATTTGTAAAGCGCTAACTATTGTTTTTGCTTCATCCTTGAACTGGTGCCAGTGATAATAACTCTAAAACCTGCATTTTCGCGTTGTGTGGTTAAAGGAATTTACCTCGCTTTTCCGCGTAAAGGGTCCGATTTTGCTCAATATTGACCGAAATATAACCACTAATCAGAAAGATATGGGATGAGTGTGCAAATTCTCGACATTTGATTCATAACCAAGTTCACAACCTGATAAAAGGAGAGGGAAAGTGATGCCGAAGTGATGAATTGTGTGTTATATTTTTGCACCTTACACGTATCGTAATTACGATCAGATAATAGAGGGATAATGGCTCTATGAGCGATTTAGCTAAAGAGATCACGCCCGTAAACATTGAAGATGAGCTTAGAGGTTCATACCTAGACTATGCGATGTCAGTCATCGTGGGTCGTGCTCTTCCAGATGTGCGTGATGGCCTAAAACCAGTACACCGCCGCGTTTTATTCGCGATGAACGTACTAGGCAACGATTGGAACAAACCATATAAAAAATCAGCCCGTGTTGTCGGCGACGTAATCGGTAAATATCACCCACATGGTGATAGTGCTGTGTACGACACAATCGTACGTATGGCTCAGCCGTTCTCGCTTCGTTACATGCTGGTCGATGGTCAAGGTAACTTTGGCTCGATCGATGGCGACTCTGCTGCGGCAATGCGTTACACCGAAGTTCGAATGGCAAAAATTGCCCATGAACTATTGGCTGACCTAGACAAAGAAACCGTAGACTACGTACCAAACTACGACGGTACTGAGCAGATCCCAGCGGTTCTTCCAACTAAAATTCCAAACCTATTGGTTAACGGTGCTTCTGGTATCGCAGTAGGTATGGCAACCAACATCCCGCCTCATAACCTTGGCGAAGTGATTGATGGCTGTCTTGCATACATCAATAATGAAGAAATCACTATTGATGAACTAATGGATTACATTCCTGGTCCTGATTTCCCAACAGCGGCGCTTATCAGCGGTCGTAAAGGCATTGTAGACGCGTACAAAACAGGTCGTGGCAAAATCTACATGCGTTCGAAAGCGGACATCGAAGTGGAGAAGAATGGTAAAGAGACCATTATCGTCACTGAAATTCCTTACCAGGTGAACAAAGCTCGCTTGATCGAAAAGATCGCTGAGCTAGTTAAAGATAAGAAAGTAGAAGGCATCAGTGCACTGCGCGACGAGTCAGATAAAGACGGTATGCGCATTGTTATTGAGTGTAAGCGCGATGCTGTGGGCGAAGTAGTTCTAAACAACCTTTACGCTCAGACTCAGCTGCAAACCACTTTCGGTATCAACATGGTGGCCCTAAACAATGGCCAGCCACAGCTATTCAACCTAAAAGATATGCTGAAGTGCTTCGTTGATCACCGTCGTGAAGTTGTGACACGTCGTACTATCTTCGAACTGCGTAAAGCGCGTGAACGTGCTCATATCCTTGAAGGTTTAGCTCTAGCGCTTGCTAACATTGATGAAATCATTGAGCTTATCCGTAAGGCACCTACACCGGCTGAAGCAAAAGCGGGTCTTATCGCTCGTGGTTGGGATTTAGGCAACGTTTCAGCAATGCTAGAGCGTGCTGGTACAGATGCTGCGCGCCCTGAATGGCTAGAGCCTGAATATGGTATTCGTGATGGTCAGTACTTCCTGACTGAGCAACAAGCACAAGCTATCCTAGATCTACGTTTACATAAACTAACAGGTCTAGAACACGAGAAGATTCTTGGCGAATACAAAACACTTCTAGAAGAAATCGCTGAACTCATGCATATCCTTGCGAGCACTGAGCGTTTGATGGAAGTGATCCGTGAAGAACTTGAAGCTGTTCGTGACGGCTTTGGTGACGCTCGTCGTACAGAAATCACAGCTGCGAGCCATGATATTGACATGGAAGAGCTGATCGCACGTGAAGACGTTGTGGTTACTCTATCTCACGGTGGTTACGTTAAGTACCAAGTACTGAGCGACTACGAGTCACAGCGCCGTGGTGGTAAAGGTAAGAGTGCGACTAAGATGAAAGATGAAGACCATATCGAGCGTCTTCTAGTGGCGAATACCCACGATAACATCTTGTGTTTCTCTACTCGTGGTAAGACATACCGCCTGAAAGTTTACCAATTGCCTCTAGCGAGCCGTACTGCGCGTGGTAAGCCAATTGTGAACATCCTTCCACTCGAAGAAGGTGAGCGCATTACCGCAATTCTGCGTGTTGATGAATTCTCTGAAGACAAATTCATCTTCATGGCAACAGGTGACGGTACGGTTAAGAAAACGCCGTTGAACCAGTTTGCAAACGTACGTTCAAACGGCCTAATCGCTGTGAACCTACGTGAAGACGATTCGTTAATCGGTGTGGATATCACTAACGGCGAAAACGAAATCATGCTGTTCTCTAAAGCGGGTAAAGTGGTTCGCTTTAAAGAAGCAGAAGAGATTCCAGTACTTGATGAAAATGGTAAACCAGTTCTTGATGAGAATGGTCAGCCAGAGATCAAGTTTAAAGGTGTTCGTCCTATGGGTCGTACCGCCTCTGGTGTTCGTGGTATGAAACTGGCTGAAAATGACCAAGTTGTATCACTTATTGTTCCTTCGCACGAAGGCGACATCCTAACGGTTACAGAAAACGGTTATGGTAAACGTACAGCACTTAGCGAGTACCCGACAAAAGGTCGTGGCACTCAAGGTGTAGTTTCTATCAAAGTTTCTGAGCGAAATGGCCCGGTAGTTGGTGCTATCCAGGTTGTTGAAGGTGATGAAATGATGATGATCACCGACGCTGGCACGTTAGTACGTACTCGTGTGGGTGAAGTTAGCCAGGTTGGTCGTAACACACAAGGTGTAACGCTTATCCGTACTGCGGAAGATGAATCAGTTGTTGGTTTGCAACGTATTGAAGAAGTTGATGATGAAGAGCTGCCTACTGATGAAGATGCAGAAGAGTTAGAGTCAACAGACGAAAATACGCAGCAAGACGCTTCAGAAGCTCCAGCTGCTGATGATGCAGAGGAAGGTAACGAAGAGTAATCTTACATCGTTATCCTGATATGAAAAGCCGAGCCTTAGTTGCTCGGCTTTTTTGTATCTGTATCAACGCATTTAAAGTAAGAAATGCGTACACTGACGTTATCTTTGTTTACAGGACGTGTTATGTCTGTTTGGTTTTTCGTTGCCATCTCTTTGATGGGCTTGTTCATCGTCCTCTTATCACTGAGTGCATCAAAAGTGAAACCTACCCAATGGTTCGGCTTTTGTCTGTTAGTGCTTGTCATAACCAGTGCAAGTTTCTTATTGCTGCATCAAACTCCGCCTAAACCAATACAAGCGGAAATGTCACGAATGATGACTGCTCGTGACATCATGAAAGAGATTCAAGACCAGTTGCGTGAAGATCCGAACAACGCTGAATTGTGGTTCCAACTCGGGCAGGGCTACCTGCTAGAGGGGGAATTTGATGGCGCGCTGATTTGTTTTGATTACGCGATCCAGCTGACTGAGCCAGTCAGTGCCACGCAACTTGCCGCAAAAGCGACGACCTTGTACTACATTCACCAGCAATCAATGACGCAAGAAGTTAGCTTGCTTTTGGAGCAAGCTTTGCAGATAGAACCGCACAATGAAGCCGCTTTGTCTTTGATCGCAAATGATCATTTTCTGTCATTCCGATTTCAGGAAGCGATTGATGCCTGGGTACTATTATTAGATTCTGATGATCCAAATTTAGATAGGGTGCAAATCATTAACTCTATTAACAAAGCAAAAGAGCTGTTGTAAGCGTACAATTTAACAAGCAATAGAGGGAAAGGTGGGCAACGAATGAAAAATAAAGCACTAAGCATATTGGTTTTGCTGTGCGGCTCTGTGCTGGCGGGTTGTAGCTCTTCCGATCATTCTGGCTCTTCCTCTACGGTTTATTATTCATCGGGTTACTACGACCCGTGGTGGTACGATCATGACGACTACTGGATTTATTACTATCCGGGCTGTTGCGATAACGACGATGAATACAAAGAGAAACTGGAAGAGTGGTGGAATGGTTTAGATGAAGACCAACAGCAATCCATCAAAGACAAAGTCGAAGATTGGAAAGACGATGATATGTCCGCCAATATCGATAACATGAAACGCCAACTCGACGATCATTGGCAATCACTGCCAGACGAGCAAAAGCAAGAGATTCAAACCAAGTGGGAGAATCGTCCGGAGCGTATTGAGCCAGCGGCTTTACAAGACAAAGCGGTAAAAGAAAAGGTTCAACAAAGAAAAGCACTGCCGGAAACGAAGATCCAGCGCCCAGTTGCTCGCCCAAATGTGCAGATGCCTAAAGCACGTCCAAATATTCAACCTAGACCTAGACTTCCTCGTCGCTAGTACATTCGATTTTTACTCTCGATAAAATCGAGGATGAAGAAATAAAGAAAAGGGGCGTTCAGTACGCCCCTTGTTGTATATATAGATTAACCTCTGCCAGTTAGACTAATACGTGGCTTCACGCTCAGCCGCTGCTTTATCCCATTCTGGTGCCACCGTTTCTAGGAAGTGTTTCTTATCTGCGTTCATCTTTTCCATATCCATGCCCAGTGCTTGTTGTGCTTTCGCTTTGGTCGAGATATCTGGAATTTGAACAGGATCAGTAATGCCTTTGGTTGCCAGTAAACGAACCAATTTGGTACGGGCGTCAGCAGCCCGATCAACTGCAGTACCTAGTACTTCAAGTGCTATCTCAGGAGCATGCATGTGGACACCGTGAGAAGCAATCGCGTAGTCCCAACGCCATTGTGCATGGCGAATATCTTGTAGGATAGGTTCCATCTCTGCTTCTGTTGCACCTGCTTTCCACGCTGCGCCTGCTTCAAAGTGTGCCGCTACGATTTGCTTCTCGGCGGTTAGCTTCATGTTCAGTACTTGCGCTTTGCGAGTCGAGACGATGCCTTGTAGCTGCTCTTTAGTTTGGGTATGGCATTGCGCACAGGTGTCTTCAAAACGATCAAATGGGTTACCCACTTTGTGGTCTGTGTACACCGTACCGTCTTCTTTGGTCACTTTAGGCATGTGGCAGTCCACACACACCACTTTGTTTTTACCATGAATACCCGCTCTCCAAGTTTCGAAACCCGGGTGTTGTGCTTTTAGCATCGGCGCTTTAGATACGGCATGCGTCCAATCTTTGAAATTCAACGCGTCGTAGTATTTCTCCATGTCATTAACGGTGGTGCCCATATCCCATGGGAATTTAACCGCTTTAGTTGGGCCGGTGAAGTAGTATTCAACGTGACATTGAGCGCAGACCGATGCTTGCTTATCTAGGCGAGACTGTTCATCAAAGTTTTTACCAATAGTATCAAAAGCACGCTCGACGTATGGGCGAGTCAGTGCTAGCGCAGGTTCGCCTTTCTTGAAGGCTTCAGAGCCTGTGTTGTGGCAATCGGAACAACCGATAGGGTTGACGATTTCTGAGCCTAAGCGTGCCCATTTACCTTCGAAATAACCATCTTCACCACGTTCATCAATCACGCGAGCAACGTCTGGGCTTTTACAGCTCCAGCACGCCATCGGCATAGGCCCGGACTTCTCGTCGGTTGGTGCGCCGGTACGTAAGGTTTGGCGAACATCATCAAGTGCGTAAAAGTGACCGCGCGCTTTGTTGTAGTCTTTCGCGAAGCCATAACCTGCCCACAGGATAACCATGTTTGGGTCTTCACTTAGAGCATCTTCAATGTGCTCACTTTCGGATGTTGCTTTCCAAGAATGGTATTGATCAGGGTGGTTCTGTTCAAAGACATCGTTACGAGGATCGATAAAATCCTTCTCTTCTGCCGCTAACGGAGCGTCAACCAAAAATAATTGGCTGGCGAATAAGGTCGCAACCGCAATAGGTGCGCTCATCCAGTGTTTTATGCTCACAGTGTTATCTCCATATTCGTTTTTATTAGCAGCGTTGTGAGGAGCTATTCCAAATAAGAACTGGAGATCTACGATTAATAATATTGCTTAATTGGATAGATGAAATAGTGAGTGAATCTTGTCTTGTTTTAGATCAATTTACACCAGTGATCTCAGTCATGTTTGAATTCATATACCTCCAAAGTGGTAGTTGTTAAGTCATTGTTCTGCAATGCTTTGGGTTTTTAACCTTTTTAAAATAGGGTGATTTAGTTCGCTTTTTGAGCAGGCGTTTCTACCCCTTATGAATAATAGAGGTATTATAAATATAGGTTTAGCGTTGTGGCTTTCCGAGATAAGAATTGATGTCATTTGAAGATCTAAAAAATATCTTCAGAGGAAATTAATTGTCGCTCAAATAAATAATTGAGAATAGTTATCAATTATTATCGAGCTAAGGAAAGAACAATATGGGCAATATAAAATTGACCATAGAGACAATGCTGAAACTTCTCTTCGTCTTTGCCATCTATGGTTTCTCCATCGCCGCCCATGCGACTTCTTCAGAGCCGATTGAAGGTGCTCAAGCTGAGCGTCATCAAGTCGAGTTGATCCGTGACCGTGACTACAAGTGTCTGCAATGTCATAAGGATGCAAAAGAGACTCTGAACCTTTCGCATGACCCGCAAGCTCTACTCAGCCAAGGGAAGCAACTTAATTGCACCAATTGCCATAGCAACATTGGTCCCGACCATCGTGAGGGCGCGCCTGATGTGATTAAGTTTTCTGCCGCGCAATCGAAAGAGGTACACGACAAAGTGTTCCTTGATCCAAGCATGATTCTTAAAGCCAACAGCCAATGTGTGGATTGCCACGCACCGACACAGCTGAGAGAAAGCCACTGGACGCACGATGTGCACGCCAAAAACCTCACTTGTTCAAATTGCCACGATGTACACGCAGCGAAAACCAAAGCGTTGTCGTACGACAGAAAACAACTGATCAAGCAGTGTGTGGATTGTCACTCTGAATTTGCCGTCGAACCTGAACTTGCCAAAGAAGAGGAGAGATAGCATGAAATGTTCGAGAAGAAACTTTTTAGCCGGCAGCGGCGCGTTGATTTTAACTACAGGCGTTGCAGGCACTTCCGTTGTTAGCTCCTCTCTCTATGCCAGCAACAGTGAACAAGCGAAACGCATGGGTATGGTTCATGATGAAAATGCCTGTATTGGCTGTACCGCTTGTACCGATGCTTGTCGCGAAGTAAATAAAGTCCCTGAAGGCGTAACGCGACTTAAAATTCATCGCAGTGAACCGATTGGCGAATTTCCAGATGTGGAATACCAGTTTACTCGCGAATCCTGTCAGCACTGTGATAACCCACCATGTGTGTACGTTTGTCCAACAGGCGCTGCATACAAAGATGAAGCGACCGGCATCGTGGATGTGCACAAAGAGAAATGTGTCGGATGTGGTTATTGCCTTGCCGCTTGCCCTTACCAAGTGCGCTTCTTTAATCCAGTCGATCACTCTGCGGATAAATGTAACTTCTGCCGTGATACCAACCTAGCGCAAGGTAAGCAGCCAGCTTGCGTGGAATCTTGCCCAACAAAAGCACTCATCTTTGGTGATTTGAATGACCCAACTAGCGAGGTGAGCAAAGCTATCGAAAGCCATGTTGTCTATCGCGATAAATCGCATTTAGGTACGCAACCTAAACTGTACAAAATTCCGCATAGCAAAGGGGAGGTGTCATCATGAACGGCTTCGAAAGTGCATTCCACTTTGACTCGTTAGTCTGGGATTGGATCATCGCGATTTACTTATTCCTTGCTGGGATGTCAGCGGGTGCGGTGATGATTTCAATCTATTTAAAACGCAAAGTGATTGAAGGTGATCCCGCAAAAAACGGCATCATGAAAGCGATGGCTTGGCTCGCACCATTTGGCATCATTGCTGGGTTGGCAATTTTGATTTTCCATTTAACCAAGCCTTTAGAGTTTTGGAAGATCATGATCTACTACAACCCAACGTCTGTGATGTCGATGGGCGTGATCTTGTTCCAAGTGTACATGATCGTGTTGTTTGTTTGGATTGGCGTTATCTTCCGCCATCAAATCATCAGCTTCTGTGAAGGGAAGTTACCAAGCAAACTGCTGGATTTTGCCGATGGCATTTTGATTAAGGCGGGGAAAGCCAACAACGCCATTGAATTGTTCTTGGGCTTCTTAGCCATCGTACTTGCAGCGTACACTGGCTTTCTATTGTCTGCGTTGAAGACTTATCCAATGCTAAACAATCCAGTACTGCCAATCTTGTTCCTGTTCTCTAGTTTGTCCTCGGGCGCAGCGGCATGCTTGATGTTCGGCATCTTGGTGTTTAAAGAGTCGACCAGCAGCCCAAGTGTATCTTGGGTGCACGGATTTGAACGCCCAGTAGTGTTGTTTGAGTTGTTTGTCTTAGTGACCTTCTTTACTGGATTGATCTTCAGCGGTGGTCAGAACGAAGTCGCGGCTTGGAATGCAATTTCGAGTGGATTCTGGGCTCAATGGTTCTGGGTTGGGGTAGTGTTCATCGGCATGATTACGCCTTTGACTCTCAATTGGTTGACGCCTTCTGAAGTGCGCCACAAAGGCAGTTACGTTTTTGTGGTCACGACGTTGAGCTTGGTTGGCGTACTTATGCTGCGTACTTTCATTCTCTATGCCGGTCAAATGACCGTAGTGTAAGGGGGATAAATGGAAGCTGAGCTAGGGTTCTTCTTACTGATATTGGTGGCTGTAACATCGACTTGTGCATCGTTGCTGCATTGGCTACGTCGTGCTATGAGTAAGAAGGCGACATTGCCGCATCAAGTCGCGATGTCCCACATCATTAGCTTAGCTTCCTTCATTTGTTTAGCACTTCTGATCGTCTGCTTCGTGCAAGACAACTTCGCGTTGGAATATGTTGTTACGCATTCCAACAGTCAACTTCCCGTAGCATTCAAGATTGCTGCCGCTTGGGGCGGGCACCAAGGCTCCATGTTGTTTTGGGTCGTCACCTTGAGTTTATGGGCGTCGTTTATTGCATTTAAGTCACCGCTCAACGCCCAATATACTTGTGACTGTTTAGGAATCATGAACGTTCTTATTGCGACATTTGCTTGGTTCACGTTAATGACCTCTAACCCGTTCGAGTATGCCCAAGTATTGGCGTCGGAAGGACGAGATCTAAACCCAATGTTGCAAGATGTTGGGCTTATCATTCATCCACCATTGCTTTATCTCGGTTATGTCGGTTACGCAGCAATATTAGCTTTTTCATTAGCGGCGCTATTGGGTAAACAACCGATGAGCGATTGGTATGTGGTCGCTCGAAGCGCAGCGTTTTTTGCATGGGGAACGCTCACGTTGGGTATCTTGGTGGGATCATGGTGGGCGTACAATGAGCTAGGGTGGGGCGGCTGGTGGTTTTGGGACCCTGTGGAGAACGCTTCTCTACTCCCTTGGCTTACTGGTACTGCTTTGTTGCACAGCGGTGTTGTCGCAACACGTAACAGAGGCGCAATTTGGAGCACCTACGCACTGGCGTTTATTACGTTCAGCCTCAGCATTTTAGGGACATTCGTGGTGCGATCTGGCGTGCTGACTTCAGTGCATGCTTTTGCGGTGGACCCAACTAAAGGTTTGGTGCTGCTTGGTGTATTGAGCTTGCTTGTCATCATCACTTTTGGCGTATTGATTTTGCGAGGAGAACAACTCCCTCGCTTCAAACTTCAATCTCTAACGAGCCGAGCTTACACTGCTTATATCGCCAAAGGGCTGCTGGTTATTGCGACTGCCATCGTTTTTCTTGGCACTTTCTATCCGATGGTTTATCAACTGCTCGGTTTAGGAAACATTTCAGTTGGCGCACCTTATTTCAATAGTCTGATCTTCCCATTAAGCATACTGGCTCTGATTGCCTTAGCTTTCATGCCGCTGCTGAAATGGACAAAAGGCACAGTGCCGAGTGTAAGCGCTGATATTGCGATCAGTATTGCGTTATCTCTTGTCTCTGTGATCGGGTTTATCTTCTTAGTGCACGCACTGCATTTCGGAGTATTGCTAACCATAACGTTGGCTACTTGGGTGATTGTGGCGCATCTCGTTATGCTGTTTCGTTGTTCCAATAAGCGCAAACTCATGCCAATCGTGATGGCACATATCGGTTTTGCGCTGGCGGTGAGTGGAGCTGTATTCAACAGTCACTACTCATATGAACACAATTTACGTGTCGAACCCGGCAGTTCTCAACAAAGGGCGGGGATCACTATCGATTATCATGGTATCGAATGGCTGGTGGGGCCAAACTACACCGCGGAACAAGGACAGATCACCTTGCACTTGGAAGATGGCCGCATGCTCAATTTCAACCCGCAAAAGCGTCATTACCCTGTGCGAGTGATGAATATGACCGAGCCTGCGATTCGTTCACTATGGCATGGCGATTATTACGTGACATTGGGTGACAAAGTCGATACTCATGCTTATGCGATTAAAGTTCAGTACCGCGCAGGTATTTGGTGGATATGGTCTGGCGGGCTACTAGCTGTGTTTGGTGCGCTATTAACCGGCCTAAAGAAAAGGAGAGAGGCTATCAATGCGATCGAGAAATACGCTTAAACTCGCAGGTCTCGTTTTGGCTGTTGCCGTGTTTACTGTAGTAACTGCGATGGCCTTGTCTGAGCGAGCACATGTTGAATTGTCTCCACAACGAAATTTAGATACACCTAATTTTCGCTCTACTTCTCTGATCTCTGATGACATGGTTTCTGAGCAGTTGTTCAAAAGCGACGGATATAAATTATTGAATGTTTGGGCATCTTGGTGCGGGGTATGCAAGCGAGAGCATGAAGAGTTATTGCAGTTAGCAGAACTTGGTGTGCCTATTATTGGGCTGAATTATAGAGATCAAAAACAAGCCGCTCGTGAATATTTGAGCTCTAAACGAAATCCATATATTGAAGTAATTAGTGACCCTAATGGAAAGCTCGATGTGGAGCTAGGTGTTATCGGAACGCCGGAAACTTACTTGATTGATCCAAATGGTCGTATATTGATCAAATATCGTGGAGAGCTAACGGCAGATAAATGGAACGATATATTTTCAGGATACTTGAATGTTTCGATTTAATAATCTTCTCCTCACTTTAATCCTATTTATACTATTTTCTCCTTTCACGAGAAGTGCGGATTTAGAACAGAATGTTGATCTGTTTGATTTTCATTCTGTTGAAGTGCAACAGCGTGCAACTTCGCTAGCCAAGACATTACGCTGCCCGCAGTGTCAAAACCAAAACCTTGTCGAGTCTAATGCACAGGCGGCCAAAGACCTTAGGTTGAAAGTGTATACGATGGCCAATGAAGGCAGCTCAGATCAAGAAATAAAGGACTATCTAGTTGCTCGTTATGGGAATATTGTTCTGTATCAACCACCATTAAATTATTCCACGGCGCTGTTGTGGATCTTTCCTGTGCTATTTTTGATCTTTTTTGTCTTATATTCGATCCGAATGGTGAAGCGTAATTAATGTGACCGTTATTCCACTATTAAAAATAAATTGTGCACTTAACAAGCAGAATGTTATCATTTTTCCGAATTTATGAAGTTTCCAGTATAAAGAAAATAAAAATTTTGAGCTGGATAAGTAATAAAAGAACGAAATAGGTGCACGCAGTGGATTCAGTTATATTACAACTTAAAAAAGACTTCTATTCGCAGATTCGTGCATTGCAATCACCGAACCTGCCTCAAGTTACTTCAACGCTCGCCGTGTTGACCGACGAGGAAATCCAAGAACTCGAAGCAGTTTGGATTGAACTCGCCGTTTGGAAGCGCAGTCAGACCCATTAAAAGATAGACCAAACGACCTTCTTGAAACCCCAGACAAAATTTGTCTGGGGTTTTTTATTGTAGTTTTTTTAAATTGTTATAATATAACAATTGTTCAGTTGGAGAGTGTTTCTCTTTTGCTGTCTTGAGTGGATAACTGCCCTCAATTGTGATCTCTATATTGCAAAATGCGGTATCAGTCCCCATAGTTGAAGAGCAACGAGTAAATCCCATGAATGCAATAACGAAAACGCATCAAGCGCATCAAGCAATAAATCGAGTGAGTATAGATATGGCGGAAGTACGTGCCAGAGTAGATTTTAAAGTCGGGGCAAAAAGTAACATTGATGCCGAAATTCTGTCTTTCCATGGTCTGAAGACAGACAAAGAGCATGTTGCTATTATCTTTAAACAAGCGGACCAAACTCAGGACATGCCTTTAGTTCGTATGCACTCTGAGTGTTTGACAGGCGATGTGTTCCACTCTTCACGCTGTGACTGTGGTGAGCAACTAGAAGAGACGATCAATCGCATGGGCGAGTCCGGTGGTATCATCCTGTATCTCCGTCAGGAAGGTCGTGGTATTGGTTTGTACAATAAGATCGATGCATACCGCTTACAAAGCCAGGGCATGAACACGTACGAAGCTAACAACCATTTGGGCTTTGATGATGACCTGCGTGATTTCACAGAAGCAGCACAAATGCTAGAAGCTTTAGGCGTGAATAAGATCCGCCTTGTGACGAACAACCCTAAGAAAATCCGTGAGTTATCTGAGTACGGGATTGAAATTGGCGAGGTTGTCAACACCTCTGCACATATCAAAGATGGCAACGAAAATTATCTGAAGGCAAAAGTCTCTCACGGAAAACATGACCTAAAGGTTTAATCCTAAAGATAAAACTGACAATAAAGCCTGTGAAAAACCTCATTTTTATGAGGTTTTTTTGTATCTGGAGTTGCAAATAAATTGTAAATTTGTATTATCTCGAGACTAAAGTGCAAATAAGAATAATTAGCACTACCAATACGATAATTGAAAAGCTCAACAAGGATGCTTCAGATGAATGCAAAAAAAGTTTTAGTCCAATCTATTGCTGCATCACTCCTCATTGCCAGTGGTTCTACCGTTGCTGCCACAGTAACTAAACAACAAGTAGTCGAACATTACGCGGACGTTGCCCATGCTGTGTTTGCTGATTCAGTAACAACAGCGAAAGCGCTTGACGTAAAAATCGACGAATTTCTAAAATCACCATCAGCGAAAAAGCTTGAAGAAGTAAAACAAGCTTGGCTAGATTCTCGCGTGCCTTACCAACAGTCTGAAGTTTTCCGTTTTGGTAACGCGATTGTTGACGATTGGGAAGGTCAGTTAAACGCGTGGCCACTTGATGAAGGTCTGATCGACTACGTAGCGGCTGATTACCAATACGAATTGGGTAACGAGGGCGCTGCTGCCAACATCATCGCGAACACTAGCCTACAGATCGGTGCTTCTAAACTGGACGTTTCAAAAATCACTCCAGAATTGCTAGCGGATCTAAACGAAGTAGGTGGTTCTGAGGCAAACGTTGCATCAGGTTACCACGCGATTGAATTCTTACTTTGGGGTCAAGACCTAAACGGTACTAACGCGGGTGCAGGTCAACGCGCTTACACTGATTTCGTTGTGGGTTCTGAGTGTACGAATGGCCATTGTGATCGTCGTGGAGAGTACCTAAAAGCAGCCGCTGATCTACTGGTTCAAGACCTTGAGTGGATGGAAAAGCAGTGGTCTGCTGAAGTGAAAGGTAACTACCGTGAAGAGCTACTGAACGACTCAGCAGACAATGGTCTACGTAAGATGCTATTCGGCATGGGTTCTCTTTCTCTAGGTGAGCTAGCGGGTGAGCGCATGAAGGTAGCACTGGAAGCGAACTCAACAGAAGACGAGCACGATTGTTTCTCAGACAACACGCACAACTCTCACTACTACAATGAGCAAGGCATCTACAACGTTTACACAGGTACATACAAAGGTGTAAACGGCAAAGAGCTATCTGGTCCAAGTATCGCTGACCTTGTTGCTCAAAAAGACAAGAAAGCAGCGACCGAAATTCAAAAGCAGTTTGATACAACACGTAGCCAAGTTGGTGAGCTAGTGACTTCTGCAGAGAAGAACAACCAGCACTTTGACCAACTTATTGCAGCGGGTAACGCACAAGGCAACGCGCTAGTAAACGACGCCATCATGTCGTTGGTAGCACAAACCGGTGCGATTGAGCGCGCGGCAAGCATTGTCGGCATCGACAGCCTAAGCCCTGATACTGCTGACCACGAGTTTTAATAAGAAAACCATAATAAATAAGGGCTCTTTGTGAGCCCTTTTGACGTTTGAGCTCGTTGTTATCACCCTTGTTGTCTATGTAGAGCAATGATATGAAGCCATACCTAATTTCTGCGCTAGCCGCGATCCTTTCTTCTTCTGCCATGGCTTACGATGTTAAGTCTGGAGGCAAAACCAGTGTTAAAAAAGACGGCGCGAATGCCTATTCTCTTCCTGCTGCTAACTTGCCAATGAGCAAACGCCTCGATTTTAGCGTCGGTAACAGCTTTTTCCGCAACCCTTGGGTACAAGCGCCAGCGTCAACAGACGCTCGTGATGGCTTAGGCCCGCTTTTTAACACCAATGGTTGTCAGAATTGTCACATAAAAGACGGTCGTGGTCATCCGCCAGAGAAAGATGATTTACATGCCGTGTCTATGTTAGTGCGCTTAAGCATTCCTGCGATGACGCCAGAACAAAAGAAAGCTTACATCAAAGATGGCGGCATACCTGAGCCGACTTATGGTGGCCAGCTTCAAGATTTCGCCCTGCAAGATCAAACGCCAGAAGGCAAAATCGAAATCACTTACACCGATGTCCCAGTGAAATTTAAAGACGGTACGACGGTGACGCTAAGAAAACCTCATTTGAACATTACCGATCTGGGTTACGGCGATATGCACCCAGATACCGAGTTCTCAGCACGCGTGGCACCGCCAATGATCGGCCTTGGTTTGTTAGAGAGTATTCCCGACGAAACGCTACTTGCTTGGGCTGATGAACAAGATGCCGACAAAGACGGTATCTCAGGCAAAGTCAATAAGGTGTGGGATATTGAGAAGGACAATTTCTCGATTGGTCGTTTTGGCTGGAAAGCAGGACAACCGACGTTAATGCAGCAAAATGCAGCAGCATTCAATGGTGATGTCGGTCTGACGAGCCATTTATTCCCAAATGAAAACTGTACCTCGAAACAAAGCATTTGTGACGACATGCCAAATGGCGGCAAACCTGAAGTGAGTGAAAATATTCTCGACTTCGTAGAGTTTTACAGCCAACACTTAGCCGTACCTATTCGCCGTAATGTCAATGACCCTAACGTGAAACTTGGTCAGCAAATCTTTGCTGCGTCTGGCTGTGAAAGCTGCCACAAGACCAGTGTTAAAACGGCGAAACGACCAGAGTTACCAGCGCTTTCTGAGCAGCTTATCCACCCATACACAGACATGCTTTTGCATGACATGGGTAAAGGCTTAGCCGATAACCGTCCGGAATACTTAGCAAACGGCCGCGAGTGGCGAACAGCACCGCTATGGGGCATTGGTTATACCGAAGAAGTAAACGGACACACTTACTTTCTACATGATGGCCGCGCTCGTAACCTGATGGAAGCAGTGTTGTGGCACGGCGGCGAAGCTGAAACGGCGAAACAAAACGTCTTAGCACTGAACAAAAAAGAACGTGACGCATTGATTGCGTTTCTGAATTCTCTATAAGGAAGCAACCATGAAAAAAACACTATTAGTGAGTGCGATTGCCGCAACGTTAAGTTTGGTTGGTTGCCAATCGACCATCGTTTCGAGCTCTGCCAAGCCTGAGAGTACAAGTCATATTTCTCAAAGCGTGTACGAGGTCGAGTTTCAATCAGCTCAGACGTTTTTAGCGCAAACCACAGAACTTGAACAACGCTTCGCAGATTACTGCGCATCAGAGTCGAAAGATGATGCACAAGTAAAACAGCAGTGGCATCAAACGATGCTTGCGTGGATGGCATTACAAGGTCAAGAACGTGGCCCTGCTACGGCGCTGGAGCAAAGCTGGAATGTTCAGTTTTGGCCAGATAAAAAGAACACTACTGGTCGTAAAATGTCTGTATTGACGAAATCTGACCAAGCTTGGAGTGCAGAAGATATCTCCACCCAAAGTGTCACCGTGCAAGGTTTAGGGGCTCTGGAATGGCTGCTTTACGATAAAGCGTCGACCTTATCTAGCAACAGCAATACCTGTGTGACAGGCGTAGCGATTGCAGAAAACCTCGATAACAAAGCGCAGATCATCGCGGATTCTTGGGCAGAGAACCCTTGGAAATCGCTAGAGATGACGGAGTGGGAGTCTGAGTACATTTCACTGCTCTCGAATCAGCTTGAATACAGCATGAAGAAGTTGAGCCGACCGCTAGCGAAGATTGGTAAGCCTCGCCCGTATTTCTCAGAGTCATGGCGTTCAGAAACTTCGCTTTCAAACCTAAAAGCCAACCTTCAAGGGATGGAAGCGTTGTACTTTGCTAACGGAAATGGTTTAGATGCGCTACTTAGAGAGCAAGGCCATGCAGATCTCGCAGACCGTGTTGTTCATCAGTTTGAAATGGCGTTAGAAACTTGGCCAGAAGATAAGAGCTTGTTTGCTGCACTACAAACAAAAGAAGGCTATCGCATGGTGCTCTCTCAATACAATAAGCTAGAGCAATTGAAGTACCTGATTCACGAAGAAGTGGCGATCGAGCTTGGCGTAGTTATAGGATTTAATGCAACCGATGGTGACTGATCAAACCCGCCGAACCTTGCTGAAAGCCGCTCTATTCGGGGCGGCTATACCTATGATGCCATTTGGTTGTGCTTCAACAAGCTCACGTGAACCTGCGTTGATCGGCTGTTCTATCATTGGTCGAGATAAATTCGCAGCGGTGGTGGCGGATGAGCATGGTATGCCGCTATCTTCATTGCCGATTCCTGAGCGTGGTCACGGTGTAGCAACCAACCAACAAGGCCACGCCGTAGTTTTTGGTCGTCGACCTGGTACTTTCTTCATGGTGTTTGATTATCGCTCAGAGCAGATGATCAAACTGCAACTAGCAACGCCAAATCGTCATTTTTACGGACATGGTGTTTACTCCCATGACGGCACATTGCTATTTGCCACAGAAGGGGAGAGGGGGACAAGCCGTGGGATCATTGGTGTTTATGATGTGCAGAAGCAATATCAAAAGATCGATGAGTTAACGGGTTTTGGTCTTGGTCCTCATGAAGTGATCATGATGCCTGATGGCGCATTAGCGATTGGCGTCGGTGGCGTACACACCAACGGTCGTGAACCTCTCAATCTTGATAGCATGAGACCTAGCCTGAGTTACCTTTCACAGGAAGGGGAGCTATTGGATCAAGTGTCTTTACCGGATCATAAGTTGAGTATTCGCCACTTAGCCCATGATGGTGCGGAAACCGTGCTTTGTGGTCAGCAATATCGTGGTGAGCCGGACGAGTATCCAGCCTTGATCGCCATGCACACGCGTGGTGGTGAAATGCAAGATCTTCAAGCTGAGCCTGAAGAGTGGGCGCGTTTCAATCATTACGTTGCGAGTATTGCAGCAACCGATGAATGGATCTTAGCCACTTCGCCTCCGGGCAGTTGTTATGGTATATGGTCTAAATCTACTGGCAAATTGGTAGAGCTAAGTGCGTTACCAGACGCTTCTGGTGTTGTGGTCTATGGCGATGAGTTCCGAGTCAGCTCTGGTGCGGGAAAAGTGTTAGAGCAAAAGCCCGAAGCGTCAAAAAGTACCTTCGCAAGCGGAGTACAATGGGACAACCATTGGTCGAGAATTATCTAGAAAGATCATTGAGTAATTACTTATAGAGGGTTTTGTTGTCGTTTTCGGCATCAGATTCTTAATTTTAAACCTGCAAGCTGTGAGATATTTGCCATACTTTTTATTATGGCAAGTAGCGCAAGGATCATTTCAGTGTTTGCTAGGGTTTTAATCATGACGGCACTTCTGGTGCCGTTTTGCAGCTTTTCCACCGTCGTTTCTCTCGAAGCTTCAGCGCAAGTCGAGCAAGAGGGAGCGGTACAAAAGCTGTCTGTAGAAAAAATGATCCATTATCCAGAGGTTATTGATCAACTGTATCAAAGCACCAATTACCGTTTGAACTGGGAAAATGAAAGTGATATTGAGCAGTTTCTTTTTCAAGTAAACCTGGTTGCACTTGCGGATGTCACCGATGAATTCGAAAATCAACTTCACCGGATAAACCAAGTAAGGTGGCAGGGAGATAATCTCGACTTCGATTTAGTGATGACAGATTCACTCTTGATGTACCTTAGTTATCTTGAGCAACTCCCCGAAGAAGGGATTAATTGGCTATTTACAGACAAAGCCCATGTTACGTTACCCGCTCCTAGCATCGATACTTTATCGGTTCTGAGTAATGAGATTACGGTTGGCAAACTTGGTCAGTTTTTGGCAAGTCTCCGGTCTCCATTACAAACAGATGATGCTTTCTACTCCGCCTATTCTTCGCTATCGGAACATTCTCAGTACCAATATCCTGCCTATCAACAAACTGGGCTAGCACGTGTTGGCGATATATTAGAAAACAGACCCCTATTGATTGAGCGAATGGAGATCGTAGGCGTAGATGTTTCTTACTTGGATTTAGTCACTGAAGAATATGACGAACAATTAGAGCTTGCGATAAAAGAGTTCCAGCGTATTCATGGTTTGAAAGAAGATGGCGTTATCGGCCCGAATACCATTCGATGGATCAACTTTTCTCCTCAAGAGCGATTGCATCTGCTGGCGTTGAATTCTGAGCGTTCAAGAATTTGGTCGAAAGAAAGGGATAATGTTGTCTTTGTTAACGTGCCTGGATACGAAGTCACGTATTGGCATGACGGTCAACCCTTGTTTGAGTCTAAAGTTGTGGTAGGGAGAGCATCAAGAAAAACGCCCATCATGTCGGTAGCACTGGATTCAGTTATTCTCAACCCAACTTGGAACGTGCCTTGGAATATCATGGTTAAAGACATTATTCCTAAAGTAAAACGTAATCCGATGTATTTGATTAACCATAACATTCAAATCATTCGGTCTTGGACTTCGAACGAAATTATTGACCCTACAACCATCAATTGGGCAACGGTGAATCCGAGAACATTTCCTTATCGTATGCGACAGGCGTCGGGCTTACAAAATGCACTGGGATTGTACAAGTTCAATATGCCTAACCCACAAGCTATTTATTTGCATGACACGCCAAGTAAGAACTTGTTTGAACAGGACAGACGCGCATTCAGCTCAGGATGTGTCCGTGTCGAACATGCAGACCAGTTAGCAGAACTTCTGTTCAAAACTCAGGGGTTGGAAGAACGTTTAGCGAAAAAGCGAGAAAGTTCTCGTCGGTCTAACACGTCAGTTCCTTTGGGAGAGCGCATTCAAGTACACATCATTTATCAAACAGCATGGTTGGAAGAGGGAACGCTTTACTACCGTGATGATATCTATAAGTACGATCACCGCAGTTGAAATCTTTAAGGAAAATTTACAAAACGAAGAATTCTCTTTTCGTTCAATAATTAAGCAATAATTACTGCATCTGAAAATCAAGATGGAGTGTTTTATGCATTTGACGTGACAAATGTGTTTGGTTAATGTCCACGACTTGTCTAGTTGTTGAGCACTGTATTTTGAAATGGTAAGTCGTAACTTTTCCCGCCGAGATTTCCTTAAAATGACCGCTGGTGGTGTGGTGTTGGCGTCTGCCCTGCCATCATTTTCTTGGGCTTCACTCCCTGACGAGCCACGTGCGCTGGCGATGAACAACCTTAATACTGGAGAGATCCTCGAAACATGCTATTTCGATGGAAAACGATACATTAATGATGAACTGCAAAGGCTGAATGAGTTTTGTCGAGACCATCGACGAAATGAGGTTCATCCGATGGATCGACGCTTGTTCGATCAAATAAGCCAAATTCAAAAGTTAATTGGTACAGAAGCAGAGGTGATCGTCATTTCAGGTTACCGTTCTCCTGCCACTAATGCCTCGCTGCGCAACGGGTCTTCTCGTGTAGCGAAAAAGAGCATGCACATGGAAGGAAAGGCCATTGATTTCCGTTTAGGCGGCGTGAAGCTTTCAACGGTTCGTGATGCTGCATTAAGCCTAAAAGCCGGTGGCGTGGGTTATTATCCAGGTAGTAACTTTGTTCATATCGATACGGGTGCTGTTCGTTCCTGGTAGTGCCAGTTGAGACAAGGTTTCTAGTCTCAGAACGTCGTCGATTACCCACAGTTCAAAGCTTGAAGTCGCTAGGCCTTAGTGTCATAGTTGCGGCAGTTTTCACGCAAATTTATTCGGTATAGGTTATCTATGGCTCTGAAATACCAAGTTGTTCCAGTAACATCTTTCTCTCAAAACTGTTCTATTGTCTGGTGTGACGAAACCATGAAAGGCATTGTGGTTGACCCAGGCGGCGATGAAAAGCAGCTCGCTATGCTTATCAAAGAGCTGGGTGTTGACGTGGTAAACCTAGTGCTCACACACGGTCACTTGGACCACGTAGGTGGTACAGAACCGCTGTCTGCAATGCTTGGTGGTACAGAGATTGTTGGCCCTCACAAGGCAGATAACTTCTGGTTGCAAGGTTTGGAAGGTCAGAGCCAAATGTTTGGTTTCCCGCTGACAGAAGCGTTTGAACCGCACCAATGGCTAAATGAGGGTGACACTGTCACTTTTGGTAATCAAGTGCTGAACGTATTCCACACACCTGGTCATACACCTGGTCACGTTGTGCTTTACAGCGAAGAAGCGCGTTTAGCGTTTGTGGGTGACGTTTTGTTTAACGGTAGCATTGGTCGAACTGACTTCCCACAAGGCGATTTCAATACGTTGATTAGCTCTATCAAAGAGAAATTGTGGCCTTTAGGCAATGATGTCACGTTTGTCCCTGGTCATGGCCCTCAATCGACTTTCGGTCACGAGCGTAAAACTAACCCGTTCGTTGCTGACGAGATGCCGCTTTACTAAAAGTGCGTGTACTAAGCATTATTCTGGCTCGGCGGCAGCTAAGTATCGCCGAGTCAGTCCCACAAAATCCTCAGCCTCACGATCTAGATCACTTGCTGATATAAATAGATCGTAGCCGTGGAAACCTCTCTGATACTTCATCCGGTTGGCGAGCATCGCTAACAAACCTTTGTACTCAATCCCATCTCTGTTTATATACGGTTTAGGGTCAAGCACCATATCCTCAAACTTATCTTCACACTGATTTTGTTTCGCGCCTAAGTAAAGCAGTGCTCGCTGGCTGAGGAGAATTTCTGTCGCTATACGAGGGCAGATTGAATTTAAGTAGGGTGAGTAGTGTTTTAGACGAATACCGATCCAAGGTAGCGGTTGGTGCCACCCTTCCTGTTGGTAGCTACAAATACCGATTGACTCAATATTTCGCCATCGGACGACCCAACCTCCTTTAAAAAGGTGTTGCTGAAAGTGAGAAGCTGTCAGCGTAAAAGTGACTTGGCTTTTCTTAATCATCAAGATGGCGAAACCAACGATTGCAGACATCAAAATGACCGACAACATGGCTTGCTTCCATCCCGGAGAAATGGCAACCAAAAACAAAGTGATGAGTGCAACGAGCAACAAAAGTATTCTGTTGATAGGGGAGTCGGGTTTGAAATGTGAATTTGTTAGATGCAGCGTTTCCATGCTTATAACCTCATCGAATACTTGTCCAAAAATAAGTGGGTAGCTTTATGTGCATTGATTTGCATTTAAAATAAAACAAACCTCTGTTTTTATACCCAGTATTCAATAAATCCGTTCATAAAATATCTGATTAAATAGTAGACGTTCTATGCTTTGAGCGCATTTTTCATCGCGTTTCGCCGCTAAAACCTACAAATTGCTTGTGAATTTTGGTATAAAACGCGCTTCAAATTTTCATCCCTGCTGAGATGCAGTGAACTGGAGAAATATTCAATGAGACTTGCTCATAAGCGTAAAGTGCAGATGAAACTGCAAAAACGCATTAAAGCGACAGTAGCAAACTTAGCTGCAGCACCTAAAGCAGTGAAGCCTGTTGCGGAAAAAGCAGTAGCACCTTCTGTTGCTGAAAAAGCTGTTGCGGAGAAAGTAGTAGCTGATAAAAAAGTAGCTGCAGTGAAAACAGTTGATGTTGCCCTTACTCCTAAGCAACAACAAGTATTAGACATCGTTATGGCGAATGCTGAAGGTATTAACCCTAAAGGCATCGGTCTAGCTGCAGGTCAAGAAGATACTAAAGCGGCATCATGGGCTACTGGCGCACTAAAGAAGCTTCTTGAAGAAAACCTAGTTCAAAAAGAGCAGTTAGCAGGTAACAAAGTTATCTACAAAGCAGTTTAATTACCGCTACCGTTCTAGATTGAATACCTCGGCCGATGCCGAGGTATTTTTTTATCTTGGTATTGGAAATAATGCATTAAGTACTGACTTTAACACTGCCAATAAGTGGTTTGTCACATTTTCTTAAATACTATGTAAATTTTTTGGCAGAAAAATACGTACGTATTCTCTTTTATTTTTATTCATAGATAAAAATATAATTTATTGATTTTGCTATTAACAGTCTTTTGTCATGACGGTTGTCCTACGTACTTGTACGTAATACCTTAGGCTAATGCCTTATTGATGAATTACTCGCTTCCGTGTTCATGCCCATTTCGCATTAGACAACATTGTTACATCTTTTATACCGAATACAGCCAATCCTAATGAAATGGATGACAACAATAACCTTGGTGATAAAGGACGTGAACGATGAGTCTAATCCAAAAATCTTTAAAACGAGTGCTCAAAACAACCGCTGTCGCTGCCGCGATGGCACTTGCAGCGACTTCTGTAAACGCTGCTGAAAAAGTCTATCGTTTAAAGCTTGCTGAAACTTGGGGGCCTAATTTCCCAATTTTTGGTGATACCACAAAAAACATGGCCAAAATGGCGGAAGAGATGTCCAACGGACGTTTGCAAATCCGCATTGATTCCGCAAACAAGCATAAAGCGCCTTTTGGGGTGTTTGATATGGTTAAGTCGGGTCAGTATGACATGGGTCACTCAGCGTCTTATTACTGGAAGGGTAAGGTTCCAAACACACTTTACTTCACTTCTATGCCCTTCGGTATGCTGCCAACTGAGCAGTATGCATGGTTTTACTACGGCGGTGGTATGGAGCTGATGGAAAAAGTGTACTCTCCACATAACTTGATGTCTTTCCCTGGCGGTAATACCGATACTCAGATGGGCGGGTGGTTCCAAAAAGAGATTAAGTCCGTCGAGGACTTACAGGGTTTGAAAATGCGTATCCCAGGGTTTGCTGGTGAGATTTTGGCTGAGTTAGGTGCCAAGCCAACGAATATCGCCCCTGGTGAGCTATATACTTCTCTAGAGCGTCGCACAATTGATGCCTTGGAATGGGTTGGTCCATCGCTGGATCTACGTATGGGCTTCCACAAAATCGCGCCTTACTACTACACAGGTTGGCATGAGCCAGCGACTGAGCTTCAGTTCCTCGTTAACAAGCGCACCTGGAACCGTCTACCTGATGATCTAAAAGCGATTTTGCAAGTAGCCATGAAAACGGCCGCTTACGATATGTACACGCAATCGAAACACGAAAGCGGCAAAAACTGGGCATCTATTAAGTCTGAATACCCAAATGTTGAAGTAAAAGATTTCCCACCTGCAGTCGTAGCTGCGTTGCGAGAAGCAAACGATCGTTTGTTGAAAGAGCATGCAGGAAAAGATGCTTTGGCGAAAGAGATTCAAGAGTCGCAAGCGAACTATATGAATCAAGTTCGACCATGGTCAGATATTTCGCACCGAGCGTACTTAAACAGTCAAGCTCAACAATAACGTTATGAAGCAGGCGACGCTGAGAGGTTTAGCCTGCTATCGAAGCCCAAGAAAACTTCATAATGAATGCTCCGCACCATAGCGGAGCGCATCTAAACGTTCCACGGAGTTCGGAATGAGAAGTCTTATTTATATTGAGCGATTATTTAACCGCTTTAGCGATTTTCTCGGATGGTTATCCAGCATCCTGTTTATTTTGTTGTTAGCAAACGTTGTTTACGACGTTGTCATGCGTTACGTGTTTAATGATGTGTCTATCGCATTCCAAGAAATGGAATGGCATTTATTCTCTGCCGTATTCTTGCTTGGTGTGCCTTACGCAATTAAGTCCGGTGGCCATGTTCGCGTCGACATTTTTTATGAACGCTTATCTTACAAAGCACAATCCATCATCGACATCATAGGCACACTATTTTTCTTATTCCCTTTTTGCCTACTTGTAGCTTGGTTTGGTATTGATTTCGCCAAGGAAAGTTACGCGTTAGGCGAGACGTCTGGTGACCCAGGTGGCTTACCATATCGTTGGATTATCAAAGCGATGATTCCGCTGTCATTTTTCTTTATGGCGGTGAGTGGTATTGGATTGTTACTTCATTCAATCAACAAAATTGTCAACCCTCATCTCATCTATGCCGGTAATAACGGTAAGTCGTAAAAGGAAGTCATTATGATCGGTATAGTGATGTTTTTTGTTGCGCTCTTTGCGCTTCTATTGGGATTTCCCGTTGCCTTTACTTTTGGTGGTATCGCGCTGATTTTTGGTGTTTGGGCTGAAGGCATCGAGATGTTTGCTTTTATGCCATATCGAATTCAGTCCATTATGGAAAATACGGTGCTAATGGCCGTACCGCTGTTCGTTTTTATGGGGCTAGTGCTACAGAAAACGAAGCTTGCTGAACAGCTACTAGAATCAATGGGGCGTTTGTTCGGTGGCGTTCGCGGTGGTATCGCTATTTCTACCGTGTTAGTTGGCGCATTGCTTGCCGCTTCAACGGGTGTGGTAGGCGCATCAGTTGTTGCGATGGGCTTAATATCTCTTCCTGTGATGCTCAAGTACAATTACGACAAAGGTTTAGCGTGTGGGACTATTTGTGCGTCTGGCACGTTGGGCCAAATTATCCCACCTTCTATCGTGTTGATCTTGTTGGGTGATGTACTTGGCGTACCGGTAGGGGACCTATTTCAAGCTGCGATCTGGCCCGGTATTACACTTGTTGGCGCCTATGTGATCTACATTCTCATCTACGCGAAGTTGAACCCTCAAGCCGCACAGGCGATAGAGCGCGATGAGTCGATCAGTCGTAAACAAGAAGTGCTCACCGCACTGAAAGCTGTATTGCCACCGTTAGCATTGATCATCGTGGTATTGGGCTCCATCTTTGCAGGGATTGCAACACCAACAGAGTCAGCGGCACTGGGCGGTGCAGGTGCGATAATTTTATCGCTATTGTATAAACAGTTTAGTTGGTCGATGATTTATGATGCATCAAAAGAGACAGTGAAAGTAACCGCAATGGTCTTTGCGATCTTACTTGGTGCGACCGCCTTCTCAATGGCATTTACCTACACTGGTGGTGATTATTTAGTTGAAGAGTGGATGTTAGAACTGCCGGGTGAAAAGTGGGGATTCCTTATTATTACCATGGTGGTGATTCTGATTTTAGGTTTCTTTATCGACTTCGTTGAAATCTGTTTTATCATCGTGCCAATTATTGCGCCAGTCGCTGAATTGATGGGTATTAATATGACGTGGTTTGCGATTCTTATTGCGATGAACTTGCAGACGTCGTTCCTCACACCGCCATTTGGCTTTAGTTTGTTCTATCTAAAAGGTGTCGCTCCAGCAGGGGTTACTACGCGTGATATCTACAAAGGTGTGATGCCATTTATCGCGATTCAGATTGTTGTGTTGGCGTCTTTGCTGTTTTTCCCAGGTTTTTACGGTATGAGTTAATCACTCGATAATAAAGAGATTTTGTGAACTGAGAGTTTTTACCTTTTGAGACAAGTTGTTAAGCTGTTAATTATGTCTATGCAGACACAATCGATTCGTTTGTACTGCTAAGATAGTAAGCTGTAAAGGCAGCGTTTCATGGAGGGAAGGGATGCCTCTCAAAGCAAAGTTAATTCTGCTGACACTGATACCCGTGGTATTGGTGTCAGCGAGTATCAGCTGGATCTCTATCTATCAAACCAAGACCCTTGGCAAAAGGGAGGTGGAGATCTTTCATCAAAACCTGATCCAATCAAAAGAAGCGGCGCTGAAAGATACGGTCGACGTCGCTTTTGACTCCATTTCTTACATCTACAACGATCCGACTTTAGAAGAGAGTGTTGCCAAAACGCGTGTGAAAGCGATTTTAAATCGTTTGAGTTATGGGTCGGACGGCTATTTTTTTGCTTATGATAAATATGGTACCAACCTTGTACACCCAGTTCTTCCGGAGCTTGTCGGGGAAAACTTACTCTATCTTGAAGACGAAAATGGCGATCGCTTAATCGAAGCTTTATTGTATCAAGCGCAATCAGGTGGAGGCTTTCATCAGTACCTATGGCAAAAGCCATCTACGGGTGAAGTCGTCCCTAAGCTTAGTTACGCTGCATGGCTCGATAAGTGGGAATGGATGATAGGTACTGGGCTGTATATTGAGGATGTAAGCCGAGAAGTCGCCAATATGCGCGCGGCAGTGAACAAAAATATCGAAACGACATTTTTCTCAGTCGTCGTGATCTTAGCGGTGACCGTTGCTGTAATCATTGTTCTCACTTTGGCGATCAATCTGCACGAGCATCGCCTCGCTGATAAGAACCTGAAAGAATTGGCACATAAAACCGTGATGTTCCAAGAAGATGAGAAAAAGCATTTAGCGCGAGAACTGCATGATGGAATCAATCAGTTGTTAGTCTCCAGTAAATGTCATTTAGACTTAATGAGTCATAGACTGGAAGACGAAAAACTCAAATCCCACTTAGATAAATCACAACGATCGCTCGTCACCGCGATAAATGAGGTGCGGCATATTTCTCATCAGCTCCGTCCAAGCGCCCTCGATGATATCGGTTTAGAAGCAGCACTGACGACCTTGCTACAGGATTTTCATTCCCATTCCGGGATTGATATCGAGAGCAATTTCGATACTCAGCAGCACAAACTGACTTCGGAAGTCGCAACGACGCTATATCGCGTCGCTCAGGAGTCTTTGAATAACATTGAAAAACATGCGCGAGCGAAAAAAGTAACGGTTACTTTGCAAAAAATGGGCAATATGCTGCAATTACTCATACGTGACGATGGGGTTGGATTTGTGGTTAACCATGCAGTGCACCAACAAGGGATTGGGTTAAGGAACATGCAAGAGCGTGTAGAGTTCATCGGTGGTGAATTTGAGCTAATGAGTGAGCTTGGCTTGGGAACAGAGATTACTGTGCTGCTTAATTTGGATGAAATAGTTTATGGATAAACCGATTAGTGTAGTGATTGTCGATGATCATCAAGTGGTATTGGATGGCTTCATGGCTCGTTTGGAGTTAGAGTCTGACATCGAAGTGGTGGGTACAGCAAGTAATGGCTTGGAAGCGATAGAGGTCGCAAAACACTTGCAACCGGACGTCATATTGATGGATATCAGCATGCCAATAATGAACGGTATTGAAGCGACTGGTGTAATTAAAGAAGCTCGCCCAGAGAGCAAAATACTTATGTTGACCATGCACGATAATCGCGAGTACATCATGAAGGTCATGCAAGCTGGTGCCGTAGGATATATGCTCAAGGAAATCTCGGCCGAGAAAATGGTGCAAGCAATAAAAACGGTGAACCAAGGCTCGACGTATTTCTGTGAATCCGTCACACAAACACTCTTTACCCAAGAAGTGGTGCCTGCCACGCAAAAAACGAATCCTCTCAGCCGCAGGGAAGAAGCGGTACTTAAATTAGTTGCTCAAGGAAACAGCAGCAAAAAAATCGCCACTTTACTCAATATTAGTTATCGAACGGTAGAGACGCATCGCCATAACATTAAGCACAAGTTGGACTTACATTCGACGGCAGAGTTAGCAAAATATGCGTTTGAAACTGGCTTGACTGAGTAGGAGAGTAGTGCCCGCAAAAAGCGAGCACGTGGGAGCGAAACTAATCGGCTTTGGTAATGCTACCAAGCTCTAGCATTGGAGCAACATCGATGTCCTCTGCATTCATCATCGTCGAGATGCGTTGAACGGAAGATAGTAGAAGGGATTGCTCCCATTCTTCCAATTTTTGGAATCGATTAATGAAGTGCTCTTGCAGCGGCGTTGGTGCTTGTTTTAAGGCTTCTTGGCCCTTGCTCGTAAGTACAGCATGCACTTTACGCTTGTCTTGAACACTGCGCTGACGCTCAACAAACTGGCCTCGTTCTAGTCTATCTAGAATGGTCGTTGCGGTCGCTTGGCTCATGTTAGTGTGGCTAGACAACTGTTTAATCGTCACGTTATCTAAGTCATTGATAGCGCGCATCAAAATCAACTGTGGAGCAGTCAATCCAGACTCTTTGCTCAGCTTTTTAGAATGTAAATCAATAGCGCGGATGATCTGACGAATCGAGACCAATACTTCTTCGTACTTTTCCAATTTATTCATCCAGTCTGTAGGGAACATTTATCGAGGCGACACTAACTTAAATGCGCCCTTATTTAAAGGGGGGAAATCAAAAATTACCCCTACAATTTTACGCCGTGTCCTCAATACCATTTTGTCGCGCCTTTTCGACAAAATAAGAAGAGCTAAAATTATTATAGCAATAAATGTTTGTGGTCTAACTATTGTAGTAGTGATTTGTTCTATCAAAGGCCGTAACCACACAGTGAAAAGTAAGTTATTGGATTTTTTAATAGCAAAAAGATAGACAAAAACGTGTCAAATGATAGGATCTTGCGCCTTCACGGAATGCAAAACGTATCGTGTTCGAAAGATTTTTTTGTTTGGTACGTAAAAACACTACAAAAATAGAGAGGAACGATGACAAAGGGTATAGATAAGTACAGTATCGATAGTACCGACTATACGGTAGGTCAGGACAACGTTCAAAAATGGGGTTTTGATGTTCATAACCCAGTTTTTGGTATTAGTGCAGGTTTAATTGCGCTGTTTCTTGTCGCTGCATTAGTTCTAGATGCACATACCGCAAAGACGGCACTTGATGGGCTGAAGTGGAAAATTATTGGTTCATTCGATTGGTTGTTCATTATTGCAGGTAACATTTTCGTTATTTTCTGTTTGGCGCTTATCGTCTCACCAATGGGTAAGATTCGACTAGGTGGTAAAGACGCTGTTGCCGATTACTCGTTTATGTCATGGCTTGCAATGCTATTTGCAGCTGGTATGGGTATCGGTTTAATGTTCTGGAGTGTTGCAGAACCTGTCGCTTACTTCACCGGTTGGTATGAAACGCCACTTGGTGTTGAGGCAAATACACCAGAAGCCGCGAGATTGGCACTGGGTGCAACGATGTTCCACTGGGGCCTTCACCCATGGGCAATTTACGGTGTTGTAGCACTTTCTTTAGCATTCTTTGCCTACAACAAAGGTTTACCGCTATCTATGCGTTCGATCTTCTACCCACTTCTGGGTGATCGTGCATGGGGTTGGGCTGGCCACATTGTGGACATTCTGGCTGTGCTTGCGACTTTATTTGGTCTTGCTACATCCCTAGGTCTAGGTGCGCAGCAAGCAGCAAGTGGGATTCATCACGTATTTGGTGTTGAGCCAGGCCTAGGTCTGCAAATCGTCGTTATTACCGTGGTGACTTTACTTGCTGTTGTTTCAGTCGTACGCGGCATCGATGGTGGTGTTAAAGTCATTAGTAACATCAACATGGTTGTGGCGTTCTTGCTACTTCTCCTTGTTGGTCTTATCGGTTGGGCGGCGAGCCTAGGTTCGATTCCAACCACACTTATGGCATATGTAGAGAATATCATCCCACTAAGTAACCCGTTTGGTCGTACGGACGAAGCTTGGTTCCAAGGCTGGACAGTGTTCTACTGGGCTTGGTGGATTTCATGGTCGCCATTCGTAGGCATGTTCATCGCGCGTGTTTCTCGTGGTCGTACCGTTCGCGAGTTCATCACAGCAGTTCTACTGGTTCCAACTGCGGTTACCGTTGTTTGGATGTCTGTATTTGGTGGCCTGGCGATCGAGCAAGTTGTTGATAAAGTAGGTGAGCTGGGCACAAATGGCTTGACTGACGTATCACTTGCTATGTTCCAAATGTTTGATGTTCTTCCATTTGGTAGCATGCTTTCTATCATCGCTGTTGTGTTGGTACTTGTGTTCTTCATTACGTCTTCTGACTCTGGTTCACTTGTTATCGACAGTATCACGGCAGGTGGTAAAGTCGATGCACCTGTACTTCAACGTGTCTTCTGGGCATTCATGGAAGGTGCAATTGCGGTTGCTCTGCTATGGATTGGTGGCTCCGAGGCGGTTCAAGCTCTTCAGGCTGGTGCCATTTCTACAGCACTGCCATTTACCTTCATTCTGCTTGCAATGTGTGTGAGCTTATTGATGGGTATGCGAACTGAGCGTCAGTAATTCGGCATTTTATAAAACCGTTTGACTAACAATTAATCAAAAGGCCAGCAATTTGCTGGCTTTTTTGTGCGGTTTTTATGACGCTCGAGACAAAAAAATGACACATGAAAGTTCATATTTTACAAAGAGTTAATGTGCTATTTTGTTTTTTAAAAATTAGTGAATAGTCGTAAAAAAGTGTGTAATATTCATGCACCTTAACTGTTCTCCCAACTCAAAAAACTATAAATATGAAATTATCATTAAAACAAAAGCTTATAGGCGCAAGCCTTTCTGCTGTTGTTGTGATGGCAACAGCACTTACTTGGTTGTCGGCTGGTCAATTATTTGATCAGACTCGTTCAGGTGTCTATTCACGTGCGCAAAGTCTTAGTACTACTGCGTCAGAGGGAATTTCTGATTGGGTCAATATCCGTAAAGATATTGCCACTGCGTTCAACGACTACTCGACCGAGCAAGACGTTGTTCCTTTCCTACAACAAGCTCGCAAGGCTGGTGGCTTCGATGACATCTTCCTTGGTACACCAAACGGTGATATGTACCGCTCTCATCCGGAGCGTAACCGTGCTGATTATGACCCTCGCACACGTCCTTGGTACAAGGATGCTGATGCCGCGGGTAAGCAAATCATCACAGCCGCATATCAAGACGCAATCACGAATGCACTACTTGTGACCATTGCTGAGCCAGTAATGAAAAATGGTCAGTTTGTTGGTGTTGTTGGTGCGGACGTACTGATCGATCAGCTTATCAGCGATGTGATTAACTTAGATGCAGGTGAAAACGCGCATGCGATGCTAATCGACATGAATGAAGGCACCTTCTTAGCGCATCCAGATAAAAGCTTGACGCTTAAGCCTATCACCAGTGTTCTAAAAGATTTTTCAGAAGAGGCAATTGAGCGCGCCGCCGATGAAGGTCGTATCGAAGATACGGTAATCAAAGGAAAAGAGAAGCTTTACTACTTCAATAAAGTTCCTGGTACGCATTGGATGTTTGCGATTGAAATGGATCGCGCAACAGAAGAAGCAGGTCATGCGGTATTGCTACGAGATCTATTGTTTACTGCTGTGGCGATCACGATTGTGGTTATTCTTGCAGTTTCTTGGCTAGTTGGTTTCTTGTTCCGTGACTTGAACCGCGTATCAAATGCACTGGAAGAAATTGCATCTGGCGAAGGTGACTTAACGCAACGCCTAGAACCACGCAGTGATGATGAAGTAGGTAAACTGGCGGAAAACTTCAACCGTTTTGTTGGCAACATGCACACAATGGTTACTAAGCTTAGCCACGTATCTTCTGCGCTTTCAGAGCAAGCTCGCACGACAGCACAGCAAGCTGAGGAGCGTAGTCAGCGTATCTCTTACCAGCAAGATGAAATCAACATGGTGGCGACGGCTGTGAACGAAATGGCAGCAGCGACACAAGAAATTGCAGGTAATGCTGATAGCACGGCAAGTAATTCAGAAGAAGCGGTTCAAGCTTGTTCACATGGTTCAAGCCAAGTAACTCAAACGCAAGGCTCTATTCAGAACTTAGCGCAAGAAGTTCAAGTTGCTACTGATGTGATTCAAGAGCTAGAAGCACACGGAAATAGCATCAATACGATTCTATCAACGATTCAAGGCATTGCAGAGCAAACGAACCTACTTGCACTGAACGCGGCGATCGAAGCGGCACGTGCAGGTGAGCAAGGCCGTGGTTTTGCTGTGGTTGCAGATGAAGTCCGCGTATTGAGCCAACGTACTCATGCTTCAACGCAAGAGATTCAAGAAACTATCGAGATGCTACAAGGCACAACAGCCAAGGCGGTCGGTATTATGGGTGACAGTCGTCGTCTAGCTGATACCAGTGTTGATGATGCCAATGCGGCTGCAGCGAGCTTGACGCAAATCCACACTGCTGTTGAGCGTATCAGTGATATGGCAACGCAGATTGCTTCAGCAGCAGAAGAGCAAGCATCGGTAACCACTGAGATCACTCGTAACACTGAAGGTATTCGTGATGTGTCTAACGAGCTGTCAGTCGAAGCTCATCAAGCAGCAGAACAAGCTGCTCACCTGTCTGAGCTATCACACGAACTTGAACAAGAGATTCAACGCTTTAAGCTGTAATCTTGTCTCAACCTAAGTAAAAAAGGAGCCATCTGGCTCCTTTTTTGATCGCTATTAAGTGTGAAGTATATTACAGCCAGAACTCACTGATGGGTTGCTCTTCACTGTAATGATGGGCGATTTGCGCTTGCAGTAGCTCTGCGGTAGCAATTGCATCGGTTAATGCATGGTGAGGCGTATAGTCTGGCAGCCCATAACGGCGTCGAGATTGCGCTAGCCTAACCGATTCTGGCTTTTTCCCTTTTAAACGCTCCCAGAGAGAGCCGGAACGTTTCTGTTGAATGGTTTCTTCAAGGTGCAGCGTATCTAAAACAGGAAACTCAATACCTTCCCCTAAACGGCTTTTGAGCGCTTTATCCAGAAACTCTCTCTCGATACGACGGTAATGAACAACAATGATTTTCCCGCTTAAGCATGGTAGCAGCTCGCTTAAGATATCGCCTAAGTCAGGTGCATCGATCAATTCGCTGTGAGTAATACCGTGTATAATGACTGAATCTTCATCGAGTGCACGCTGTGGACGTACCTTCCAATGACGCGAGTTACGTAGGAAAATTCGCTTCAGGTTAAACGGCACTAAACCAATAGTAATGATGTCATGTTTTTCAGGATTCAAACCCGTCGTTTCGAAATCTAACGCCACGAACTCCACCTCAGATAACGGTGTTTCTGGAGCAGGCGGCTTGTTGCTATAAAACGCAATTAAATTCTCATCCTTCGCCATCTCCAGCTTTTGTTCAAACTTCGTTGGCCACTGAATGGTTGGCTTCTGAAAGAGCTTTTTAATCATGCTAAACCTCACTTAAAGCTCTTGTTCGCTTGGTAGCGGAACTTAAGGAAATTTTGACCATTGCTTAGGATCTGGAATGCATCCTTTAGGTTGCGACGTTCAAACTCAGAGAGGTTTTCCGGTTCGATATTGTTATCAGGCTCAATGCCTAGTTCCACATCCGTCGCTTGGTGACGGATACGTACCATGGAAATAAATTCTAACGCGTCTTTTAAGTCTTGTGCTCGACCTTTTGGCAAAATGCCAGCATCAATAATGTCGTCAAGACGCTCAAACGAGTTCTGTGCACGTGAACCAACCGCCAGAGAGTGAACGCGAATTAAGTCGACCAGAGGAGCAGTACCGCGACGTTTGAGGTTGATGGAGTTGTTGTGTCTGCCATCTTTTTCCATCACGAAGTCTTTAAAGAAGCCTAGAGGTGGTGTTCTGTTTAGTGCGTTACGAGCCAAACACGCTAAGAAGCGGTTGTTCTTTCGAGCGCGACGAACAATAAAGCTAGTTAACTGTTCTGCCCATTTTAAGCGGCCATAGACGCCATCCAAGTCGAAAAAGATGGAGGCGTTGAGTAGTGCTTTCGGGTTCGGGTTATCAATCCAGTCAGCAAAACACTCTTCCCACTCTGAACGAGTCATGCGCCACAGTAGGTTGGTTGCCATAATATCGCCTGTGCAATATTTGTAGCCACAGGCATCTAACCCATCGCTGACGTATTTTGCTAGGGCTTCGAAGTATTTACCATGTTTCTCTTCTTGATAGGTCTCATCTAGAATGATGGCGTTATCTTGGTCAGTCACCAACAGTTGCTCATCTCGCCCCATTGAACCAAGTGCAAGGAAACAATAAGGAATTGGCGGTGGGCCAAGCTCTTCTTCTGCCATTTCTAGCAGACGCTGTTTGAAGCTTCGGCCAATGACCGACATCGCGCTACCCACCATGTGAGAGTTGGCATCTTCATTGACCAGACGCACGAAGCTGCTTTTCACTTCTTCGGCAACAACTGCTAAATCTTCGATAGTCTGTTGTTGGAAAATACTACTCACCAGCAACAACGAATTCTGAGATTCATAACGAACAATGTCGGTTGTTTCGATAATACCAATTGGTAATTGGTTTTTTACCACTGGTAGGTGATGTACGTTGTAACGCAGCATCGTTAACATTGCTTCATAGATGTAAGCGTTGTGGTCAAGAGACATGACCTCCGTGGTCATCACACTAGACACATCGTCCTGTGGGGACAAACCTTCAGCTAACACACGGGTACACAAATCACGGTCAGTAATGATACCAAGTACTGGGGACTGTGGATCGTCTTCGTCACGAACGAAATCTGGGTCGACGATAAGTAAAGCCGATACGTTGTCATTCGCCATTTGCTGCGCGGCTTGCTGGATTGTCTGACCACGATCAATCGTATGAGCATCGCCAGTCAGCAAGGTTTTCACTTTCGACGTCGTCAGGTCATTGGCGTCTTTGTTTTCTGAAATGGCTTGGCGTAAACGAGCGCTATTTTCAACTTCAACAAAATCCGCAAAGGAATCAAAGTTATCGTAAATTTCTTGGAAAATGTCACCAGGAATACAGTAGAGCAGGGTATCCTCAATGGCTTTTACCGGAAAGCGGACTTTGTTATTGGTGAGCATGCCCATCTGGCCAAATAGGTCACCTTCGTCAAGGCGGTTATACAGCTCACCTTTGCGTCGATAAACTTCAACAACACCGCTTCGCACCACGTATAAATCTTGGATATAGTCTCCAAAATGGATGATGGGGGTATCTTCTCGGTAGTACGAGATTTCGACACTCTCTGTCACCTTGTTTAGTGTTTCTTCAGGGAGTTCATTGAACGGGGGATACTTGGCGAGAAAGTTGTAAATCTCGAGAAGTTCTGCATCCATCGAAGGCGCCTTTTAGTTCGCAAATAATAAAGTAATCTTAACTTAGTTTTAAAACAGAGTCTTATCTGAACCGCGATTTTCGTGCTCAGTCATAAGATTCTGACATATCGCACGATAAGGGAGCTTCATTTTTACTACTATATGGTCACCTCAATTGAAAAAGACGTCGTCGATATGTTTTCTTCGTGATGACTGATTAGATCTTTGGCTGTTTCAGATCGTTATCACGTCTTTAGATTAAGCTATTCTTCTTGAGCCAAGTAGCTCAGGCGATGGAATACAGTGTTTAGATAATTCTCATGAAAGGAAGTCGAATGGTGAGAAATTTATTGCTTGTTTCTTTAGCTGCTTTGCCGGCGATATCAAGCGCAGCGGTCATGGACCAAGCAGAAAAATTTGGGTACGAACACATTCATTTGGATGTTGGTGCCGGAACGACAAACGAAGAATGGTTAGATAACTCTAATGCGACCACAGTTGGACTCGGTGGTAACTATTTGTTTACTGAGAACTGGTTGTTTAATGTTGATTACTCAGCGCAGTTTTTCCATCCGGATGATTTTACTCTTCGCATTGACCGCCTTTTGTTTGGTGGTGGTTACCGTTATGGAGTTACAGAGCAATTCGATATCTACGGGCTATATGGAATAGGCGCAATCAAAGCGAAAGCGACGGACGACAAAACGGATAATACGTTGTCTTCCGATAGCGAATTGATTCAAGCTGTAACTGTTGGGGTGAATTACTTGCTCAGTGAAAAGCTTATTGCGACAGCTGAAGTGGAGTTGAACAGTAGTGATATCGTTGATGAGAACAATTTTAAGATCGGTCTTAACTACCAATGGCATAAAGTCATCGGCACTGGTCTTTTTTATCAGTTTAGAGATACTGATTACAGCGGTGAAAGCTCAGATTACGTCAATGAAGTTGGGCTGAGTTTGAAGTTTGTCTACTAGATCGGACGGGTTCGTTTTTGGCGTTAAGTTAAAACAAAAAAGGTCAGCTTATGCTGACCTTTCCTTTTAATAAAGTATGCGACAGTCGATTATAAAACCGCTGCAATGCCTTTACACAGAGGGCCCATATTTGACTTCGTCATACCAGCAACACTGATTCGGCCAGAACCGACAATGTAAATACCGAACTCTTCTTTAAGGCGGTTAACTTGCTCTTTAGAAAGACCAGAGAAAGAGAACATACCATTTTGACGTTCGATGAAACTAAAGTCTGCGTCCACACCCTCTGCTTTTAGTGTCGCTACAAATAGTTCACGCATTTCTTGAATGCGGTCACGCATTTCTGCTACTTCAGCTTCCCATTCCGCACGCATTTCGGCGTTGCCAAGAATGTGAGTCACGACAGCGCTGCCGTGTGCAGGTGGGTTAGAGTAGATAGAGCGAATAATGGCTTTAACTTGAGAAAAAGCGGTTGTTGCGACTTCTTCTGACTCAGCTACTAACGTGAAGGCACCTACGCGTTCATTGTATAGGCCAAAGTTTTTCGAGAAAGAGCTCGCGACTAGGATTTCTTTGTTGTATTTAGCAAAAGTACGAAGACCTGCAGCATCTTCTTCCACACCTTTAGCAAAGCCTTGGTAGGCGAAGTCGAACAGAGGAAGCAATTTCTTCTCTGCGACAAGTTTCGCCAATGTTTCCCATTCTTCAGCTGTAGGATCGATCCCTGTAGGGTTGTGACAGCAGCCGTGTAGAAGCACGATGTCGCCTTCAGATGCAGATTGAAGATCATTTAGCATCGCATCGAAGTCTTTGTCTTTTGTTTCAGCATTGTAGTAGCTGTATTGTGCCGTTTCGATACCAGCAGCAGTAAATACGCCGTTGTGGTTTGCCCATGTAGGGTTGCTGATCCAGATCTTTACATCGCCTAGTTGACGTTTAATGAACTCGCCGGCAACACGTAGTGCACCAGTACCACCCGGAGCTTGAGCTGTTTTAGCGCGTTTTTCGTTTACAATTTCTGCATCAGAGCCGAAAAGCAGTTTTTGCACTGCAATGCCGTACTCTGCTGTGCCTTCGATGGTTAGGTAAGATTTGGTTTTTTCAGTTTCAACAAGTGCTGCTTCAGCTTTCTTTACTGTCGCAAGAACGGGAGTTTCGCCTTGCTCGTTTTTGTAAATACCTACGCCAAGGTTAATTTTGTCTGCGCGAGCATCTTTTTTAAACTCTTCAGTAAGGCCAAGAATAGGGTCAGCCGGAGCGGCAACTACTTTTTCAAACATAATCTTCATCCATGTTAATCGAAGGGGTGTGCTAACATTTATACCTTTCAGCAATATTGGTTACAACCGTTACTGAAAAGAAAACCTAAAAAAGTTGCGATTTGAAACAGAATTCTAACATAACTAAAGTTTTTGCCATGAAAACGTTTGGTAGGCACAGAGTTTGAAGGGCATTTATGCCATGGTTGGAGAAGTTTTGCACACATCCCAATCGTTTCAATTCAGTGCTTTGCGTTAACGCGTTTATAGTTGTCTAGTGAGGATTTGTTGAGACAAAAACGCCCCACCAAAGGTGGAGCGTTTACTGTTAGAAGTATGGATATCGGTTGGGGTTATTTCTTCAGATTGATTTCCGACTCAACCGCATTGGTTTCGATGTCAGGGTTAGAAGAAAGTTTTTCAGTCGCCCAGTCGTTCATATGCTTTAAGATCGCTTTTAATGCGTGTTTTTCGGTTGGTACTTCTGTCTTTTCAACTTCAAGTTTTTGCTTCGGATGCGTACCCGTCGCATCTTCTGCAACGTGTAACCAATCTGGATGCCAGTAATAAGGTTGGCCGGAAGGAGAGCTCCAAGAATGTACGCCGTTGGATTCACCTTTGTATTTAATATCTTCTTCGTTGTATTTCGCCATTATTGTTTTCTCTCATAATCCATGAGTTGAGGTGTGCATCACCATTACTATTTAAATGTAACAGATGTAATGAAAATTAATGTGATAACAATCGACTTATTTTGCCCTTTGAACGCGATAGAAGATGCGTACTTCTCATTCAGAAGAATTTACTATTTGGCAGGTTTTAGCTTTATTTGTGTTTAAAGCATACGACGATGGATTCGCCTACCTAATGCTATTCTTGAACGGTGATAGAGCCTAAACTACTCATCATTCAAGTGTTTGAGAATCGCCGCTTTTGCATGCTCTTCTGTCGCTGTTTCTCCATCAGGGACTTCAAGATCAGCCTTTTTGTGTTCACCCAAAGCATCTTCAGCGATATGCAGCCAATCAGGATGCCAATAATAAGGGGTGGTACTGCCAGGATGGTCCCAACTATGTACACCTTTATGTTTTCCGCGATACAAGAGATCGTCCATTGTAAAAACTTTCATCGCTTCCTCCTGATTTAAAGACCGTAGCTCGAAGTGAGTTTAACGCACTCAGTCCAACGTAAAACCTTGGCTTTTAGGTATTGCAAAGATGTGAGGCAATATGTGTGTAACAGTCAAAGTATGGGATATAAACGCTCACTTCGTGGCTGAAATATCTATTGATAAGCTTGATAAATTACGTTGCTAAATTGAATACTCCCATATCAGAATGCTGGCGCGAAGTATGCTATGGTGCGGCTGTAAGTGAAATGAGGGAAACATGAACCGATACCGTCAACTGGCTGAGCTGTTCAAAACGCAGATTCAGCAAAATACATGGAGAGCAGGGGAAAAGCTGCCATCAGTGCGTGTAACAAGCCGAAACCATTCTGTCAGCGCAGGTACGGTATTACAAGCTTATCAGCTGCTCGAAGCACAAGGTTGGGTCGCAGCGAAACCTCAGTCTGGATACTTTGTGACTGCGGAGTTGGACCGCTTCGAACCGAGTTCTCCAGCCACTTCCGTTTATCGCTCCAGCATCAACGATGAACTTTACGACTACCTCAAAAATCAGGCCTCATCGAATGCGGTGAAGTTTGGCTCCGCGTTTCCAGACCCAGCATTGTTCCCATTAGAAGCGCTAAACCGCAACCTAGCCAGCTCAGGCAGGAAGATGGGGGCAGAGACGTTATTGGATAACTTGCCGCCGGGCTGTGAGTCTCTACGCCGTTTGATTGCTCAACGGTACATCCAACAAGGTATGGTGTTTACCCATGATGATGTTGTCGTTACTTCTGGCGCATTAGAAGCGTTGAATTTGAGCCTTCAGGCCGTGACCCAGCCTGGAGATACTGTTGTAGTTGAATCACCGACGTTTTATGGCGCACTTCAAGCGATTGAACGTTTAGGTCTAAAGGCGATAGAAATAACGGTGGATCCGTTAACTGGACATTCAGTGGATCAAATTGAAGCGACTTTTGCCGACAATGATGTTCGCGCATGTTGGTTAATGACTAACTTTCACAATCCAACAGGAACCTTATTAAGTGACGGGCAGAAGCAACGTATCGTCGAACTGGCTGATAAATACGATGTGTACTTGATCGAAGATGATGTGTATTCAGAGCTTTATTTTTCTGAAAAAAAGCCAAGCTCACTTAAAGCTTTTGATACACAAGAACGCGTGTTGCATTGTGGATCATTTTCAAAAAGCCTTTGCCCTGGCTATAGGCTGGGCTGGGTGGTAAACAAACGCTTCAATGAGCAACTTCAAAAGCTGCAACTTATCTCGACGTTGTCAGGCAGTGCACCAATCCAGCAGGGTATCGCGCATTACTTGCAAAACGATAGTTATGATAGCCATCTTAGAAAACTGCGAAAGAATCTTGAGCAGCGGCAATTGGCGTTTATTGAACTGGTTGATAAGTACTTTCCCCAATCGATTCGTTACACGCAACCGGAAGGCGGCTATTTTCTTTGGATAGAACTGCCGAAAACAAAGTGCGGAAAAGCGATTTATCAGAAGTTATTGGAAGCGAACATCACTGTAGCATTTGGTCAGTTGTTTTCTATCGCTCCAAATTATGAGAACTACCTGAGGCTTAATACATCGTTACTTGTAAATGATGAATTAGAACAAGCCGTGAAGACGGTCGGAGAATTACTTCATTAGCCAACTGTTTACCTGTTTTTTGCTCAAACTGTATCAGTGGACGATACCGAAGCTGTGTTTCAATCATGGGCAGACAACCATTTAGGTTAGGAGCCGTAATGAAAAAGCAGTTGGTAAAGCATGAACTTAGGTTGATGGGTGTTGCTATTTTTAGCGCATTTTTGTTGGTGTTTGCACACTTGATATTGGCGAAATCTTTCTCTCATATGGTTTGGACGGAATACACTGCTGCCGTTATCCCATTTGTGATGTTTGGCTTGTGTGTGGTTGGAGTATAATACGCAGCGCGAGCAGATGAGGATGACGACGGAAATAACAACTAGAGTGCATACATCGGTTGCTAGAAAATCATTCGTACAAAATAAAAGACCTCCACATGGGAGGTCTTTTTAATTCAATATCACTAAAAAGTGATTAGAAGTTCGCAGAGCGAGGAGTACGTGGGAATGGGATCACGTCACGAACGTTGCCCATACCAGTTACGTAAGATACTAGGCGCTCGAAGCCTAGACCGAAGCCTGCGTGTGGCACTGTACCGTATTTACGTAGGTCGCGGTACCAGTTCATATGTTCAGGATCGATACCCACTTCACGCATACGTGCATCTAGAATGTCTAGGCGCTCTTCACGCTGAGAACCACCGATGATTTCGCCGATGCCCGGTGCTAGAACGTCCATCGCTGCAACTGTTTTACCGTCATCGTTAGCACGCATGTAGAATGCTTTGATGTCTTTCGGGTAGTTCTTAACGATTACAGGTGCTTTGAAGTGTTCTTCAGCAAGGAAACGCTCGTGCTCAGAAGACATATCGATACCCCATTCAACTGGGAATTCGAACTCACGACCTGAATCAAGAAGGATCTGGATTGCGTCAGTGTAGTCAACCTGCGCGAAGTCAGAAGAAACGAACTGCTCTAGACGAGTGATTGCTTCTTTGTCGATGCGTTGAGCGAAGAACTCAAGGTCATCGCGACACTCTGCAAGCACTGCTTTAAACACGTACTTGAGCATGTCTTCAGCCAGTTTCGCTACATCATCCAGTTCTGCGAACGCAACTTCAGGCTCAACCATCCAGAACTCTGCTAGGTGGCGGCTTGTGTTTGAGTTTTCAGCTCGGAAAGTAGGGCCGAAAGTGTAAACTTTGCTTAGCGCACAAGCGTAAGCTTCTGCGTTTAGCTGACCAGATACGGTTAGGAACGTCTCTTTACCGAAGAAGTCTTCGTTGTAGTCCACTTTACCAGCGTCAGTGCGAGGAAGGTTTTCCATGTCTAGCGTAGATACGCGGAACATTTCACCAGCGCCTTCAGCATCTGAAGCCGTGATCAACGGCGCAGATACCCAGAAGTAACCTTGCTCGTGGTAGAAGCGGTGGATTGCTTGAGATAGGCAGTTACGTACACGTGCTACTGCACCGATTACGTTTGTGCGCGGACGTAGGTGCGCAACTTCACGTAGGTACTCGATTGAGTGACGAGTTTTTGCCATTGGGTAAGTTTCAGCATCTTCAACCCAACCAACCACTTTAACGTCAGTGGCAGCAAGTTCGAAGTCTTGACCCTTTGCAGGAGATTCAACAATCTTACCAGTTACTTCAACAGAGCAGCCAGTCGTTAGCTTTAATACTTCGTCTTCGTAATTATTAAGATTATTTGGGACCACGGCCTGAATCGGGTCGAAACAAGAGCCGTCATATATGGCAAGGAAAGAGATTCCAGCTTTGGAATCACGACGTGAACGGATCCAGCCACGAACAGTCACTTCGCTGTCTACTGCTAGCTGACCTTTCAATACGTCTGATACAGGCGCGTAAGTCATGTTTTCAATATTCTCCATTGAGGTAAAAATTCAACTCAACGCTTACTTAAAGTACTTGTCTAATAACATTTTTGTTCAAAAAACAAGCTAAGCGCTGAGTTGGGTAGCATTTTACAGATTCAACGAGACATATTACCTGTCAATTCGCTCGCATCAACCTTTATATTCGTTTTGATGGGGAGAATCTCTCTATTTATTCACTCTTTTGTGCTCTGAAAGTGTGAATTGGTTTAGTAATTGCTCTAAACGTTCGGATAGATGCTCTAAATCAACACTAATATCACGCGTGTGCGATGCCGATTGCGATGTGTCGTTAGCATGCAGTGTGATCACATCTATTTTAGATTGAATATGCTGACTTACATCAGATGTGGTTTGCGTCTGGTTTTGGATATCTTCTGCATGTCTGAGCACTTGGCGCATTTCGTCAACAACGTTATGCATTGTGGCTGATAGTGCCTCGACATCGACAGAGCGTTGATGAGCAAACTGGCAGACGGTATCAACAGAAGTTAATGACTCTTCACTTCCTTGCTGGAATTGAGAAATGATATGTTCAATATTACCAGTGGCCTCAGCCGTCCTAGAAGCCAGGTTACGCACTTCTTCCGCGACGACCGCAAAACCGCGCCCTTGCTCTCCGGCTCGGGCGGCTTCAATAGCAGCGTTCAACGCGAGCAGATTGGTTTGTTCTGCAATACCCTTAATAACCACAAGAATGGACGACACTTCTTCGGTTCTTTGATTTAGAGAGCTGATTTTTTCCCGTACGGTATCAATGTTACTTACTAGTTGTTTGATGTCTTCACTGACGTTGTGTGCTTGGTTTGCACTATGAGTGGCGACATCAACGGTGTGATTGACCAAAACAGTAGCGTTGTTAGTCGAGTCCTCAACCGCAGTTTGTTGCTGCAACATATCGGTGATATTACTTTGTACTTCGTTGGTCTCTAGCTGTTGGTTATTGGCCGCTTTATCTGTGGACTGCGCGACAGCAGTTAGTTTACTCGCGGAGTCGGCAAGTGAGTGAGAGGTGTCTTGCACACGTTCTAAGCTTTCGGAGACCGTATCCATGAATGAATTGATTGCAGTAGAAAGTTGGCCCACTTCATCCTGTTGGTGATGCATAAGTCGTTGAGATAGATCTTTGCTATGGCTCACATTCGACATGAATTTCGACGTTCTTTGAATTGGTCGTACAATGATTTTCTGAATCAAACTCATCGTTATGATGAAGCCCACAAATGCGATTACGGCCATTATTCCCATCGCAAACATTGCCTGTTTACTGATCATTGAATTGACATGATTCATGTTGTATTCCAAGCGAATCGCGCCCAACACTTCTCCTGCTGGTGCAACGTGGCAAGAAACGCAGTTGGTGCCACGGTAATTTTCGCTCGATTTCATTGGTAGTGCGACTACTAACCCTTTGCCCCAATCGGCTGAGATTGGTTCAATCACCAGTTCACCATTCAACGCTCGTTGATCAATATCATCGACAGGCTGCTGGTTTTGTTGCCCAGGTCCGTAAAGTTTGGTCACAGTATCAGCTCGCAACACGCGAACTGCTTCAATGCCTTCTTGGGCCAGGGCCTTTTGACGTAAGGTTTCTTTTTGCGACATGGTGCCCGTAAGCATCATCATATTTAGGCTATCGAAATAATTACTAGCCTTATCATGGAGTTGTTCACTAAGAACATCATTGATTAAGGTTTTTTGTTGATGGTATTGGTAAGCCGTAGAGGCAGCTAGAACGCAGCTGAAGACAGCAATTAACGCCAGTAAGAGCTTAAAAGTGATAGTTGAGCGCATAAATTTATAAGTGTAATTGGAACGAACTGCACAATATTAATGTGCACAAATGCGCACTGCGAACAACGAAATGAATGATTGTGACCCCACACATGTTGGGGATATGTAATTGTGATGTGAGTGCTGTGTAATCAAATGTTTGGCGCGTGACAGAAATACGGCGCTTTGGTGTGAGTGATAGCAAAGAGGCCGGGAACTAGCGGAAGTTTTTGCTACGCTTGTATGGGGTAACGCTTGTCTCTTGGCAGCGAATTCCTTAGTATTGCCTGTCTTTTTAAAGCCTGAGAATCAAGATGAAAACAGAATTATACAAAGAGTTTATGTTCGAAGCAGCACACCATTTGCCACACGTACCAGAAGGTCACAAGTGTGGTCGTTTGCACGGACACTCTTTCCTTGTTCGTCTTTATGTAGAAGGTGAAGTTGATCCACATACAGGTTGGGTAGTGGATTTTGCAGAGATCAAAGCTGCGTTTAAACCAATTTACAATCGCTTAGACCATTACTACCTAAACGACATTGAAGGGTTAGAGAACCCGACTAGCGAAGTGTTAGCAAAATGGATTTGGCAGCAGCTTAAGCCAAGCTTACCACTGCTAAGTAAAGTAGAAATCAAAGAAACGTGCACAGCGGGTTGTATTTACAAAGGCGAATAAGTCACTTTCTATTGAGCATTAAACAAAGGCAAGCGAGAAGCTTGCCTTTGTTGTATCTGAATGGCCCAATTTTGATTATGCTTCACCAGTTAGCTTAATGGGTGTCGTAGAATCCATTCTTTTTCATTATCACCCAATGTTGTTTCCTCTGTATTAATGAATCCGCACGCATCAAAAAAACTGATAGCGTATTGCTGACTTTGTGGAACAGTGGCGCAAAGAGAGGTGCTTTTAGGGTTAATGGTATACGCATAAAGGAACAGTTTACGCAATGCCTCACTCCCAACCCCTTGACGTTGGAAACGTTGATCAATCATCAAGTACTTAAGCTCCAGTTCGTATCGTTTAGCAAACGGCGCATGTTGGGAGAAACCTTTATCGATAACAAGATAGCCTACTAATAGATCATCAGAATAAATCGTAAAGAACGCCTCTGACTTACTACGTTTTTGATAAGCCATTTCAAACGGTGTAAAAAATCCTTTTTGCTCTTCTTGCACATCCAATTGCATCAAACTTGAAAAATCTTTCAGTTTGGTGGGTTTAATCGCAATCATCGCTCAATCACAAATTGGCGGCATACCTTTATGCCACCACGAGTTTTTATAGAGTATTAGATCTATTTTAAGTAACTAACCGAGTGAAGAAAAGCTAGCAATGAAGAGGGTAATAATAACCTTGGTGAATATAGGCGCCCAATGTTGTGAGTAAGTGAGCACTGTCTGCCGTTTCTACGCCTTCAACAATGACCGTGCAGCGATACGTATTGCCCATAGCAATTAACTGACGCAAGGTTTCTATCTTTTTATCATCAGATTTTAGGCCAATAACAAATTCTCGGTCGATTTTGAGGTAGTCCGGATTCAGCTTGCTGATAAGCGCCACATTATTATTGCCGGTGCCAAAGTCATCAATACTGATTTTACAATCCAGAGCTTTTAGTTTCGCGACATTGTCATAAATCTCAGAGGTATAGTACATCGATGCATTTTCTGTGATTTCGATTGTCAGCAAACGGCAATCCCGATTAGATAGCTCTCTATATAGGATTGAAAAGTTACGCCCTCGCAGCAAAGAAGGACAAACGTTAATGCTGATAGGGATGGGCAACGCTTTTTGTTTGGTGTAGATGGAATCAATCACCAGTAAGGTATGAGTTAGCAGCAATCCATTGCGGATCAGTGTTTCAATAAACCGTTGCGTATTTTTTACCTTAAACCGGGAGAGGGCTTCGTAGTGCACAATCTTTTGTGCCGAAGTGTTATAAATCGGCTCCAGTTTTATTTTGAACTGTCGAATTGCGCACAAGTAAGCCATAAAGGCTTGTAGGGAGCGGTGACGCAGTATAATGAGAAAAAGTAAGCTCAGTAGAATGATACTTTGAAACGGCCCAGAGATGTAATACACCTCTTTATAGCCACTATTCTTTACGTGATAATTGAAGAAGCGTTCATTGGTGTTACCAATCTCTAACGATGTTCCGGTATTCGTTGATAGCTTCATACCGGAAAGAAAAAAACGTGAAATATGATTTTCAACATTGTCGGATAAGTTAATGTTTTTAACACGAACCAAAACAGTTGCGTTATTTAAGTCAAATGATTGGGTAGTGTAATTGCTATTGTTACTCCACTCTTCAAACGCTTTTTTGCTGACAGGGACAACGGTTTCTGGAGTGACTAAGCATCGAATATTGAAACGATCTAGCATCATGCTCGATTCCACCAACTTCACATTATCAAATAGTGACTTCAGTTCGCTTTCATTAGCAAAGCAACTCCTGCGGGAAAGATTCTCTGCAATTTCGAAGGCGTTATCCAGATAATTATGTTTAACGATGCTGTTTATCGCGTAGTAACAGATAGCAAAGAAAATGATCGCAGTGATCAACACAACCCACATTGCTTCTGAATAGATCTTTTTATTACGCAGGCAAATACGAAGCGCTTTGCGAAGACTATTGGTTGTGTATTGATTGATCTTCTGTTGATGTTCGATGCCATTCTGATGGTTGTTTTGCATAGTAAAAGGGATGAAGTATCCGGTCCGGTGAATGTTTTCGATAATGTTTTTGTTAGTGGTTAAATGTTCTTCCGTGAGCTTGCGAAATTTCTTTCTTAGAGCGGCCACCGCGTTTTTAAAGCCATTTTCAGGCAGTGTCATTTTGTATTGTTGAGTGATTTTGCTTTCTATTAACCGCTGACTAATCGGCGTATTTAAACTGCCGTATGTGGCGATAGTTGACAGAATGGCGTACTCATTTGGGTTGACAGGAATGGAGTGGTGGAGTGACTGATTGAGCTCTAGAGATATTTCGTTTTCGGACAAGCAAACGCAGATTTGGTTTCCAATTTCAAACCTAATCATGTGTTGATGTGCTCCAAGTTTAATTTTTGGCTACGTTATCAATAAAGCTAGGGAAGAGATGTGATTTTTTACTGAGATATCCATAATATTTGGATATATTCAACGTTTTAGGTTTTTTTTACTTGTCCTGATAACGCATTCTCCTGGGTTTTTGGGGTATAAAAAAACCCGAGCATAAACTCGGGTTTTGATTGGTATTCAGAAAGGCGTGTTAGCAAATCACTTTGATTGCTAGACCACCTTGAGATGTTTCGCGGTATTTCGCGTTCATGTCTTTACCTGTTTCTAGCATGGTTTCGATAACCTTATCTAGAGAAACAGTTGGAGCTGAAGAGCGACGTAGTGCCATGCGAGTAGAGTTGATTGCTTTTACTGCCGCAATACCGTTACGCTCGATACATGGAACCTGAACCTGACCTGCAACTGGGTCACACGTTAGACCTAAGTTGTGCTCCATTGCGATTTCTGCTGCCATACATACTTGCTCTGGGCTACCACCCATAAGCTCAGCAAGGCCTGCTGCTGCCATAGAACATGCCACGCCAACTTCACCCTGACAGCCAACCTCTGCACCAGAGATCGACGCGTTACGCTTGTAAAGACCACCGATTGCGCCAGAAGCTGCAAAGTAACGGATGTAATCTTTTTCAGTCACAGTTTGGATGAACTTATCGTAGTAAGCCAGTACCGCAGGGATGATGCCACACGCACCGTTAGTTGGTGCTGTAACAACGCGGCCACCTGCTGCGTTCTCTTCGTTTACTGCGAAAGCAAACATGTTTACCCAATCAACAACAGACATTGGGTCGTTTGTTGTCTTTTCTGAAGTAAGTAGCTGCTGGCGAAGTGCTGCTGCACGGCGAGGCACACGCAGTGGACCAGGCAAAATACCTTCTTCATTCATACCGCGATCCATACACTCGCGCATTGTGCGCCAGATGTTTGCGAAATAAGTACGAGTTTCTTCATCTGAATGAAGCGCATGCTCATTCTTCATGGTTAGTGCGCTGATGGACAATCCACTTTCGTGGCATTGGTTAACCAGTTCCTCTGCCGTTGTAAACGGGTAAGGTACTTTTACTGGGTTTTCAGCTTCTTTACCGAAATTTTCTTCATCAACGATGAAACCACCGCCGATAGAGTAGTAAGTTTTTGAGTACGCCTTTTCGTCATCAATCCAAGCGTGGATCTGCATGCCGTTTTCGTGTAGCTCTAGGTTTGTTTTGTGGAAGTTCATTCCACCTTCACGTGGGAACGATACTGTGTGACAGTGCATGCCAACAGGAAGGCGTTCAGTTTCTTCTACACGAGCGATAAAGCCCGGGATAGAATCGATATCAACTTTCTCAGGAGTGTTGCCTGCAAGACCCATGATGATAGCAATATCTGTGTGGTGACCTTTCCCTGTCAGTGATAGTGATCCATAAACGTCAACGGTGATTTTAGTGATGTCGCGCAGTTTTCCCATTGCACGAAGATCATCAATAAACTCTTTACCCGCTTTCATTGGGCCTACAGTGTGTGAGCTTGAAGGTCCAACACCGATTTTATAGATATCAAAAACACTAATCATATCGATTACCTCAGAAGAAAGCCTCCCAAGGGGAGTTGGGAGGCTTAATTTTATCGTTATATTTTTGGATTAATCATACTGCAACGGGCAGAGATGATTAAAGAGCGCCGTAGATTACAGAACTAATTGCAGCAAGACCACAGATTGCTGTGAAAATTTGCACAGGTGCTGAAGTTTTGTACTTAGCCATCGCAGGAACTTTTTGCATTGCGAAGATTGGCATCAAGAATAGGATTGCCGCAATCATCGGTGCACCCATTGTTTCAATCATACCTAGGATGCTTGGGTTAACGATAGCAACGATCCAAGTTGTGATTACAATGAAGATTAGAGACATCTTCTCGATCTTACTTACTGGTGATTTTGAACGAGATTTCACTAGACCAACTAGACCTTCGTGCGCACCCAAGAAGTGGCCAAAGTAGCTAGAGGTGATCGCTGCGAAAGCAACCAATGGACCCATGTAAGAGATCAGTGGAGATTCATGCACGTTTGCTAGGTAAGAGAGAACAGAGATGTTTTGCTCTTGCGCCGTTGCTAGTTGCTCTGGAGACAGAGAAAGTACAACAGAGAAAACGAAGAACATAACAAAGCCCATCAGCATCATTGCTGCGCCACCGGTGATAGCGTCAGTTTTCTTAACTGCGTCATCACCGTATACACGACGTTGCTCTTTAGAGAACTGAGAAATGATTGGGCTGTGGTTGAAAGAGAACACAATAACAGGGATTGCTAGCCAAACGATAGCTGGCATTGCACCCCAGTCAGGTGACACTTCCATCATTGAAGTGTTCCAACCAGGAATTAGGTATACAGACAGCGCTAGTAGGATGAACACGAGAGGGTAAACCATTGCTGAAGTTGCTTTCAGCATAAGCTCTTTACCGAATACTACGCCTGCTGTCATTGCAGCAATAAGTGCACCAGAAAGTAGCCAGCGAGGAATAGATTCCATGCCCATTTGGTTAACTAGGAAAGAGTCAACTGTGTTTGTGATACCAACACCGTAGATAAGTACGATTGGGTAGATAGCGAAGAAGTAAGCGAACGTAATAAGGTTTGCGCCAGTCTTACCAAAGTGCTCTTCTACTGTGTCGGTGATGTCCGCTTCAGGGTTTTTCGCAGAAAGAACGAAACGAGCTAAAGATTTGTGTGCGAACCAAGTCATTGGTGCTGCGATTAGGGCTAGGATTACTAATGGCCAAAAGCCACCTGCACCTGCTTTAATAGGAAGGAACAGTACACCTGCACCTACTGCCGTACCAAAAAGGGACAGACACCAGGTAAAGTCTTTGTAAGAAAACTTACTAGACGATTGTGCGGTAGAAACCGCAGAAGTAGTTGTATTCATTTTTTAGTTACTCATTTTGGGAACAGGAAATAAGTCGGGAGTAATTTTGCAAGATTTTACACTAGGAAAATTAGATCTAAATCATTTATTGCTTACGCTTATTGAATGATATGTCAAAAACCTGCTTTTTATCACGAAAATGATGTGCTACTCGTGATTTCTGCTAATGAGTAAAATTAGAAAAACTTATCAATAGGGCTGTTTGTATAAATTTATTTCACCGCAAGCGTTTGCGGTGAAAATGGAAAATTAATCTAATGTGAATGAATGTTTATGAAGCAACGTTTTATTAATATTGATGCGCATAATGATCGCGCCTATAAAAGCACCGATATCAACAACTGTTTAATGTGAAATAATATGTTTTTGCATTGATTCGATAATTTGTGCCGTCATGCCCCAGATGAAATGCTGTCTATATGGGATAGCAAATACACGATGACTGCTTCTTTTTAGGTCAAATTTGGTGCTATACAATTTTTTGGGGTTCAGAATATGGTTGGCAGGAACCTCAAAAACTGACTCTACTTCATTTGGGTCAATATGCGTTTTATATTCCGGAGAAACAAAAGCCAAAAAAGGTGTCACATTAAACTGACTAATCGTTGGTAGTGTAGGCAGTTGACCAAACACATGAATATGCTCATCTTCTATCCCAACCTCTTCTTTGGTTTCCCTTAAAGCGGTATTCACGAGCTGAATATCTTCCTGCTCATATTTGCCACCGGGAAAGCTGATTTGTCCCGGATGATGGCGTAAGTGGGCTGCACGCTTAGTCAGAATGACTTGTAACCCGTCATCGCGTTCCACAAAACCGATTAAGACTGCCGCATCTCTCAGGGACTTTTCTTTCATCCATTTCAGTCGTGCAAGGGACTCTTTGTGGTAGCCCGTTGGAAGCCGAAATTGAAAGTTCTGTAGTAAATGAGTTTTGTCGATAACCAAACTGAGTCCTTATTTATCGTGCCTAACCATTATTTATTATACTCAAAGACGGCAAAGCGTATGGCGTTATCGTTACTGGTTACCAAATAAAGCATTCGCATTAAAACACTCGCCAGCACTTTCCCTCTTTGTGTTGTGTGTCTCACTCTGCTTGAACATATTAATTTGAAACTTATAAGGTTATACACCATTCTTTATTTTAGGACGTCACTATAGGGCAAGCATTGGCCAATGAAAGGGATTATTTTCACCGAGTTCATGGAGTTAGTGGAAGAGAAATTCGGTCTTGATGTGTTAGACCAAGTTCTCGACCTTTCTAACGATGAAGGTGTTTACACCGCTGTTGGTAGTTACGATCACAAAGACTTGGTTAAGTTGATCGTGAATCTCAGTAAAGTATCTGGTGTTCCGCCCGAGCAACTACAAGAGGTGTTTGGAGAGTGCGTCTTTTTGAATTTACTTCGCTCCATTCCTAGTCACGCCAGTTTGCAACAGTGTGAAACGACGTTTCAATTTGTTCGCCATGTTGAAGACTTTATTCATGTCGAAGTTAAGAAGCTCTATCCTGATGCTAACCCTCCGCAATTTGATTTCATTAGTGAAAACCAATCCCAATTGGTATTTGACTACCACAGTGCAAGATGTATGTCTCACGTATGCTTAGGATTGATAAAAGGTTGTGCTGCACATTTTGGTGAGGTAGTTCATATCAAACATCAAAACCAGTCAGAAGATGGCAGCAAAGTACGTTTTTGGTTAGAGGTTCAATAAGAACAATATGACGGGAAGTTCCTCATTAGAAAGGAAACTCAAACGAGAAGTTGCATCAAGAAAAGCAGCTGAGCAGCTGTTGGAACAGAAAAGCTTAGAGTTATATGAATCCAACCAGCAACTCAGTGTTGCATTGAAAAAGCTGGAGCTGAAATCTAAAAAGGATCTTCGTAAGTTTGAGTTTGAAGAGCAAATTGATGCCACGTTGATTAAGTTTGGTCGTACTTTTTTATCGAGCACGTTCGATGAAGCAATGATAGCGAGCTTTATTGAGCAGCTCACTTCTAACTCGATCATTTCTGCGGCTTACTTGTTTCTTGACGCTACAAAGCTGAGCTCATTGCGTCGTCATCACTTTGGTCACTTACAGCTTCGTCATAACAACGAGATTTTAACCTCTCCTAATTGGCAGGGAGAGAATTTGCATTTGCCAGTTATCATTGATGGGGAAACGGTTGGGGAGTTGATTTTCTCTGTGTTGCAAGATCAAATCGATCAGTCTTTTATTTCCAAACAGATGGAGCTCGTGTCTGACTTAGTTCATGGTGTTATTGGTCGACACTTAAGTTTAGAGCGAGAGGTCGAGCTGAGAAAGCGGGCTGAGGAATCAGAAAAAGCGACGAAGGAGTTTGTCGCCATGATTAACCATGAGCTGCGAACTCCTCTCAATGGCGTATTGGGTAGTGCGGAGTTATTGAGTCGAACCCAATTAGAAGAAGAGCAGCGTCAATACTTGAGCAATTTGACTCAATCAGGGGACTTATTGAGAGTTATCATTAATGATCTTCTTGATTTCAGTAAGATGAATGCCGGTATGATGGAAATCATACATAAAGTTTTTGCCTGGGAGGAGCTTGAAAAAGCCATCATGGGTGTATTTGCAGCTAAGGCTGCGGAAAAACGCATCCATTTCTCTATCGACAAAAAGCTGGGGATTCCAGAATTTTTAGTCGGTGACTTAGAGCGCATTACACAAATTTTGGTTAACTTGGTGGGAAACGCGATTAAGTTTACTCACTTGGGTGGCGTCGTGTTACGGGTGGAATGGCTTAACGGCACGGCTTATTTTGAGGTTGAAGACACTGGTATTGGCATCCCAATAAAAGCACAGCCGTCACTCTTTGATCCATTTGTCCAAGTTGATCGCTCGGCGAAACGCAGCTTTGAAGGCTCAGGTTTAGGTCTCGCGATTTGTAAAAACCTTGTGGATTTGATGCAAGGTCAAATTAGCTTTGAAAGTGAAGAGCGCAAAGGGACAACTTTTAAAGTTGCTATTCCTCTTGAGGAAGGGCAAGCACAAGGCACAGCAGAGGGGGAATTGGTCACCATAGAGCGAAGCGATTTAGCAGGACGCTCAATATTAGTGGTTGATGACATCAGAATGAATCAAGTCATTGTTACTCAAATGCTGAAAAAACTCGACATCACACCTGATTTAAAAGCCAACGGCAAAGAAGCATTAGAAGCGGTGAAAAGTAAAGACTACGAACTGATATTCATGGACTGCCGAATGCCAGAAATGGATGGCTATGAGGCGACGATGTATCTGAGAGAGCGTGGCTTTACTCATCCTATTATTGCATTAACCGCTGGCACTACCATCGAAGAGCGTCAAAAGTGTATTGATTCAGGCATGGACGACATCCTCACTAAGCCGTACACCGCAACCGATATCGAACAGATTATGTGTAAGTGGCTTGAGCAGTAGACGCTGCCTCTTAAAAAGTATGTTTGTTGGCCAACGGCTAAAAGCTAAAGTACATGCAAATAAAACACACAAAAAAACGCACCACACTGGATAATGCCGATCATTTAACGATGTTTTTTGGGTCATTCTAGCGAGCCTTGGCTAGACTAAGAATCTAGTAGCAGCACGCCGAGCGGATAATGAAACAAATTTGACCACAAAGTGCTTGAATAGAAGAACCTGTATCACGCTCTTTCGTCGCTGTGCAGGGTGATGAGATACAGAAATATGCCACTCGCTGTTAAATGAGCGGCATTATCCGTTCTGGAGGCGTTTTAGATTGTTTTCGTCAATAGCATTAAAGCGGCGTTGTGTGCTGTTGAAACCTACGATTGCAGCGCTGGCAAAATCTTTGAAAGCTTATCCAACGTTTCTTGATACTCAGAGGCGCAATCGCTATCTGCCACGACGCCGCCGCCAGCCCAAGCGTAAAGTTTGTTTTTTTCCGCTACAAGAGTTCGGATAGTAATGCTGGTGTCCATACGACCATGGCGTGAAATGTAGCCAATACTGCCGCAATACGCGCTGCGTCGATGCGGCTCCAGTTCTTCAATAATCTGCATTGCGCGAACTTTAGGTGCGCCCGTAATTGAACCGCCTGGAAAACACGCTCGCAGCAAATCCGCAGGAGCGTATTGTTCATCCAAATTTGCACGAATGGTGCTCACCAAATGATGAACGGCAGGGAAGCTTTCAATATCGAACAGCTTTGGAACGTGAACGCTACCCGGTGACGCAACTCGACCAATATCATTACGCAGCAAATCGACAATCATCAGGTTTTCTGCCTGATCTTTTTCCGCTGTCTGCAAGTCATGGGCATTAGCGTTATCTTGCTTTGGATCTTCGCTGCGTGGTCGAGTACCTTTGATTGGTTTTGTTTCAATGACGCGAGCTTTGAGCTCTAAAAAGCGCTCTGGAGAGATACTCAAAATCGAAGACTCAGGCATACGGATAAACGCTGAGAATGGCGCTTGGTTGGCGGACTCCAATTTCAGATACGCTTGCCACTCACTGCCTTGATACGGTGCGTTAAAGCGCTGCGCCAAATTGATCTGATAACAGTCACCGCTCAACAAGTATTCTTGCACCTGGTCAAAGCGAGTGGCGTAGCTCTCTTTCGTCATGTTTGACTGCCAAGCTCCAGACAAAGCGAAGTCAACGGTTTGTTCTGCTTTTTGCTCGTTTAACCATTGCCAAGCTTGCTCGATGTTCTGACCGACTAAGCATGCTTTTTTTAGCTGGTGGTCAACAACAACGGCCCATTCATACAGACCTACCGCCATATCCGGCGTGTTGAGGTCCTTTTCTGCCACTTCTGGCATCGTTTCTACGCGGCGACCTAAATCGTAACTGAAGTAACCGAGCGCACCGCCGACAAAAGGCAAATCCAATTCTTTATTTAACTCTACGTGAGGAAGCCACTGTTCTTGCAACTGATGAAGCAGCGCAAATGGGTCATCTTGAGTTGAATAGGCATTCGATGGTGTTTCAACTTGTGTGTTGTCGGCAGTGGTTTCTAACGTTGCAATTGGGTTGGAGACCAACACATCGAAGCGGCTATCGATATGCGTTTCTGATGCAGAACGCAGCAACATCGCCCAAGGCTGGTGTTGAATGCGAGAAAAAAGGTGAAGAGCAAACTCTGGTGCGTATTCCAACGCTTTAAAATCAATGAATTGATTGTCCATGTTGTTCATTTGTGTAATTTGTGACAAAGAGATCGTTCACTGCATGGCATGTCATGGGCAGCAAGAGTATCATATTCCTCTGTATAGCCAAACTCCCTCTATTCATAGGGTTTGAGATGGTTTACAAGTAGGCAACTTCAGCATTTCGTGTGTCGATATCAGCCGTTCGACAATTGTTTATAAAAAACGAAGCTCAAAAGAGCAATAAGCTCAACAAACACGATTGAAGCTAAGCCAATAATGGAAGCATAACTATAACGAGGCATGTAATGACGGTAATACGCAAGCAGGATGTGATCAGCAGTGTCGCTGATGCGCTACAGTATATTTCTTACTACCACCCGCTAGACTTTGTTCAAGCTCTTGAAAAAGCCTATCACCGCGAAGAGAGCCAAGCCGCTAAAGACGCGATTGCTCAGATCTTAATTAACTCCCGAATGTCCGCAGAAGGTCACCGTCCAATTTGTCAGGATACTGGTATTGTGACGTGTTTCGTCAACATCGGTATGGGCGTGCAATGGGATTCGACCGACATGACGGTTCAGCAGATGGTAGATGAAGGTGTTCGACAAGCGTACACGAACCCTGATAACCCGTTGCGTGCGTCAGTACTTATGGACCCTGCTGGTAAACGTATTAATACCAAAGACAACACGCCTGCCGTCGTACATATCAACATGGTTCCGGGCGATAAAGTTGAAATTCAGATCGCTGCGAAGGGCGGCGGTAGCGAAAACAAAACTAAGATGGTGATGCTAAACCCATCTGACGATATTGCTGAGTGGGTAGAAAAAACGCTACCAACAATGGGGGCGGGCTGGTGTCCTCCTGGCATGCTTGGCATTGGTATCGGCGGTACGGCTGAAAAAGCAGCGGTATTGGCAAAAGAATCTCTAATGGAACACATCGATATTCAAGAGCTTATTGACCGTGGCCCACAAAACGCAGAAGAAGAGCTTCGTTTGGATATCTTCAATCGCGTGAACAAACTTGGTATCGGTGCGCAAGGTCTTGGCGGTTTGACGACTGTTGTCGACGTTAAAATCAAAACTGCGCCAACGCACGCGGCTTCTAAGCCTGTTTGTTTGATCCCGAACTGTGCGGCGACTCGTCACTTACACTTCACACTTGATGGCAGCGGCCCAGCAGAGCTAACACCACCTAAACTAGAAGATTGGCCAGACATCACTTGGGAAGCGGGCGAAAATACGCGTCGCGTAAACTTAGACACAATTACTAAAGAAGAAGTACAAGAGTGGAAGACAGGCGAAACCGTTCTTCTATCAGGTAAAATTCTGACTGGTCGTGATGCTGCGCATAAACGTATTCAAGGCATGCTAGATAATGGCGAAGGTCTACCTGAAGGCGTAGATCTAAACGGTAAGTTCATTTACTACGTAGGCCCTGTCGATGCAGTTGGTGATGAAGTCGTTGGTCCTGCTGGCCCAACAACATCAACGCGTATGGATAAATTCACCGATATGATGCTAGAAAAAACCGGCATCATGGGCATGATCGGTAAAGCTGAGCGTGGCCCTGCAACGGTTGAATCTATTAAGAATCACAAAGCGGTTTACCTAATGGCTGTTGGTGGCGCGGCGTACTTGGTGGCGAAAGCGATCAAGAAAGCTCGCGTTGTTGCATTTGAAGATTTAGGTATGGAAGCGATTTACGAATTTGAAGTTGAAGATATGCCAGTAACAGTGGCTGTCGACTCAAATGGTGTTAACGCGCACCAAATTGGTCCAGACACTTGGAAAGTGAAAATTCAAGAGATGGAAGCATAAGGCAAAGGGCAATCTTGCTGCGTCTCAGTAGAGAGAATGTGACAAGGTGCTGATTTACCTAGCAAACAATTGACAAAAGTGCAGCGAAACCTGCACTTTTTGTCTATATAATTAAGGATATAAACCTTTAGGCATAGCAATCAAACGTTATGCGAACAATAATTAGGAGACGGCATGCCTCGTTTTATTCAGATTCTACAAATTATTCTTGCTGTAGTGATAGGTGGCTTTGTTGGCTATGACTTGATTCTTCACGGTATCAGCATCTTTGATGAAAAGTACGTGACCATCACATGTGTGTTGTGGCTGATTTTAGAAATCGCTCTATTTGTTATCTATAAGTTGATCGAAGACGACTAGGCTTAAAGAAAGCGGGTTCCTGTTTAACATAGTAATCAGCGCATATAGAGTAACTAATGCTGTAGATTAAGTAAGCCTCTGAACCACTCAGGGGCTTTTCTTTTTTGATACAGCATTAAGCCGGATGTTTTGTTCATCTTTTATTAAGGTATATAAAGTTAAACTCATAGAATTCGGGATAGAACAGTATTCATAGCTCGAAATTCGAAGTCGCTGACAACGTTGTTTTAAAGTGGAGTAAGATAAAGAAGCGTAATGAAGAGAATAAAGAAAGAAGTTAATGACTTTATCAACAGAGGTATGGACTCTAATGTTCGAATTGCTGTCACCGGACTTTCTCGTGCCGGTAAGACGGCATTCATCACGTCATTAGTGAATCAGCTTCTTCATACTGCAACCCATGACAATTTGCCTCTTTTGACTGCGGCTAGAGATAAGCGCCTTATTGGAGCGAAGCGTGAGCCTCAATCGAATATGATGGTGCCACGCTTTGCTTACGATGAGGCGATGAGCCAAATTCATGCCACTCCACCTCAGTGGCCAGTACCGACACGTGATGTGAGTGAGATTCGCTTAGCGCTCAAGTACAAACCAAATAAAACTACGAAAAAGCTGTTGAGTAAAACCGCAATTTTAAATGTTGATATTATCGACTATCCAGGAGAGTGGTTGCTCGACCTGCCTTTATTGGACATGGACTTTGCAACGTGGTCGCAAACTCAGTTTGATGCACTTAAAGGCCAGCGTGGCGATTTAGCCAAAGCTTGGCTTTCTGAACTGGAGAAAGTGGATCTCTTTGCAGAAGTGAATGAGAAACTACTTGAGAAAGTTGCACACACATACACAGAGTACCTTCATTCTTGTAAAGACTCTGGCCTTCATTGGGTTCAGCCTGGCCGCTTTGTATTACCTGGTGAGCTAGCAGGCGCGCCGGTGCTACAGTTTTTTCCGTGTCGTGCTGATTCGGAAAGCAAAGCGCCCAAGGGCAGTAACTTAGCGATGCTAGAAGCCCGTTTTCAGGAATACCAACAGAAAGTAGTGAAAGCGTTTTATAAGCATCATTTTGCGACCTTCGATCGCCAGATTGTACTGGTGGATTGTTTGCAGCCTCTCAATGCCGGTGATGAAGCGTTTTACGACATGCGCCAAGCGCTAGAACAGATCATGCATAGCTTCCGCTATGGTCGTAGTAGCTTTTTGCGTCGTTTGTTCTCACCAAAAATCGACAAAGTGTTGTTTGCTGCTACAAAAGCGGATCATATCACGCCCGATCAGCACCCAAATTTGGTGTCTCTGCTCCAACAAATGGTGCATCCAGCATGGCAAACGGCAGCCTACGAGAATATTGAGATGAGCTGCATGAGTATCGCTTCCATCCAAGCAACCACGACGGGGTTTATTTCCTCTGGAGATAAGACCATCCCGGCGTTACAAGGAACAACATTGGGTGGTGAGCCGATGACTATGTTTCCCGGAGAGGTGCCGAAAAAGCTACCAAATGCAGCTTATTGGCAAAACAACGGGTTTGATTTTACGTCGTTTCGTCCGATGCCCTCACCGAATGATGAGCCAGTGAAGCACATACGCTTAGACAAAGCACTGGATTACCTGATTGGAGATAAATTGAAATGAGTGAGTTGAAGCAAAAACAAGTTTTCTCTGAAAAGGTAATGGAAAAAGATCAGCAATCGAATCAACCGGAGTTGACGGCGCAGCAAACATTCGGCGAAAAAGAAACATTTGTACCTGTTGAAGTTAAAGAAGCGCACCAGGAGACCGAACAGGAATTGCAACTCGAGCATGTCATTCGTCCAAAATCGGGCAGAAAATGGCTCGCGACTGGCGCATTTGCAACTTTTGCTGGTTTGGTTGGCTGGCAAGCGTTGGACTCGGTTATAACCGCAATTCAGGCTTCTGATTGGCTGGCCTTAAGCTGGACGGGGTTTATTGCTGCGATCGCTTCGCTTGGTTTAGGAGCTATGGGTAAAGAGCTTTGGAAACTGCGAAAACTACGAAATCATTTTAGTGTTCAAGAAGAAGCAGAAGCACTTGTTAATAGTGAGAGCGTTGGGAAAGGGAAAGCCTTTTGCGAAACCGTAGCAGAACAAAGTGGTGTGATGGCAGAAAATCCGGGCTTTGATCGTTGGCAGAACAGTATTAACCCTGCTCATAGTGACGCTGAAATTCTTGATATGTATGACTCGATGGTGGTGAGCCAACAAGACAAGTTGGCAACGAAAATCGTATCACAGCACGCAACCGAGTGTGCGGCCCTAGTCGCCGTGAGCCCTCTGGCTGCCGCTGATATGTTGCTGGTGGCTTGGCGAAATTTCAAAATGATCGACAACCTCTCCAAGGTATATGGGGTAGAGCTAGGTTATGCATCTCGCATCAAGTTACTAAAAGCGGTATTTGTCAATATGGCGGCGGCTGGTGCCAGTGAGCTCGCTATTGATGCCAGTATGGATTTGATGTCGATGGATCTTGCTGGCAAAGTTTCTGCTCGTGCGGGGCAGGGGCTAGGTGTTGGTATTCTAACGGCACGTTTGGGCTTGAAAGCGATGACCTTATTGCGTCCACTACCCTGGTATCCTGACCGTCAGGTTAAGTTGGGCACCATACGCAAGGCAGTGGCGGCGAAAGTTGCATCAATTACGATGAAACCGTAACGAATATCAACTTTGATGGATAGGATTGCTTGACGCCATTCCAAGCATGATAGAAACTACTGTCAACTTTTCCTGACAGTTGTGAATTGGGATATTTTAAGTGCGTCTTGAAGTCTTATGTGAAGATCGACTCGGCTTGACCCGAGAACTGCTCGATATTTTAGCGTCTAAAAGCATCGACTTGCGTGGTATCGAAATCGATATTAGCGGTATTATCTATTTGAATTGCCCGGATATTGATTTTGATACGTTTAGTGAGCTGATGGCTGAAATCCGCCGTATTCCGGGGGTGAAAGACGTACGTAAAATCCAGTTTATGCCGATGGAGCGCCACAATACGGAGCTGCTCTCGTTAGTTGATAACTTGCCCGATCCTGTTTTTGCCATTGATCTTAAAGGTGCCGTAGACATGGCAAACATGTCTGCACTTTCATTGCTTGGCCTTCACAAGCAAGAAGTGATTGGTACTCAAATCGGTGCTTTGTTACCAAGTGTTCGTTTCTCTCGTTGGTCTGAAGGTGTTAATGGTCGAACGCGGGAAAACCTTGTGATTGATGGCTTGGACTATGTTCTAGAGTTGATGCCCGTTTATATCCGAGACGAAGCGCAAAACTCGACTCTAGCGAGTACTCTAATGACGATTCGCTCTAGTCAGCAAGTTGCCAGAATTGAAGAAGCGCTACCGCTGCATAACCCTCTGGGTTTTGAGCACTTTGTTGGTATATCGAACCGTCATAAAGCACTAATGAACCAAGCTAAGAAGCTGTCTGTGCTTGACCAACCATTGTTGATTGAGGGCGAAACGGGGACCGGTAAAGAAATGCTTGCTAAAGCTTGCCACAGCCGTTCTAGCCGCGCGAGCAAGCCATTCCTAGTTTTGAGTTGTGCTTCGATGCCTGACGATGTAGCAGAAACCGAACTTTTTGGTCATGCGCCGGGTTCATTTAATCATGAACAAGGCCACAAAGGCATCTTTGAGCAAGCAAATGGCGGGACGGTATTTCTTGATGAAATCGGTGAAATGAGTTCGCATCTTCAAATCAAGCTGTTACGTTTTCTACAAGATGGTAATTTCCGTCGTGTCGGTGCAGAAGATGAGATGCATGTCGATGTTCGTATCATCGCTTCAACAAAACATAACCTTGCCGAGCTTTCTGAAGCAGGAATGTTCCGTGAAGATTTGTATTATCGTCTCAACGTACTTACGCTCAGCATTCCTCCGTTACGTAAGCGCTCAAACGACGTTGCACCATTGCTTGAGTTGTTTGTGGCGAAACATGCTCAACAGCTTGGGATTGATAAGCCAGAGTTTGATGATGGTCTAGTTGATGCCCTTGCAAATTATCAGTGGCCAGGAAACATGCGCCAGCTGGATAACATGGTTCTTCGAGCGCTCACGGAAATGGATGGTGATATACTAAACGCGGGTCACTTCAATTTACCTCAGCCTCAGTCAGTCGGCGCTGGTAGTGCAACGCTTAACATCGACGGTTCTTTGGATGAGATCATGCGTGATTATGAATCTCAAGTTCTGGAACGTTTGTATCAGTCATTCCCATCAAGCCGTAAGCTTGCTAAGCGCTTAAATGTATCGCATACCTCAATCGCTAATAAACTGCGTGATTACGGTATCCGTAAGAATTAATCGAATTGAACGAAAAGACGGAATTAATCATTTGTAATGGAAGATAACAGCTCATCTATCGCCGTTCATATGTTGGACGGTGACTTGCTTCTTCGTACCGCTGAAATCGGTGACGCAGATATGATTGCCGAATATTTTCAAGCGAACCGAGAATACCTGAAACCGTTTGAACCGAAACGTGAAGAGGCTTTTTTCTCAGTGAACGGTTGGTTGCAAAAGCTTATCAAGCTCAATGAGCTGCATCGAATGGGATTGGGGTATTATTGCCTTTTAGTCAGAGCCTCTTCGGGTGAAATGCTAGGTACGATATCCTTTAGTAGTTTGAGTCGTTTTCCTTTTTATTCTTGTAACGTCGGATATTCTCTCGCTGAAAAAGCGCAAGGGCATGGTTATATGCGTCGTGGATTAACCATGGCTTGCGACTACATGTTTAACGTTCAGAAACTGCATCGTATTCAAGCTGGCTACATGCCTCACAATAAACGCAGTGAATCTGTGCTAGAGCATGTAGGGTTCAACCGAGAAGGGTATGCAAAAGATTACCTTTTGATTAATGGTGAGTGGCAAGACCACGTTCTAACGTCGCTTATTAATCCGAATTGGCAGCAAGAAGGGCGATAGTATGGAACGATTGGAAAAGCAGTTAGCACTTGTAATCGAGCTCGATAAACTCAAAAGCATTTTGCGCCGAACTCGAGTTAAAAGTGCTGAAGGGCGCCTCGAAAATAGTGGTGAGCATAGTTGGCATGTCGCACTGATGGCAATATTGATGGAAGAGCATGCGAATGCACCTGTTGATATTTGCCGAGTGATGAAAATGTTATTGATACATGACGTAGTAGAGATCGACGCGGGCGATACCTTTGTTTATGATACTGCTGCGTCTCAAGAGCAAGCAGAAAAAGAAATCAGAGCCGCAGAGCGCTTGTTTGGTATGTTACCCAGCGATCAGGAGCAAGAGCTATTGGCGCTTTGGCATGAATTTGAAGCCGCGCAGACCGATGATGCTAAGTATGCAAAAGCACTCGATCGGTTAATTCCAATGCTCTTGAACTACCATAATAATGGTCAGAGTTGGAAGGAACATGGTGTCTCACGCGAACAAGCACTTACCATTAATAAACGAATTGAATTTGGCTCTGTTACCTTATGGGACAAAGCGAAAGAGTTGATTGAAGAAGCCACAGAGAAAGGTTGGCTGAAATCGTAATAAAGGAGACTGAATGTCTTATTTGCCTTTGGACGAATACCAAAGAAAATGGATTTTTACGCATCAGTCGATGCCTGTGCCAGAAGAAGATTTGGCTTTTATTAAGCCGATGAGCCAAGCCCGCTCAGCACAATTTTGGAAAGAAAATATCAGTGCTCAAAGCCCTGATATGGATAGACTTAGTTCCCAAGACTGGCCAATGAATGAGGCGAATTGGTCTGAAACTGTGGATTGGATGGCTGCGTGGGAGTCGGATGATCCTGACATGCCAGCGGAAGCTGAGGCACATATCGATTGGCAAGACGATGTAACCGTTTACTTTTGCTACGAGAAGTACAATGTCATCGAAACGAAATGGTCTATTTTTAAAAAGCACTGGAAGAACTTTCTCTTTTATGACGATGGTCCGATACTAATAGGACGTCGCCGTTCGCAAGCACTTTGGTTTGATTCAAAAGGCAATGTGAAACTCGGTGTTCGTCAATAAAGAGTTATAAAACAAAGCCACCTTTCGAGGTGGCTTTGTTTTTCTAAAGGCTGGATAATGGACTCAACACACCACCAGCCCCGCGCTCGATAACGTGAGTATAGATTTGCGTGGTTTTCACATCAGTATGCCCTAATTGTTCCTGAACAGTTCTAATGTCTGCGCCAGATTCCAATAAGTGCGTGGCAAAACTGTGTCTTAGTGTGTGGCAAGTTACAGTTTTCTCAATGCTTGCGTCGCTTGCCGCGCGCTTTACTGCTCTTTGTATTGCGCTTTCATTGATATGATGCCTTCTGAGTTCACCAGTGTCTCGATCTGCGCTTAACTTTGTTGATGGAAACAAAAAGTGCCAGTTAAAATCTAGCTCCGCTTTTGGGTATTTACGTCGTAAACCTTCAGAGATGTATACGCCCGCATAACCAGGCATGTGCCTATCTTTAAAGTAATAGTTTCTTGCTAAATTAACTTGAGCTTTGAGTGGTTCATGCAGTTCTTTGGCTAATGTGACTGTACGATTTTTACCTCCTTTTCCTTGCCAAACGCGAACTGCACCATAATCATAATCGATGTCTTGAACTCTTAAGCGTAAACATTCCATAACTCGAAGCCCTGAGCCGTAAAGCAGCTGAATATGGAGTCTATACCTCGGGTCGATATGCTGAACGAATCTTCGGATCTCCTCCCTGGTTAATACAACGGGAAGTTTCTTTTCGGTCAAGGATTTCTGAAATCTCATATCAAGTGATAGTGGGGTTTTGAAATAATCACGATATAAGAATGATATTGAGTTCAGCGCCAAAGCTTGCGTTTTTACCGCAACTTTTTCTTCTACCGCTAAGTAACTCAGAAATTGAATGACATCATCTTCTGCTAGTGTTGATGGGTGGGCGAGCTGGTGAAAAGTGATAAAACGTTTTATCCAAAATAGATAACTTTCGATAGTTTTATTCGCATAATGACGAGTAAGCATGTGCTCTTTTACACTAAGTAAAAACTGACTTTTCATGATAAATTAACCTGTTTATTTACACAGTTCCGTTAATGTATCACCACTTTTGAAATTAGCGTGCTGTGCGCCGCCTAATTGCGCGCGCCACCACACATATTCATACTGTTTTTCTATTTGTTTCATACAGATAAGTGCTACGATTGATAGCGCTTTTGATAAGAAAGAAGGCGGTAGCCTGCCAGAAAGACGGCAAGTCGCCGTATAGAAAGCGTTATGGCGCAGGGCAAAATTTAGCTAAGGGAACTAGATGAGTGATAAAGTTAAAGTAGCCTTGCAGTGGCTCAAAGAAATCTTGGATGCAGAGAATGTGGAGTATCAAATAGTCGGTGGGTTAGCGGCAACCATTCATGGTGGTAGTCGGGAAATCGCAGATATAGATCTCTATATTCATAACTCTGACGCAGACAAGGTGTTATCGCATGTAGCAAAATACATATCAAAGCCGTTAGCTCATTATGCCGAATATGGTTGGGATTTAGAGTATTTCCAGTTGGTTTACCAAAGTCAAAAAATTGAAATCGGTTTGTCTCAACATACGAAGATACAATCACGTCAAGATGGCTCTTGGCACCAGCTTGAAATCTACTTTTCAGAATCAGTTCTTAAAGATTATCAAGGTATCGAGTTACCAGTCATCCCAGTTAATCGTTTAGTCGAGTACAAGCGGATATTGGGTAGGGAAGTAGACCGAATTGATATACAAGAGCTAACTTTGAGTTCAGCGCCATAACAAAGCATTTAAGAGTGATTCCCAACGCTTGGCATTTTTCATTCCATCGTTGGGTTTAGTGTTTACGGTGGTATCGTTAGGTTCAGTGGTAGCGTTGCTCACACCTTAATGCGGCGTTAGCCCCCAAGAGATAAGTAAAAAGTAGAGTTCGATGATCAAAGGTAAAGTTGTAGAGTGGAATGACTCAAAAGGTTATGGATTCATTTCGGCATTAAATGGTGAACTAAGAGTTTTTCTCCATATATCAACGGTTCAGAGTAAAGGTCGACGTCCTAAGATCGATGATGAAGTTAAATTTGAAGTTAACGAAGACAAAAAAGGGCGTTACAACGCCACTAATGTAACAATTCTAGGTTCCGGCTTGGTACCTTCAACATCATGTTTAGCATCGTTTACTTAGTCTTAGCGAGTACAGCTGTGTTCGTATTAGGTGGTGAGAAGCTGTTCATTGCAGCTTATATCCTGATGTCCATTGTAACCTACGTAATGTACGCAATAGATAAAAATGCCGCTCAAAACGGCAAATGGCGGACACCAGAAAATACGCTTCATCTTTTATCGTTACTCGGTGGTTGGATGGGGGCATTATGTGCTCAAAATCAACTTCGTCATAAGTCGAAAAAACAGCCATTTAAATCGATTTTGTGGCTGACGATATTCGTAAATATTGGAGCATTTGTTTGGACATTCACTCCATCAGGTTCGGTGTTCGTTCAGAACTTTATTAGCAATTGGTTCTAGCACTAGCTGTGAGATATGGGCTAACAAACTGTTTAAGAGTGATTCGCAACGCGTGGCATTTTTACTATGCGTTGCGTTCAGTGTTTAAGGTGGTCTGCGGCGGCTTCGGTATTGCGTTGCTCACACCTTAACAGGGCGTTATGTTCTCGGAGGTTTATGGAAAATTTCAAAATTAGCAGAATTCATACAAAGTCAGGTATTTTCAGGCTATCTGGGATCATCAATGATGAAATTGGTCTTGAAAGCATCAGATATATTTCTGCCGAATACATGGGAACTGACGGCTGGTGCGAACTCGATTTACAGTCAGAACATACTCAAAGCTTGTTACGAAGTATTCAAGTTGAAGTGTTACAGCATCTAAGTTGAGGAAGTCTGTTCCATCAACCAGACGTAATTTTAAACGTCAGTAGTCTCAAATAACCACGAACATAACAAGAGACTATGGCGTCAATAGTTAATTTTTGAGGCTATCTGTATCCCACATAACACCATCTCTTAGCATTGAA
>NZ_JAWOSZ010000010.1:0-169449 GCF_033338615.1 Vibrio sp. Vb1980
TACGGCCAAGAGCAAGAAATCAACATCAGCGCAAAAGCGGGTGACGATATCGAAGAGCTTGCGACTTACATTAACGGCCAAACTGACCTAGTGAAAGCCTCAGTAGACCAAGACGGTAAACTGCAAATCTTCGCTGGCAACAACAAAGTTGAGGGCGAGGTCGAGTTTTCAGGCGGTCTATCTGGTGAACTAGGCTTAGGCGAAGGCAAAAAAGTAACAGTAGATACTATCGACGTAACCTCAGTTGGTGGCGCACAAGAATCTGTTGCTATCATCGATGCGGCACTGAAATACGTAGACAGCCACCGCGCAGAGCTAGGTGCATTCCAGAACCGTTTCAACCACGCAATCAGCAACTTGGACAACATTAACGAGAACGTGAATGCGTCGAAGAGCCGTATCAAAGATACAGATTTCGCGAAAGAAACGACGGCAATGACCAAATCACAAATTCTATCGCAAGCGTCAAGCTCAATCCTTGCGCAAGCGAAACAAGCGCCTAACTCAGCGCTAAGTCTGCTAGGTTAATCAATTTAACAAAGCAAGAAACCAAAGCCAGGCTCATCCCTGGCTTTTTGCTTATTGGCTATAACGATTCAGATGTGTCCTGACAGTATGTTCGATAAGGCATTCATATCGATTAGATGATCTCTTTAAATTCCAATGTTTCTGCGATGGTGGCGCAGAGACACCTGAGTCAAGCAACTGCGCAAAATGTTGAGTCACAACGCAACCTAACTTCGGGGTTTCGAATCAACTCGGCGAGCGATGATGCGGCAGGTTTACAGATATCGAATACTCTCCATGTACAAACGAGAGGGCTTGATGTCGCCTTAAGAAATGCGCACGACGCTTTTTCTGTTGCTCAAACAGCGGAGGGAGCATTGCACGAAAGCAGTGACATATTGCAACGCTTACGCTCTCTGGGGCTTCAAGCAGCAAACGGCAGTTATGACTCAAGTGATCGGCAAAGTATTCAATATGAGGTCGTAGCGCTGCAAGATGAGCTTGATCGTGTCGCGATCACGACAACATTTGCGGATAAAAACCTGTTTGATGGATCTTACGGTTCACAAAGTTTCCATATTGGCGCGAACGCTAATTCAATCTCTTTGACGTTACGTAACATGCGTAGCCATATCCCAGAGATGGGAGGGCAGCATTATGTTGGTGATGCGGTCGATAAAGATTGGCGAGTCACTAAAGATAACCAAACCCTAAAAGTCGAATACCAAGACAGTAAAGGGCAAACCCAAACGGAATCCATTGGACTCAAATTGGGTGACCGTATAGAACAGGTCGCCACTTACATCAATGCTCAACAATCGATAGTGAATGCTTCAGTAACGGAAAACAACGAACTGCAATTCTTCGCTTCTACGATGAAGGCGCCAGAGGGTGTGGTTCTCGATGGGAGTTTAGCGGATGAGCTTGATGTGAGCGCTGGTCAATTAGTCACAATGGATGACATCGATATGTCGACGGCAGGTAAGGCGCAGCTTTCAATTGGGGTGATTGATGCAGCAATTAAGTATGTTGATTCGCACCGGAGTGAAATTGGCAGCTTTCAGAACCGTGTAAACGGCTCGATGGATAACTTAAATACTGTGAATCGGAGTGTTACAGAATCCAAGAGTCGAATAAGAGATACAGACTTCGCAAGAGAATCTACGGAAATGGTGCGTTCTCAAGTGCTCCAAGATGCGACAACTGCATTACTCGCTCAAGCGAAGCAAAGGCCGAGCTCAGCACTAGGCTTGCTCAGTTGAACGTGTTTCAGCGATGCACATCGCTCAGAAAAAAGTCAGATAATAAAAAACGCTGCCATTGGCAGCGTTTTTTTCGTGTTCGATTAAGTAAAAATTACTTAGTTACACGTAGAACTGGAGTTTCACCAACAGTTACAGAACCAGAAAGCTTGTTTAGCTCTTTGATTTCGTCCATGTTAGAGATAACAACTGGAGTTAGCGTTGACTTCGCTTTCTCTTCTAGAAGAGCTAGATCGAATTCAATTACAGTGTCGCCAGCTTTAACAGTTTGACCTTCTTCAGCGATACGCGTGAAGCCTTCGCCTTTTAGTTCAACTGTGTCGATACCGAAGTGAACGAAAAGCTCAACACCGTCGTCAGACTCGATAGAGAACGCATGGTTAGTTTCGAAGATCTTACCGATAGTACCGTTTACAGGAGCTACCATTTTGTTGCCTGCTGGCTTGATAGCAATACCGTCACCAACGATTTTCTCAGCGAAAACAACATCTGGCACGTCTTCGATGTTTACAATCTCACCAGAAAGTGGCGCGATGATTTCGATAGCACCAGCGTCAGCGCTGTCATCAGATACAAGCTTCTTAAGTTTGTCAAACAGACCCATTGTGTCATGCTCCTAAGGTTTGGTTTTATTCTGTCGAATTATAGTATACCAATATAGCTCATTAGACGACTTTTTTCGCCGTCTAATGGCCATTAAGTATTGAATTACTTGGTACTACCGATTACTGAGCTTTCTCAGCAATAAACTTTTCTACCACGGCTTCGATTTCTTCTGCTGTCGGTAGAGAAAGGGCTTCTTCAGCCATTGCTTTCACTTCTGCGAAGTTAGAGTTACGAACTACTTTCTTCACTTTAGGGATAGAGATACCGCTCATTGAGAACTCGTCCAGACCCATACCTAGAAGTAGAAGTGTTGCACGCTCGTCACCTGCAAGTTCACCACACATACCAGTCCATTTACCTTCTGCGTGAGAAGCGTCGATAACTTGCTTGATCACTGTAAGTACAGCTGGTGATAGTGGGTTGTATAGGTGAGAAATCATCTCGTTACCACGGTCAACCGCTAGCGTGTACTGAGTTAGGTCGTTTGTACCGATAGAGAAGAAAGACACTTCCTTCGCTAAGTGGTGTGCGATCGCAGCAGCAGCAGGAGTTTCAACCATAACACCGATTTCGATGTTTTCGTCGAACGCGTGGCCTTCAGCGCGTAGCTCTTCTTTGTACTCTTCGATCGCTTTCTTAAGCTCACGGATTTCTTCGACAGAGATGATCATTGGGAACATGATACGCAGTTTGCCGTGTGCAGAAGCACGTAGAATGCCACGTAGCTGATCACGAAGGATTTCACGACGATCTAGACTGATACGTACAGCGCGCCAGCCTAGGAATGGGTTCATCTCTTTTGGAAGATCCATGTATGGGAGATCTTTATCGCCGCCGATATCCATAGTACGGATGATCACCGCTTGACCGTCCATTGCTTCCGCAACTTCTTTGTACGCTTGGTACTGTTCTTCTTCAGTTGGTAGCGCAGTACGATCCATAAATAGGAATTCAGTACGGTACAGACCAACACCTTCACCGCCGTTACGAAGGATACCGTCACAGTCTTTCACTGTACCGATGTTACCGCAAACTTCTACACGGTGACCGTCAGTCGTTTCTGCGTGTAGGTCTTTCAGTTTCGCTAGCTCTTCTTTTTCAGCTAGGAATGCTGCTTTAACCGCTTTCGCTTCTTCTAGCTCAGCTTCTGATGGGTTAACAACAATCTTGTTGTTCATTGCGTCAAGAATCAGCATGTCGCCATTCTTAACTTTCTTCGTGATGTCGTTAGTACCAACGATAGCTGGAAGCTCAAGTGAGCGAGCCATGATTGAAGTGTGAGATGTACGACCGCCGATGTCACAAGCAAAACCAAGCACGTAGTCTAGGTTAATTTGTGCAGTTTCAGATGGCGTTAGGTCGTAAGCAACAAGAATTACTTCTTCGTTGATATCGCTAAGCGAAACAATGTTGATGCCTAGTGCGTTCTTAACAAAACGAGAACCGATATCGCGGATGTCAGTTGCACGCTCTTTTAAGTATTCGTCGTCTAGAGACTCAAGAGCACATGCTTGCTCTTCGATCACTGAGTGGATAGCGTGATCAGCAGTCATCTTGTCGTTTTTGATAAGTGCTAGGATTTCCTCTTCTAGCTCTTCGTCTTCAAGAAGCATGATGTGACCTTCAAAGATCGCTTCTTTTTCTTCGCCAAACGTTTCAAGCGCTTTTTGCTTGATAGTTTCTAGCTGAGCTGCAGATTTGTTACGAGCGTCAAAGAAACGCTGAACTTCAGCTTCTACTTGATCGTCAGAAATAGTGTTTGTGTTTAGGACAATTTCATCTTCTTGAAGTAGTAGTGCTTTACCGATTGCAATACCAGGAGATGCTAGGATGCCTGAAATCATAGCCTTACCTTAAGTTTGGTCAACTTTATAAAACGGGAGAATAATGGGTGCGCTAACGAATAGTTTTAGCTTAGTTTTGAGCCTATTTCCAACGAAGCCATTTTGCTTTCACAAAATGGCTTCTGGAGTAGGAGACCGGATTAGTGTAGTTGGTCCATTAGAGCAACTAGGTGGTCAACTGCTTGCTGAGCTTGTGGGCCTTCAGCAGAAATAGTAACTTGAGTACCTTTTACTAGGCCTAGTGTTTGTAGTTTGAACAGGCTCTTAGCGCTAGCGCTTTTACCGTTAGAAGTCACAGTGATGTCTGCGTCGAATGCTTTTGCTTCTTTAACAAACTGTGCAGCTGGACGAGTGTGAAGGCCGTTTTCTGCTGTGATTTCTACTTGCTTCTCGTACATGTGATATACCCCAATAAATGTATTTTTTTGTTAGTTTGTGACCAGATTTTAGCTTAACTGCTTTACATCTTGTGCGCTAGCACGGGAAGAGTTCAAAGCGCGTCAGTTCTGATACTAGTCAAAAGTTTGGTAACTACGCAACTGTTTGCGTGCGTAATCACTTTGAAACCTTTTTGTGTTCTGCTTCTTTATTTTGAAGCTAGAAATAAAACACCCTGATATTACCAAAGGTAGGGCAGGGATCAACAAAAAAGCCCCTAAACGGGGCTTTTTTAAACTAAAAATTGATTTGAACACATATTATTGTTGGTTCTCTTTTTCGGTAAAGATACCTGCAAAGAGTGCTGTACTTAGGTAACGCTCACCGGAACTTGGCAAGACAGTTACAATTGTTTTTCCTTCAAATTCAGGTAGTTCCGCAAGTCGGTTCGCTGCAACAACCGCTGCGCCAGATGAGATACCAGCTAGGATACCTTCCTCTTCCATTAGGCGACGAGCCATCTCAATCGCTTCTTCTGAGGTAACTTGCTCAACACGGTCAATAATGTCTAAATCGAGGTTACCAGGGATGAAACCAGCACCGATACCTTGAATTTTGTGTGGGGCAGGTTGGATTTCTTCGCCAGCAAGTGCTTGTGCAATAACCGGAGACTCTGCTGGCTCAACTGCAACAGAAGTGATGGCTTTGCCTTTTTCACCTTTGATGTAACGGCTTGTACCTGTGATAGTACCGCCCGTACCAACACCAGCAACGAATACGTCGATTTCACCGTCTGTCGCTTCCCAAATCTCAGGGCCCGTAGTCTTTTCGTGGATTTCTGGGTTCGCTGGGTTGTCAAATTGTTGAAGAAGTAGGTACTTCTCAGGGTTGCTTGCTACGATTTCTTCTGCTTTAGCAATCGCCCCTTTCATGCCTTTCGCCGCTTCAGTCAGCTCAAGGTTCGCGCCTAGTGCTTTTAGTAGCTTACGGCGTTCTAGGCTCATTGATTCAGGCATGGTCAATGTTAGCTTGTAACCGCGAGCAGCCGCTACGAATGCTAGAGCAACACCTGTGTTACCACTGGTAGGTTCTACAAGCTCTACACCTGGCTTAAGAAGGCCCGCTTTCTCTGCTTCCCAAATCATGTTTGCACCGATACGGCACTTAACACTGAAGCTAGGGTTACGCGCTTCAATTTTCGCGAGAACTTTGCCTTTACTTACTTTGTTTAGACGAACGAGAGGTGTATTACCAATAGTAAGAGAGTTATCTTCGTAGATTTTGCTCATAGTGATGTTCCTTCATTACACGTTGTGTGAATATGGATAGAAGAATATGCGGTATGAAAAAAAGGGAAAAGGATTAAAAAGTTATATCTTATTAGGTTGGCCCAGAACTTGATAAAAGAAAAGGGAAAAGCTGGCGCTGATCCCTTTCCTTAATCTCTAATCGACTATCGTTGGTGCTTAAACTCCGCGACCCACATAGCGGTTGCACCACATATTGCTACAGGCATGACAATGAGGTTCAAAATTGGGATCGTCGTAAATACAGACACCAATACCCCAAAGCCATAGGCCTTACCTTGCTTTTGTTTCAATTTGTAACGCATGTCGTTAAATGGGATTTTGTGGTTATCAAACGGGTAGTCACAATATTGAATCGCGAGCATCCAGGCGGTAAAGATAAACCATAAAAATGGGCCTACTGTTTGTCCAAGGGCAGGGATGAGCAATAACAGGAATAGGCCTATTGCTTTAGGTAAAATGTAAAGGAGCTTTCTCCACTCACGAGCTAAAACGCGAGGAACATCTTTCAGGACGGCAGTGAAACCATCATCATTTACTTTTTGTCCCGTTAAGTACTCTTCCACTTTTTCAGCCAAGAGGCCATTGAATGGCGCGGCGATAAAGTTCGCGAGCGTGCTGAAAAAATAGGAGAAGGTAGCGAGTATCGTTAGAGCGAGTAAAGGCCAAAGAATGTAAGTTAACCAGGATAAAAACTCAGGCAGCTGCCCAATCCAGCCTTCTATCCATATATTAAGGTTTGAAAATAGATAGAAGATGGCACCACCTACAAGCAAGATATTTGCAAGTAGAGGTAAGATGACAAAGCGCCTGATTTTAGGGGCTAGTGCCAATTGTATCCCGTATAGAAAATAACCGAACCCGGTTCTCTGCTGATTGTTTTTCTTCATGTCTATTTTGGCTTCGTGTAAATGAAAACTCATTGTACCTGTGAGGACTTTTCTTTCAAAGCCCTGACAAATGACGTCTTGTTAAGTGGAATCGTGGCAAGAATCACAACAAAAAACGGAACTTCTTGCATTAAGTTGTTCTAAATCTACATATAGTTTTGGTAAAGTAAACGTATCATTCAGATTTATTGCACTTGGGTTGCTGCTCAAGGAACTGCGAGTAGTAAAAACAAGTATATTGAGAGTAAATAATGCAGGAATTGCGATTCGTACTCATTGTTGTTGGCGCATTAGCCATCGCGGCATTACTGTTTCATGGTTTATGGAGCAGTAAAAAAGAAGGCAAAGCAAAGTTTGGTAACAAGCCACTTGGTAAGCTGGATGTTGACCAAGAAGACAAAAATGATCTTGTTGAGAAAGAACGAGACTTCGCTCCCGCTCCTGAAGATGACTTTGAGATCATTCGCAAAGATCGCAAAGAACCAGATTTTGGGATGGCGAGTTCTTTCGACAACAAGTTTGAATCTGACCCGTTATTCGGTGGTCCATCTGAAGTCAAACAGACGCAGCAGGAGCCGGATGACATCCCTTCATTTGTTGCAGAAAAAGATAAAGAAGAGGACGTTGAGCCTGTTGTTCAAGCAACAGTAGCTGAAGAGCCATTCCAGCCTGCTGTGGAAGAAGAAGTTATTCCCGCCGCGTTTGATATTACGGAGAAAGAACAGCAAGTCGAAACGGTTAGTGAGCCTGTCGTTGCAGAGCCTAAGGAAGAGCCAAAGCCAGAACCTGAAATGCAAGTGATTGTATTGAATGTGCACTGTGCTGGTGAAGAGCCATTTGTTGGTACTGCTTTATTTGAAAGTATGCAACAAAACGGTCTAATTTATGGCGAGATGGATATTTTCCATCGTCATGTCGACTTGTCCGGTAACGGCAAAGTGCTGTTTAGCGTCGCTAATATGATGCACCCTGGTACGTTTGAACATGCTGATCCTGCTGAGTTTACAACGAAGGGTATTTCATTCTTCATGACATTGCCTTGTTATGGCGAGGCTGAACAGAACTTCAACTTAATGCTCCGAACTGCGCAGCAAATTGCTGATGACTTAGGTGGTAACGTACTTGATGACCAGCGCAACTTAATGACGCCAGATCGTTTAGCATCTTATCGACGTCAAATAGTTGAGTTTAATGCCGCTAACGCATAATCTTAACAGCAAATAATAATAGGGCTCCGGATGGAGCCCTTTTTCTTGGATTTCCCAACCTCACCGATTGAAAATACACGGGGCTTTACTATGTCTGAATCAGTACTTCAGCGACTAGAAGAACTAAAAGAGTCGTTGCATTACCACGCTGTGCGTTACTACGTGGAAGATAACCCAGAGATCCCTGATGCCGAGTACGACCGTTTAATGCGAGAGTTACTGGATATTGAAGCTGAGAACCCTGACTTAATAACCGTAGACTCGCCAAGCCAACGTGTCGGTGGGCAACCTCTCTCTGCGTTTAGCCAAGTGACACATGAAGTACCGATGCTTTCGCTTGATAACGCGTTTGATGATAGTGAACTCGATAGTTTCCACAAGCGCGCACAAGAGCGCGTGGGCAGCCAGAGTGTGAAAGAATACTGTTGTGAGCCTAAATTGGATGGACTCGCCGTAAGTTTGTTATATGAGAATGGCGTTTTAGTTCAGGCGGCCACTCGAGGCGATGGTACTACGGGTGAAAACATCACAAAGAATGTGCGTACGATTAAAGCTATTCCTTTAAAACTCAGAGGTAATGACTGGCCAAATCGTCTTGAAGTTCGTGGTGAAGTCTTTATGCCGAAAGCTGGGTTTGAAAAGCTCAATGAATTAGCAAGGAAGAAAGGCGAGAAAATCTTTGTTAATCCACGTAACGCTGCGGCAGGTAGCTTACGACAATTGGATTCACGTATTACGGCTTCTCGTCCGCTTAGCTTCTATGCATACAGTGTAGGCGTGGTGCAAGGTGCAGAATTGGCAGCAAGTCATTACGAACGCTTTTTGCAAATCAAATCTTGGGGACTGCCAATGTGTCCGGAAACTAAGCGAGTTGAAAGCTTGGCGGATGTAAAAGCTTACTACCAAGATATATTGCAGCGTCGTGATGCCCTCCCTTATGAGATCGATGGTGTCGTTATTAAAATTGACGATATTGCCGTGCAAGAGCGTCTGGGTTTTGTTGCTCGCGCTCCACGTTGGGCGATTGCCTACAAATTTCCAGCTCAGGAAGAAATGACGACACTGAATGAAGTGGAGTTCCAAGTCGGTCGCACTGGTGCGATTACACCTGTTGCTAAACTAGAGCCTGTATTTGTTGGTGGGGTAACGGTAAGTAATGCGACGCTTCATAACGCAGATGAGATAGAACGTCTGCAAGTCAAGATTGGTGATCACGTTGTGATCCGCCGTGCTGGCGATGTTATTCCGCAAGTCGTTTCTGTCATCAAAGAGCGCCGACCAGAAACAGCTCGAGATATTGTTTTCCCAACTCAGTGTCCTGTTTGTGGTTCGCATGTTGAGCGGATCGAAGGAGAAGCGGTAACACGTTGTATGGGGGGCTTAGTTTGCCAAGCCCAACGCAAACAAGCGCTAAAACACTTTGTTTCTCGTAAAGCGTTAGACGTTGACGGTTTAGGCGATAAAGTGATCGAGCAGCTTGTTGATCGTGAGATGGTGAAAACTCCTGCTGACTTATTTAAGTTATCAGCGGGGATTTTAACCGTACTAGATCGCATGGGGCCAAAGTCTGCGCAGAATATTGTGAATGCGTTAGAAAAATCCAAAGAAACAACTTTACCTCGGTTTTTGTATTCACTGGGGATCCGTGAAGTTGGCGAGGCAACCGCAGCAAACTTAGCAATGCACTTTAAAACGTTGGGAGCGATCCAAAATGCTACCGAAGAGCAGTTGATTGAAGTGCAAGACATCGGTGCTGTGGTTGCTCAACATATTACGACTTTCTTTAGTGAAGAACAGAACCAAGCGGTGGTTAAAGATTTGCTTGAACAAGGAATTCATTGGCCAGAGATTAATACTACTGAGCAGGTGGGGGAATTACCATTAGAAGGTAAAACAGTAGTATTAACGGGAACACTTTCTCAACTGGGGCGTACAGAAGCCAAAGAAGCCCTCCAAGCACTGGGGGCTAAAGTGACGGGTAGTGTTTCTAAGAAAACCGATATTTTGTTTGCTGGTGAAAATGCAGGTTCGAAGCTCGCAAAGGCACAAGAACTGGGTATCGAAATTAAAACAGAACAAGACTTACTCGAATTGATGAATTAAGTCTTCTCAAAAAAGCTAAAAAATAACTAAAAGCCCCGTATGCTAAGCATGCGGGGCTTTTTCTTGTTCATAATTAAGTGTTTTTTTATTGAGTAATTGATGCCTTTGTTCTTTTCAGTGATCAAGATCGAACCTTGGGTTATTGGTTTTTTTGGCTTTTTTAGTCTGCGAGTGACTTCAAGTTGATACTTTCAGGCTAAATTTAAATGTTTGATTTTAAATGATATTTTGTTGATTTGTGTTGGTGTTGTTAAAAATAAGATCTGGATCAATAAGTTATATGGAACTTTGGAGTGGCTCATATTTTTTTAGAAAAAAAATAAGTTCCATTTGGATGTTTTTAGCTGCGAAGTTAGTCTTAATCACGTGGATACACGGTGTGTATGCAGGAACTAAAAAAAGCCAAATTAGAAATAATGAGGTTTGATCAGGAATTTACTTCTCTCCTTCGGCGGCCAACTAAAGGTGAGATAGAAAAATACAGCTATATCCATTTTTAGGAGTTTTTCCATGGACAAATTTTTTAAGGTTTCAGCGTTAACCGCAGCAATGTTTGGTGTTGTTGCTGTCGCTCCAGCTACAGCGTCTACTGAAAGTGCAGCAGGTGGCGAGTACGTAGAGAAAGTGAACGAATTTATGCAAGACTCAAGTCTGAATGCATTATTCATAGTTGATACTCGTTCACGAACTCGTACAACAGGTAAGCCCGGCGGTGAAAATGGTGACCGTTGGAGTCGTCTAAACTACTCTTCTTACAACGCAATTTTAGACTTCACTTCTGGCTACCACGATGGTTGGGTGGGCGCAGATGTTGCGGCTTACTACTCTGGCGATCTTTACAACGATAGTCTTTACAATTCAAACGAAGGCTACCTATGTAACGAAATCTCAACTTGTAACAACCTAGACTGGGGTGCAGGTGATGGTCAGCAGCTTAAAGTTTACAAAGCAGCGCTGAAATTCAAAGCAAACGAAAACTTTAATGCTCGTTTCGGTATGTTACAGGCTGGTGGTAACGGTACAATCGGTAACGTTTGGAGCTTTGTACCTGGTACTTACCGTGGTTTCGAACTAAACGCTAAACTTGGTGATTTCAACCTAAGCTACTTTGGCGCAGACCAATTTACAGCACCTTGGCTGCTTCACGAAGATGATTACGCACCAGCGCTTTGGTCTGACACTTCATGGAGCTACCTACACTCTCTAGGCCTAAACGGTAACCTAACTGACAGCTTGTTTATGCAACTTGGTTTGGGTCAAGCTACTGGCGTTCAATATGCAAATGGTGTTGACTGGGGTGCAGGTCAAGTAACTAGCTACCACAACGAAACTGACAACACTTCTTACAAGGCTTACTTGAAGTACACTGTTAGTGACCGTACAACTCTAGCATTTGATTTCTACGGTGTTGACGATGATGTGAAATACGATGGTCTAGGTTTCCACACTGGTCTATCTTTGAATCAATCTTTCGGCAAGCTAGCTTGGATGTCTGAGTTGCGCTACACAGACACAGATAACCGTGCGGACTTCGTTCCTCGTACTATTCATACATATGGTATGAACAATGGTACTTGGTCTCAGTGGTGGGACGCGCTGTCTGACTGGAACAAAGCGGGTGAGCTAGCATGGTACAACCGTCTATCTTACAACCAAGGTAACGGCTGGAACTACTACCTAGGCTTTGGTTACGGTACTGGCGCTGACTCTGCAGCAAGCGGAGCATCAGGTGACTGGGATTACGAAAGCGAATACGCAGTTAACGCAACAGTATCTTACTCACTACAAAGTGGCGCGCTTAAAGGTTCTACCATTCGTTTACACGGTACAATCCTAGAACGTGATGAGTACGCAGGTGCTGGCGATGCGGATGAAACAGACTTACGTCTACAAGTTCTTATCCCTTACAGCTTCCACTAATACTTAATTAGATAATAAAAGGAGCCGCTAGGCTCCTTTTCTATTTCACTTCTCGGCCGTCGTATATTTTGCAATATAACGGTGGCAACATATGTACATTACCGTTTGGCAACTCACACTTTATCTCTGGGCCTAACGTACGACCACCGGATGCACCATTAGCATGAGTGGTTAACGGAATTATGGCAAAAGATATTACTAATAGACCAGATAAAAATCTCATAATAATCACCTTAATATAAACTTTAAATATCTACGTGCTTGTATAAACCGTGACTACGCAGAAAGGCAAGGTTGAATAGGGCTATTATATCAAACTAAGCTCTTACTTCTTTACTATTCCCATTCCCCACCTCTAAATCGACACATTTCACTTGGAATATTCGTAACGTCGCCACTTGGCATCTTACATTCGACTATAGGTCCCAAATTAGTTGTACCGCCGTTTCCGTTGTTGTAGGCAAAGGAAGAAAAAGAAAAAATACCGCACAACATTAAAAAGAGAAGCTTATTCATAGTACATCCTCTTACTTACCAAATAAAAAGCACTCAACTTAAATGCTTATGCGTTAAGTATGTATCCGAGGATAAAAAGATCAAAAAATAATTCAATAAAGTTTTATTTTTTAAAATAAATTTAGATCGATAATTTACCTAGATATATTTCTATCTTATTGATTGTCGTGTGTTGAATAATTAAATAATAGGAAATGGTAGGTAGGGTATTAATAATATTACTAATACTTATTTTTTTCTCGATTTTAATTAAGGTAATGAAATGAAAGCAGTTGTTTAGATTAAAGTAATGGAGCATGATTTGCCCCATTACTTTGGCATAAATTAATTAGAATCAGGCTCAATGATTAAAATAATACCTTCAACATCGGTGATTCTTACGCGGGTACCGGCTGGAAGTGCTTGATCCGATTGTGCGGACCATGTGGTATCGGCTACCTTGATGCGATTGAGCCCGACGGAAAAGTCTTCTTCAAGGATAAGAGTACGCCCAATTAACTGCTTGTACTTTTGGTTCAGATCTCTTTCTTGGTCTTCTTGCTTGTCTTTAGACCATTGTCGTCGCCACCAAAGCCAGGTGGTGATTAAGCTGAAGCTTGCAAAGCAAAGCCATTGCAATTGCCAGCTCATTGGCAAAACGGTCATGAGTGCTCCAACGATAAGTGCAGACATCCCGAGCCAGAGAAAATACCCTGCGGTACCAAGTAGCTCAACTGCTAAAAGAGCAAAGCCAAACGCTAGCCAATGCCAGAAAGAGATACCTTCCAACAAACTAAAAAAGTCCATAAATTATTCTTTATCTTGCTGTTTAAACATTTCTGCTATCCCTGCAACCGAGCCCATTAGTCCGGTTGCTTCTAATGGAAGCATAATGATTTTACCATTTTCGGCTTGACCAATGCTCTTGATCGCTTCGGTATAACCCTGTGCAATGAAGTAATTGACGGCTTGCATGTCACCTTTTGCAATGGCTTCGGAAACCATGTAAGTCGCTTTTGCTTCTGCTTGCGCGGCACGCTCACGTGCTTCTGCATGGAGAATAGCAGACTGCTTTTCGCCTTCAGCTTTTAATATCTCTGATTGTTTATGACCTTCGGCCTTTAATATCTCAGCTTGGCGAACCCCTTCTGCTTCAAGAATTTCCGCACGCTTATTACGCTCGGCTTTCATTTGCGCATTCATTGCAGCGGTCAGATCGGCTGGTGGCTGGACATCTTTAATCTCAATTCGTGTGACTTTTACGCCCCAAGGGTTTGTTGCTTGGTCAACAATCGCCAACAGCTTAGAGTTGATCATGTCGCGTTGGCTCAGCATTTCGTCCAGTTCCATTGAACCTAAAACGGTACGAATGTTCGTAAGGGTCAAGTTTCTAATAGCGTGTTCTAAGTCGTTGACTTCATAAGCCGCTTTTGCAGCATCGATCACTTGAACAAATCCGACAGCGTCAATAACCACGTTAGCGTTATCTTTTGAAATGACCTCTTGCGCAGGAATATCGAGAACGCGCTCCATCATGTTTACTTTTTGACCAACTTTATCAACGAATGGAATGATCAAGTTTAAACCCGGCTTTAATGTGTGGGTGTAGCGTCCGAAGCGTTCAACTGTCCAGTTGTTTCCTTGCGGAACCGTTTTAATGGCTGAAGATAAGATAACGACAGCAAGAACGACGAAAATACCGATGGTGATCAGTGAATCAATTGGCATGAGTTATTCCCTTAAGTGCATAATATTCGATCCATTTTTACCTATTTATAGACAATAGACAATTGAAGTTCTGAGACCTTTGAGAGGTTATTGGTTTTTTATATGACAAAGGCCGGAAACACCGGCCTTTGTCATTGCATGGTTTTACTCTCGCTATTTTGCGGGGTATTCAATCCAACTTGAACCATCAAGAGAAACATAATATTTCCCTTGTACTTCAATCACAGTAGAGCCTGAGTTCTGCGCGACAACTCGTGTTTCTGGTAGGTTCTCTGTCAATATTGAAGGGCTAAACGTCTTACTTTGATAAATGTTTTTATCCAGGATATTCGAAACGAGCTGCGACAATGCCAGATAGCTAGATGGCTCGCTTACGTGTTCGGTGTCGCCCTGACGCTGAATTCCTTCTCCGAAGATTTTAATTCCTACCGGTGTATGAATGATTGTCGGTGCAGGAATTTCTCGCATACCCGAAATTTGCATGCGGTCTCCTCGCATTCCACCACCATGTTCTGGTACCAAAGCGACAACGATGTTGCGTTTTGAGGACTCTAAGGTTTTAAAGAACGCGTGGAGATCATCAAGCAAATTCTTAAGGCGCATTTTGTAGCTAGCAATAGATGTGCTTGAATTCGCATTGATGATCCTGTTGCCATCATGTAGTGAAATTGAGTTGTAGAGTGCCACGACTTTGTCGTCACTACTGTTAAGTCTTTGCTGCCACCAGTTATCCAATACTTGCTTATCGCGGAAGATCGAAGAGCCATCAAAAGATTTTTGGTAAGGAGTTAAGTCTTCTTGAGACATAAGAGCCGCTTGTAAGTCGCCGTCTTTTTTGATCAATTCAAGGAAGCTATCAAAGACACCATTGTGGTTCATCAGTAAATTTTCTGTGAAGCCTAGCTCTTTCAAACTTTCGAACAAGTAGCACTGCTTTGATGGTGCTGGCTGGAACAGTTGACTGTGTTCCTGTTGACCACAATTGGCTCGTAACAGACGAATGACCGCAGGCCCGCTGTATGACGTTGCAGAGCTAAAGTTGTCGAACATGATGTCAAATTCTTTGAATAGAGGATGATCGGCCAGTCCTGCAATTTCGATGTCATCCCACGCGACCGAGCAAATACTCAAGAACAACAAATCGAAAGGAGCATCCATTGCGCTGTTGGTATCGAATGCCACACGTCGAGAAGCTTCTTTAGAAAAGAAATCTGCAGTTAACGTGTTGAAACTGGCATCATTAATTTCCGTTATTTGAGGTTGTTTGCTAGCAGTAACCTCGGTTGTCGGCTGTTGTTGAGCTACTTCTGCAGCCACTGTTGTCTGAGGTTCAGTCGTCATAGGAATACTTATATAGACCATCGCAATAACCACAAAGACTGAAACTCTAACGAACTTGCTCAAAATAAAGTACGCACCACACAAAGCGAGCAATCCGAGTATTGCTTGGAATGATAAAAATCGTCCCAAAAGCTCGACCAGATAACTCAATTCAAACTGCATTAACTGTCCCGCTTGAGCCCAAAGACGGTCTAGAGGAGGTAGGTAAGAATCGTAATGCAAGAGCCACGCTGCGGCGACAAATACAACGATATGACGTACCGCATTTAGGCTTTTCATCGAGATAGGAAGCAGGATGAAGATCAACAGCGCAAAGTTTTCTATTGGATGGAAATCGATGATTCCTTGAAAATAGAGCGCTGTTTTTGCGATAAAGTAAATATTCCACCAGCCCAATCCTATAGTAGAGGGGGTAGAGTCATGAGAATGCGATATCATTACTTAAGCTTCTTAGTATTAGTGGCTGATGTATCTAGCTCAAAATAGCGCGAGCGTTTTAAGTGCTTGTGGTAAAAGCGTCGGGTAGCGTTTACTAGGTCACGGATAAAGTATCCTAGGAGTAGGCCAATACCTGAGCTGATAATCACGGTCAGTAAAAAATCGTTAATATTCATGAACGCTCCTTGAGCTCGATGGTTTTTTTCACAGCAAACAAAGGAGGAACATCAGTAATGGAGTTAGTGGCGGTATGGAATATTTTCCTCTCTGTCGCCAGAGCTGAAACGTCGTCGGATATGACGGCTTCATCTTGAACGATGAATTTTAACTCTGTTTCGATATCTAATTGAGTATCAAACGTGTGAGTTGAATGAAATAAGTCTCTCACTGGGAACTCAAATATATTGTTGAGTGCAATATCAATATCGCTATGTCGAATAGCACTGAACAAGACATATAGAGCTTTGTTGCAGGCTGTCACAACGTCGCCATCTCTTCGAATATGGCAAAGACGTAAACATTCCTCTGCCGTCATACCTGGTAATAAGTTCAGCTTGATAAGCGCAAAGTTCACATTTGAGTGTGTTGAGTGGGAAATGACGTCAATACAGTATTGGCTAAAGTCCTGGTTTTGTAAGTAGCCTTTGCTACCAAACTTAAGGTCATACTTTAAGAGCGCCTCTAAACTGTCAGGAATTGGGCGTGTAAGCATCTGGCCTTGAATTGCTTCAACCTGAGTCATAAAGCGCATTGGGGGGATTTGCGCGTGAGAAATGAAGTTTGCCCCCGAGCGAAGTAAGAACTTTTCATCTGCATATCTCAGACATTGTTGGGTCTCCCTGACAATAATCTTTAGCTGACGGCCATACGCGGACCTTAAACGGTAGCAATCTAACGCGATCTGTTGAACTTCGCTTTGGTTATCACAGCTGAAAACAATAGTTGAAGAGCGAGGGTTGTCTAGCATCGCTATGAGTCCTTGATTGCTCTCTGCCACACGCATCCCTTTTGGGGCTTTCACGCTTTCTCTGAAAGCTCTTCTGCTGACATAGATTCTATCGCTATCCGATTTGTCTTCTGGCATGACATGAGATTGATGCGTTTCGTAAGACGTTGCTTTTAGTGTTTTATCTTTAGTTTTAGTGAGAATGTATTCGTGTTGGGTAATTACACCGTGTTTATTGGACCAAAAATCCACAAGATAGCAGTAGCGAGCGTCATCTAATGATGTCATGGTCGCCAAACCTGCAATGTGTCTATTATGAGAAATAAGAATGGGCTTTAATAGTGAAGTCGTCAGATGCCCATATATACAAACACTAATAGTGATTTTTTTATTATTTGCCAGCTCATTTAAGCTTTGTAGAAAGACACTTATAAAATCATCATTAGTTGATGATAGTAGCGAGTCTGGAACAACTAATAGACATGTAGAAAACTTCTTTATGTTCGTTTGGTGAATGTCTTTAGCAAGATTTATAGCTTTGGGTGTTTTTTTTGTGAATTTATGACTAAGAAAAAAACACTGTTCAAGGTGGGTTTTAGATAAGTCATTGAATTTCATTAAGGCTTCATCATTCAATGTGGACAAAAAAGTTTCTTTGTCTGTAAAGCTTGTAAGTGAAGTGTTGTCATTTTCCGGTAGTGTACTGAACAAATAATCAATAAGCATCTGTTTATGAGTAAATAAGTTTACATAAACAGAGTTTATCTCTCGTTCGTTTTTAATAGCAGATGATTCAGAGAGTGATGACATAAAGAGCCTTAAATCAATAACTTAATGTGTTTTGTGAAGCTCACAATCCGTTGTATGCTAATCGTTACAATTTTGATTTTCTTAGTGACAAGAAAATGACGCTAAGATATTAAACGAAATTGATCAGAAATTAAAATAGTTATAGCATGTGCTTCACATGATGTTTATGAGTTTAAAATCAATAGTCTCTAAGTCTATGATTCTCATTTAAAATATTTAAATTTCTTATGTGTATTAAATGGATGGTAACAATTCATTATTGTAATCCTTTTTTCTGAAGTTAAATATTATTTAGGCCTTTGTTATTTATATGGGCTATAAATAAACTTATTCACATTCATCATCGTTCTATAAATATGAGACGCATAGGTCGATGCGTCAATTTTTTAACAATGGAATTTATACTGAAAATGATAGTGGCGGGATTGCTGTTATCTCAGTTTAAGCTCCGTTACATTGTGAAAAATTCTATGACTGAGTCTGCAAAAGATATTAATTCGATCTACTCTTCTTATAACTTAACTCAATACACGTATATTGAAACAACAGAAAACGAGTCTTACGTACAAGTTAAAAATAAGTGGCAAGTCTTCAAAGCCAACGGTGCTCGTAATGTTCTATCTTTGGTACGTAATACGCAGAAAAATTCAGAAACGGAAGCGATATGAAGCGCCTTCTATTTGTTAGTTTAAAAGGCGGCTGTGGCTCAACGACCGTCGCTGCGAATTTGGCACAAGCGTTAGTTAAGATAAATAAACAGGTACTGGCCATTGAGGTGGTGCCTAATAGTTTACTGCAAGCTCATCTTGGCTTGCCGAGGGAAGAGCAAGGAGGCTGGGCGAAACAACTTCTTTTAGATAAGCCTTGGACCCAGGCTGGTTATGAAAGCCCACAAGGTGCACTTTTTTTACCGTTTGGCCATCTGAATTCTGAGCAGTTAAAAGCGTTTTTTAATGAGCGTTCTCACTATCTATCAATGTTAGGTGAAACGACGTTGCAAGTGAGCGAAAACCGTGGTGAACAGTGGCTGCTTTTTCACGCCGACTTAGCAGAGCTTACTGATCCTGAAGTGCGATCTTTTGTCGACTCAATGGATATGATAGTGGTGGTGGTAACGGCAGACGCCTTGAGTTATCTCACTCTTCAATCTTGGCTACAACATGAAGAGCTATCGAGATTGCTTCGCTCTGATAAATTACGTTTTTTGGTGAATAAATATCAGCCAGAAACCGAAATTGGTCGTGATTCCATGTTGGTGCTGAAAAAGGAACTTAGCGAATCCTTGATTCCTGTTTCGATTCATCGAGATACGGCATTGCTTGAATGTGTGGCAAACCTGACGACCGTTCAACACTATTCGCCATCGAGCCAAGCCGCAAAAGATTTTCAGTCTTTTGCTTTTTGGTGTGTATCAGCGTTATCAAGCGCTCAGGACCAAAGCTAATTTATGCGAAGTCTTAATCTGATTTTCCAACGTTGGGTAGTGGACCAATTCAGACTGCAGAAGAACGCTTACGAGCAAGCCTGGAATTGTAAAACAAACTGGGTTGGTGAGTGTGCTTTGTCTTTTTGGTTTTCATTGAGTTTTGTATTTTTAAAGCCGGTTATTTCGGGTGTTCCCTCATGGAAACTGCCTTTGGTTTACTATCCAAACGTTAATTTTGCTGCGCCAAGATGGTTTGATCCTGTACGTTTTATTATCCAAAGCGTGTGGTTGCTTTGCTTCAGGCAAAACGTAAATACAGCATGGTCCAAAAAACCAGCAGCTTAGCGATGACTTTAGCCGAGCAAATTCGCAATGCGTTCTACTTGCCATTTGAATTGGTTGCAAAAGGCGTCCGCTGGTTAGAACAGACAGCGAACAACATCAAAGATCCACAAGTTCGAGAGCGTATTAAAGCAAGTAAGTCAGCGATGGCGTTGAACTACACCTTGTTGTTTTTCGTGGTGTTAATCGCTTTGCTTTGTTTTACGGTGCCATTTGGTTATCAGGCTCAGACTGTCTTTGTGCTGTTACTCTGGGCATTAGCGATGATGGTCCGTCGCATGCCGGGTCGTTTTCCTACCATGCTTTTGATCATCTTGTCGGTTACGGCCTCATGTCGATACTTGTGGTGGCGTTATTCGTCTACCCTGAACTGGGACGATCCTGTTGCTTTGTTTCTAGGGGGCGTTTTACTTCTAGCTGAGACGTATTCTTGGATTGTGCTGATGCTTGGCTATTTCCAAAATATCTGGCCATTGAATCGCAAACCAGTATCGATGCCACCGGATCAGTCAACTTGGCCAACCATTGACTTGATGATCCCTACTTACAACGAAGATCTCGATGTTGTGAAAGCGACGGTTTATGCCTCGTTAGGTGTCGATTGGCCGAAAGACAAACTTAACATCCACATTCTGGATGACGGCAAGCGTGATAGCTTCCGAGATTTCGCCAAAAGTGTAGGGGTGAACTACATCCGCCGCCCAACGAATGAACATGCGAAAGCCGGTAACATTAACTATGCGTTGAAGCAGACCAGCGGTGAGTTTGTTGCGATTTTTGACTGTGACCATATTCCTACACGAGCATTTTTTCAGCTCACAATGGGGATGTTCCTGAAAGATCCAAAGTTGGCGCTTATTCAGACGCCGCACCATTTTTTCTCACCGGATCCTTTTGAGCGTAACTTATCGAACTTTCGTAACGTGCCAAACGAAGGCAACTTGTTTTACGGCCTGATTCAAGATGGTAACGACTTGTGGGATGCGACTTTCTTCTGTGGCTCGTGCGCTATTTTACGTCGAGAGCCTTTAGAGGAAGTCGGTGGTATTGCAGTCGAAACCGTGACGGAAGATGCGCACACGTCTCTGCGCATGCACCGTTTAGGCTATCGTTCTGCATATCTTAAGCAGCCGATTTCTGCTGGTTTGGCGACAGAAACATTGTCTGCACATGTTGGGCAACGCATTCGTTGGGCTCGCGGGATGGCGCAGATATTTAGGGTAGATAATCCATTGACTGGAAAGGGGCTTAAGCTCTCTCAACGGCTTTGTTACGTCAATGCCATGCTGCACTTTCTATCTGGTATCCCGAGGATTGTATTCCTGATCGCACCCTTGGCTTATTTGTTGCTGCATTCCTACGTGATTTATGCACCAGCGCTGGCGATCATTTTGTACGTATTACCCCACATGATTCACGCCAGCATGACCAACTCTCGTATGCAGGGTGACTACCGTTATTCGTTTTGGGGTGAGGTATACGAAACCGTGCTTGCTTGGTATATCGCAAGGCCAACAACGGTGGCTTTGTTTGCGCCCCATAAAGGGACATTCAACGTAACGGCAAAAGGCGGTTTGGTTGAAAAGTCTCACTACGATTGGGTGATCTCTCGACCATATTTGGTTTTGGTTGCACTCAACATTTTGGGCTTCGCTGTAGGGATTTACCGAATGGGGTGGGGGCCTCAAAATGAAATCGGTACAGTTATCGTGAATCTCGTATGGACGATGTACAACCTGTTGATTTTAGGTGCTGCCGTTGCGGTTGCAGTAGAAGCTAAACAAGTGCGAAAAGATCACCGAGTAGAGGTGGCGATTCCTGTCGCGGTTAGGCTTAATTCTGGGCATTTAATACAAGCGCAGATGAAGGATTTCTCTTTGGGGGGCGTGCGCATAGAAATTGACGGGGTCGATGAACCAACCTGTGCTTACTTACTCGGTCAAACCTTAGAAGTGATCCTCAATCGAGGTGGCCAAGAATTCGTGTTCCCTATGACGGTTGCCTATGCTCATAAGGGGATATTTGGTTTACAACTCAACGAATTGTCTCATCAACAACGAATCCAATACGTCCAATGTACATTTGCACGTGCAGATACATGGGCGAAATGGCAACAAGGTTATCAATCAGATAAACCTCTATCGAGTATGCAGGCTGTACTGCAAGTCGGCTTTAATGGATACAAACGCTTGCTGCAACATTGTCCTAAGTTTGTTCAGGTCAGTGTGGATGCACTTTTATTTTGTATCGAATTTATTTGGTCACTAAGACCTCGTTATGTCCCAATCAGGACCTCAAGTCATGCTAAATAATAAAAAACTAACAGCGTTGACAACGGCTATCACTCTCATGTGTATGTCGTGCAGTCTCGCGGCACAAGAAGTAAGTCAGCAACAAGCAACGCCTTTGGCACAGCAAGATGCTGAAGATTCGACCGTGTTTAAGCGCGTCATCCCATTTAGTCAATTAGGTTACAGTGGTTCAATTGCTATCCAAGGTAGTGAGGCCAGTGCTTATATTGGTTTCGGTTCGCGACTCGATGAGGTGGTATCTAAAGCAACGTTGCACTTTGATATCACACCTTCGCCAGCGTTGCTCTCTTTGGTTTCTCACGTCAAAGTGTATTTGAACAACGAACTTATGGGAGTAGCGTCAATCATCGATGGCCAGCAAGGCAAAAAGTTGAGCTTATCTATGCCGCTGGACACTCGTTACTTTAGTAATTACAACCAAATTCGCTTTGAGTTAATAGGGAATACTCAGAAAGACTGTGCTAACCCCAATGACTCGAGCATTTGGGCTGAGATTAGCCAAAGTAGTCGAATTGAGATGCTTGCTCAAAAGACAGTGCTGGAAAGTGACTTGAGTTTGTTACCGGCTCCTTTTTTTGATGTCCGTGATTTCAGCCAGTTAAATCTGCCTGTCGTGATGGGTAGCAAATACGATTTAGATGATGTCAAGGCTGCCGGTGTCTTGAGCTCTTACTTTGGTGCTCTTGCGGGTTGGCGTGGTGCTCAATTCCCTTTTAGTGTCGACACGTTACCTAAGCGCAACGCCATTGTCTTTGTTACCAATGACAACAAACCTGAGTTTCTGAGAGATTTTCCAGACACGGATGGCCCTCGTCTTCAAGTCATCACTCATCCAACAGACCCGTACGTGAAGCTTCTTCTGGTGACAGGCCGTGACAGTAAGGATCTTAACATTGCGGTGCAAGGTTTGGCGTTGGGAAACCAACTTCTTACTGGACCAATCGCGAAGATTAATGAAGTCAAACAAATCAAACCACGAGTCCCGTACGATGCGCCAAACTGGGTGAGTACGGCTCGTCCTGTTGCATTGTCTGAGTTAGTCGAACAAAAAAGCATGCTGCAAGTGGAAGGCCGAACGCCTCCACCAATCAACGTAAGTTTGCGTTTACCACCCGATCTCTTTACTTGGCAAAGCCGTGGTATACCGATGGATCTTAACTATCGTTATTCACCGCCTGCTGCGGATCATTCCGGCTCTCGTCTGACTTTGAGTATTAATGACCAATTCATTGAGGCGTTCAACCTAACCACAAAAGGTCAAGGTGGAGAATCTAACCGTATACGTGTTCCTTTGTTAGATGATGGCATTCTAAGTGGTGATACGTTTGTTCGCATTCCGGCTTTTAAGGTGGGTAGTCAAAACCGAATCGAGTTTGAGTTTGGTTTTGCGTCGGTGACTGATGGGCAATGTCAGGTGACGCAGCCAAGTAAGCAATACGCGGTCATTGATGGTGACTCTACGGTTGATTTTAGTGGTTTCCCTCACTACATCGAAATGCCAAATATGCGCGCTTTTGCTACTTCTGGCTTCCCTTACACACGCATGGCCGATTTGTCAGAAACTGCGATTGTTGTTCCAGAGAGAGCTCCAAAAGAAGTGTTGCAGACCTTCTTAAACGTCATGGGCTCGTTAGGAAGTGATTCTGGGTACCCAGGTATTCAGGTGCTTTTGACAGATAAATGGAATGCTGAGCAACTAAAAAATAAAGACATCCTGACGATTGGTGTTGTGGATGCACTAGAACAAGCCGCTAATAACCCTGACCAAGTTAACTTAGTGGTTAAAGAAGGTCAGAGACAAATTCGCCTGCCAAGCAAAAATGAAAAGCAGCTCGGAATGAACTGGATGAGTCCAAGTGATGCTCGTCAAGTGGCCGCGGATTATGTTTCTGTTGAGGCAGAAGGCTCTTTTGCTGCTATTTATGGTGCAGAATCGCCATTTACGAAAAAACGCAGCGTCATTTCTATTATGGCGGCTCACCCGTCAGATTTTGCGTCGGTTGATCGCGCGTTGGCTGACTCCGGTAAAGTGGAGCACATGTTTGGCTCGGTAGTGACGTTGAGAAATAACGAAGTAGCAAGCTACAACGTGGGTTCGCACTACTATGTCGGTAAGCTTCCTGTGTGGCAGCTCGTTTGGTATCACTTCTCTAATCACCCAGTCATCGTTGCGTGCTTTGCCGCCTTGCTAGTGGTGATCGTAACCATTGTGCTTTGGCGCGTATTACGTCAAGTCGCGTCTAGACGTTTAGAAAAAACTGAGGAAGAGGAATAATGAAAAAACTCATCTCGTTCCTTATGTTGTTCGTGTCTCCTTACTTGTGGGCTAACACCTGCGAGTGGCCACAATGGGAAACATTTAAGTCGGTATACATGGAGCAAGGCCGAGTCGTTGATGGCAGTGACGAGCGTATGATTACAACCTCGGAAGGCCAATCTTACGCATTGTTCTTTGCCTTGGTTGCCAATGACCCTAAAACCTTCGATCAGGTTTTAAAATGGACTCAATCACATTTGGCTGGTGGGGATTTGACGGCAAGGCTTCCTGCTTGGTTGTGGGGAAGAAAAGAAAATGGTCAGTTCGGAGTCTTGGATTCTAACCCAGCGTCAGATTCTGATTTGTGGATAGCTTACTCCCTTGTTGAGGCGGGGAGATTATGGAATAACTACTACTATCAGACCCTTGGACATCTGATCGCGAGTCGTATTTTACGTGAAGAAACCGTCAACATAGCGGGAGTTGGAACGGTATTGTTGCCAGCTCCAACGGGCTTTGATGCCGACGGCCAGTACCGTGTGAATCCGAGTTATGTTCCGTTACAACTGATTGCTCGTATGCAGTCGCTGTACCCGCAATACAACTGGGACTCAATGTATAAGGCAAGTGTTCACATGCTAGAGAAAACGATGCCAGCTGGCTTTAGCCCAGACTGGGCAGTATTGAGAAATGGTCGTTATAGCTCAGATGTGGTTACAGGGCCGATGGGCAGTTACAACGCGATCCGCACTTATCTTTGGGCGGGTATGCTAAATGACCAAGTTTCAGAAAAAGCAGTATTAGTACAAAAAATGCAGCCGTTTGTCGCGGCAACCAAAGCCCTTGGTGCGCCAGCGAGAGAAGTAAATACTGAAACGGGTAAATATACCCAAGCAGGAAGCGCAGGTTTTTCTGCTGCGGCTCTTCCGTTACTCGCGGCTTCTGGTGAATCTGCGCTGTTGGAGACGCAGTTTCGTCGTGCTCAAAATGAACTTGTGGTGGACAAAAACGATCATTATTACGACAACGTATTAAGTCTATTTGGGCTTGGTTGGCATGAAGAACGTTACCGTTTTGGTGTGCAAGGTGAATTGCTTCCTGTATGGAGCGAGAGATGTCAGTAACAGGATACGTGTTATGGTGGATTCCACTGGTTGCTTTGGCGGCTGGTGGCGTCGGCACTGTGCATGCAGAAAGCTTTAGCTCAAAACCTCTGACAAAGTCGCAGCTCGCACAGGTCTACAAGCCTATCGAGCTGGTTCAATTTTCCACATCATTAGCACGAGTTGACTCGGTTGAGTGGTTAGTTGAGCAGCTAAAACTAGCAGATGCGATTGGCCGAGATGATATTGTCGAGAGTACTCTAGAGAGGCTGTTCGCGATTGAAGAAAGCAATCCAACGGGGCTTTTCTATCAAGCGAATATGTATCTGAAACGTAAGCAGCCAGAATTAGCAAAACCCGTATTTGAGCGCTTAATCAGGCAGGCGCCTCATTCGCCTCAAGCGAAAAACTTGTCATCGATTATGGCCATTCAGGGAGAGAAAAGAGCGGATTATCAGCGCGCCCAGTTGCTTGCAAAATCTGGTCGTTACGATGAAGCGATTCAAGCTTACAAAGCTCTTTTTCCAAATGGAATGCCATCACCAGCGTTACAACTTGAATTCCTACAGTTGCAAAGTAATTTGCCTGGCAGTTGGAGCTCGGTAAAACAGGGACTGGAACGTTTAAATGCAAATTATCCTAGTGTTCCGTCTTTTCAACTCGCGTTAGCCAACCACATTCGCAAAGAGAATCCTGCTGAACCATGGATTCTCGATACCTATAAAAAGTTAGCGCTTGCTCCTTCGGTTGGAACAAATGCGGCAACGTCGTGGTTGCGTGCATTGGATCAATTGCCTATTTCAGATCAAGTTGTTCAGCAATATGCCATCTTAGCTAGCTACTACCCGTCTGACATGGAGATACAAAGAGCGAATCAAAGCGCGAAAGATCGCTGGAAAAAGGAAAAGGAACTACGCAAAGACCCCACTTATCTCGCCAAGCTCAAAGGGTTAGCGTTGCTCGAGGAAGATAAAACCGACCAAGCAGAAGCTCAGCTGCGTTATGCGTTGACGACTCGTCCGCAAGATCCTGAATTGCTTGGTGCTATGGGTAAGGTTTATCTACGTAGAGGGCAGCAACAAAAAGCGCTCGGATACTTTAAACAGGCTCAGCACTTAGATCATAATCCTGACTCGGCCTCAAAATGGGCAGCGCTAATCGAGACTTCTCAATATTGGGCGTATCTTGATCAAGGTGATGCCTTGGTCGAAAAAGGCCAGTTTAAGCAAGCAGAAAGCGCTTATCAAAAAGCGATTCAAGTAGATAAATCCCAACCTTATGCTTATTCATCATTAGGCTCTTTGTATCTGGTACAAGAAAATTATGCCGCGGCAGAGAAGGTTTTCAAACAAGCTTTGCAACTGGATAGCAGCAATAGCTCTGCATTGCGTGGTCGCTTAGATGTTCGTATTCAGCAGCAAAATTGGTCTGGCGCGGAAGCGCTCGCGCGCAGTTACTCAGCCCCACAGCAGAAAGTGGTCGCTGAAAAAATAGCGAGCATCAAGTCGGAAGTTATTTTGACTCGTCTGCGGATCGCAATCGCTCAAAATGATCAGGCAACGATGAAAGCGTCCGTAGAGGAATTGATTGCGCTACAGCCAACCTCCCCATGGTTAAGGCTTGATATTGCTGACGTGGTTCATTCAATGGGCGACAAAGTACGCGCGGATACGCTGATGTCCGATTGGGCTACATCTAGTAATGACCCTGAAATGAAATTTGCTTACGCGCTTTATCTCGCGCAGGACTTCAACGTGAATGAGGCCATCGCTGAGCTAGAGAGTATCGCACAACATGACATGACAGACGCAATGCAGCGCAATTTAACCCGCTTGAAGCTTGATGCTCAGTTGAGAGACATTCAAACGCGTTACTTAGCTTCTCCCGAATCAGTAATGGCGACTTTACGTGCGCTAGAGTCGGATTATCAAGGTCAAATTCAACCGCTCGCTCGTCTAGTGAGTGCGTGGTTAGACATTGATGAAGTTAAGGAAGCTGAGAGGATTTTCCAAAACATTTCGCTTTCAGAAGATTGGTCAACCGATGACAAACTGGCTTACGGCAGCATGATGGTAAGCTTGAATCACTTTGAAGATTTTGATCGTTGGTACGCGGACTTAGCATTAAATTCCGCAACACAAGATTTAAGTGCTTCGGAAGCATTACAGCTTGATGAACTCAAAACCCTTCGACTGTTGAGTCAAGCGGATCTGATGCTGGTTAATCAACAGCCTAAGCTTGCGTTGGATTTGTATGAACAAGTTTCTTTAAAGCCTGAGCCATTTAAAACTCAAGCAGAAATTGGCATGTTGCAAGCTAGTGCTTTGACTGGATATGAAGCGACGTATCACGACATGCACCTCATTTTGAATAAAAAGCGCGATAGCTTAACTGCGGCACAGTTGATGACAGTGGCCGCGGTGTTTAATCAACAAGGCTATCGGAATGACGCTAATGCGCTAAATCAGTTGTTGGATGCGATGCCTGATGCTGATGCATTAGCGTTTCGCAATAGCATGTCTATAGCAATGATAAATCAACAGTGGGCTTTAGCTGAAACACGCGCCTATCAAGCCTTAAATCGTGACCGAATGGATAAAAATCGTGAACCTGAAGAGGCGAAAAAAGAACCCCTAAGCTTACGCGAGCTATATGATACTGCTGACGACTACTGGTTGACTCGTAACGTCAAATCGGACATCGATAAACTGCATGATCGGAGTGATGGGCATGTCATGATTGGCTGGGATTACAGTGCACGAGATGGCCGTAATACTTCGAATCAAGTGCCCATAGAAGCCCGAATCCCGATAGAGAGCTGGGATGGACACCTGTTGCTAAAAGCTGATTATGTTTCTATCGATTCAGGTCAGTTGGACTATTATGAAAAAACCACCGATTCTGACAGCACTTCGTTCCAAAATGACGCATCAGGTATGGCATTTGGAGTGGGCTGGCAGGCTGAAGATTGGTTGGTCGATATCGGCACGACACCAATTGGTTTCGACCATACCACATGGGTTGGTGGTGTGCGCATCAATGGGGGCCTGGGTGAGTTCGGTTGGACGGCAGAAGCTTCGCGTCGCCCAGAGACCAGTAGCACGCTTTCTTATGCTGGAATGTCTGTCCCTAGCGGCACGACTGACCCTCAAGGGACTAAATGGGGCGGAGTTGCTCGTACTGGTGTGAAGTTGAGCTCAAGTTGGGACATTGGTGGCCCTTACGGTTTTTGGAGTAGCTTGCAGTATCATGTTTTGACTGGTGAAAAGGTTGAAGACAACACTCGTTTAGGCGTGTTAGGTGGGGCGTACTACAAGTTGATTGCAACGGATGACCAGCGTTTAAGTATAGGTACGAACTTAATGTACCTTGATTACGACAAAAACCTGGGTGAGTACACGCTAGGTCACGGTGGCTACTACAGCCCGCAAAGTTACTTCTCGGTGTCTTTACCTATCAACTTTTATGGCCGGTACAACAGTTCTTGGTCATATCAATTGAGTGCATCCGTCTCTAACTCTTGGACTAAGGAAGACGCGCCATACTTATCGACAGTAGCGGAGTCAGACAAAGGTGGTGGTTTTGGTACGTCGTTGCAAGCGGCGGTGGAAAAGCGAGTCAGCAAACGTTGGTACCTTGGGGCGTTAGTCGATGTACAACGTTCTGAGTTTTATACACCAAACCATTTCATGCTTTATGCCAAGTACACCTTTAATGATCGTTGGCAACCAATAGAGTATCCGCCAGCAGCACCAACGCTGTATAGCGACTTCTAACAAAAAACAAAGGCCGGAAATCCCGGCCTTTGTTGTCTTATTCTTAGAAGAATGCGGCGCTTAGTACAAAATTGAGTAAAGCTGGCGACGATATTTGCTTGCTAATGCGTTACCTTGACCTAGCGCACTGAGAATATCCATAAAAGTCTTCTTCACTTCACCGTCTTGGGCGCCCAAGTCTTTTTTAAGAATATTCCACAGCAGTTCCAACGCTTCTTCATCCCGACCAACTTGGTTGTATTGTACCGCCAATTCACAAGCGAGTTCGAAGTTTGCCATGTCTGCTGCGTATGCTTGTTCTAGTCGCTGTAACTCAGGGCTATCTGCAGCCTGCAAATGCAGCTCGAGCTTGGCTATTAGGCTCTTGTAGTAGTTATCTTGATACTCGAGAGGGATAGCGTTCAGTAGTTCTTGGGCAATATCAAATTGTTTGGTTTCTAGCAAACAATCAGCCATCGCGAGTTTCACATCACCACGCTCTTGCAGCTCTGGCGGCAAAGTGTGGATGATGCTCAAAGCCTGAGCATGCTCACCTTGCTGAAGAAGTTCACTGACTTGTTTTAATAGTTGTTCATCTGGGCTTGGCAAATGCTTTTGTAGCATGGTAGCAATGGCATCAATTGGCTGGGGGCCTCCCAGACCATCGACGGCTTGACCATTTATAAACAGCGCGATAGTTGGCAATACTTGCACGCCAAATTGAGACGCTAAAGCGGGCTGATCTTCACAATTTAGTAGAGCAAGCGTAAATGCACCGTTGTACTGTTGAGCAAGAGATTGCAACTCAGGGAGTATCTGTGCGCTTTCTGGCTGAGCGTTGGCCCAAAAGTGGATCAAAACGGGCGTGTTCATTGAACCTTCAAGCGTTTCGCGAAAGTTCTGTTCTGTTATCTCAACGATAAATGGGGATTGCATCAGAGTATCCTTGCCTTGTGTCTTGTCGTTGATATTAGATATGGAGTTGATTTAGGTGAAATTCAAGCGACATTCACCATCAACAATGAATCATTCTATTTTGAGAAAACGTGAGGTAACAGAGTGAGGTTATTGCTGCTCAGGTGTTAGATAAAAAGAAAACGCTGCCGAAGCAGCGCAATTCTAATGCTATTTGTTAGTGCGGTATCAAAATAGGATGAACATGGTCAACACTACACCCACACTAAGCCAGTTAAGCTGATTTAATGTCATTGTTGCCTCGCAGTAGTATAAACATTGCTACAAAACGTAATGGGTGGCGATACCAAATCTAAGCAACTCAATCACTTTGGGCGAAAGAATCCCCGCTGAATTGCGTAGAAATTGATTCGTTTAGTTGAGGTTTTTTTAACCTACATGTTCATAATGACATCACATTGTTACGATGAAATTACATTTCGACAAAACTTTTTTATGCAGCCTGTCGCAAAATTTTATCAAGTGCACGGGTTGGTAATAGTCTTTTCAAGACTGCGAATAATTTAGTCGGTGTAGTAATTCGATAACGAATTTTCGGTGAAACGCTAGTTAATGCATGAAGAACTGGTGCGATGCAAGACTCTGCAGGTAAAACAAATCGATTATTAGACTTGTCGTTGTTGAGTCGCTCTCTTTGTCCTTCATAAGCATGACGATGGGGGCTAGATTCAATATCAACCCACTTCTCAAAGGCTCGTAATGCATTGTTTCTAAATTGAGTTTCGATCGGCCCTGGTTCTATCAATGCCACTTTGATATTCGTATCCGCAAGCTCTAGCCTGAGCGTATCTGTCCAGCCTTCTAAGGCAAATTTTGATGCATTATAGGCACCACGGTATTTCATTGCGGCAAAACCAAGAACAGAGCTGTTTTGTATGATGCGTCCTTCGCCTTGCTGGCGCATATGAGGAAGCACCTCTCTGACCAACTGGTGCCAACCAAAAAAGTTGGTCTGAAATTGATCTTGAAGAGCCTCGGTGGGTAAGTCTTCCAGTGCTCCGGGCTGACCATAGGCACCATTATTGAACACTGCGTAAAGCTTACCTTCTGCTAACTCTAGCGCTTGCTTCACGCCCGAAGAAATGCTTTCTGGGCTATTTAGGTCTAGATTGATGCAGGTTAGCCCTTCATTAATTAGGCGCTGGACATCTTGTTCTTTCCTACAAGATGCAATGACATTAAATCCCTTGTTTTGTAGGGCGTGAGCGCACACGTAACCGATGCCGGTTGAACAACCCGTAATAAGAATCGACTTTTTCATAATTTAATTTAAGACTCAGAAACCTTGATTAGAGCCATCATTCATCAGCTCCGGTCATGAAACAAGTGCTTGAGTGCTGGCTCTATTCTGGAGTAGCTAAATTTAAAGCCCAGTTCGGTGAGTTTTTTGGGTTTGGCTCTCATGCTATCAAACAATAAGCAGGAAGATTCTCCCATTAGGAGTTCCATCGCCCATTTAGGCGTGAACAAGATATGCGGACGTTTTAGCGTTTTAGCTAGTGTGCCGCTGAATATACGATTAGTCACAGGATGGGGGGCGCACATATTGAATGCACCGTGGGCATGTGGTGTTTCAAGCAAGTACATGATGGCGCGGACCATATCTAGGATGTGAATCCAAGGCATGTACTGATTACCGTTCCCGAGTGGGCCGCCTACGCCAAGCTTGTAAGGTAATAGCATTTTTGCCAACGCACCACCATTAAGGCCGAGTACCACGCCAGTTCTCAGTAGACAAACCCGTGTTTGTTCCGACTCTGCGCGCTTGGCTATTTGCTCCCACTTTGCACAAACCTCGTGAGGAAAGTCGTCGCTATTAACATGTAAGCACTCATCAAACGGATGGTCTTGTTGATCACCATAGTAGCCAACTGCCGAGCCACTAATAAAAACAGAAGGAGGTTCGGTACTAGCGTGGATCAGCTCAACAATTTGCTCGGTAATTTTCCAACGACTTTTGCAGATTTTTTCTTTTTGCTCGCTGGTCCACCTTTTATCCGCAATAGGCTCACCTGCAAGATTAATGACGGCATCAACGTGATTGAGATCGGCGAACGACTCGAGCGAGTCAAGGTATTCGATATTACCCAGATCAGCATGCTGTAGGCGTTGTTTTGCTCGCTCTGGAGAGCGTGTAAGTAGCATAACCTGGTGAGTTGATAGCAGCTTGAGCAACTCCGAGCCAATAAACCCAGTGCCACCTGTGAGTAATATCTTCATGTTATCTCTTTGAATGTACACGTATTAGAACATTATAGTCGTTTTGTGCTTAGCTTGATCATCTCAACACCATTATTTCTGGGATAGTGACAAGCTGGCAGAGATACTATTAACTTCACATATTAGAAAATATGTAACTAAATGTTATAGATGGCGCTAGTGCATTCACGGTAGAAGAGTGAAATCTATGCCAGACTAGAAGTTATCGCTCATTGGAATGGCGTAATCAGTTTGCACAATCAAGGAGGATAGGCATGGAAGCATTTGTTGCGCTTTTTCGAGCGCTCCTCAATAGTGCTCGTGATTTATTACCCATCATCATTGTTATCACTTTTTTCCAATTAGTCGTTTTGCAAGAGCCGCTGCCCAACCTGGTCTCCATTCTTTTTGGCTTGTTGCTTGTCGTTTTAGGATTAACCTTTTTTATCTTTGGCCTAGAACTTGGTCTTTTTCCTATCGGAGAGAGTATGGCTCAAGCCTTTGCAAAAAAAGGCAGCGTGTTTTGGTTATTAGTCTTTGCGTTTTGTCTAGGCTTTGGCACCACGATCGCCGAGCCTGCATTAACGGCCGTAGCAGAAGAAGCATCAGAAGTTGCGGCAGAAGGAGGGATGATCACAAACTCAGAGCAATCCATGCAGGATTATGGACAAGGGCTACGAGTAACGGTGGCACTTTCTGTGGGGATCGCTATCGTTATTGGCGTTCTGCGCATCTTAAAAGGGTGGCCAATTCATTACATGATCATCGGCGGCTACGTCGGCGTTGTAATACTGACGTGGTTTGCACCTGAAGCCATTATTGGCGTTGCTTACGATTCCGGAGGTGTAACCACGTCCACCATAACAGTACCTTTGGTCACTGCACTGGGTGTCGGTTTAGCGTCTTCTATTAAAGGGCGTAACCCTATGGTGGATGGCTTTGGTTTAATCGCTTTTGCCTCGCTGTTACCGATGATGTTTGTGATGGTTTACGGAATGGTCGTAACATGATTTCAATTGATCATTTCCTAGACACTTTGTTATCGACCGTTCGAGACGTCGTTCCCATCGCCAGCATTATTTTTGGTTTTCAGTTAGCGGTGTTAAGGCGTCCTGTTAGCAACCTTAAGAAAGTTTTGCTTGGGTTCGTTTATGTGATTTTCGGGTTAGCTCTTTTTTTACTTGGATTAGAAATGGCGTTGTTTCCACTTGGGGAGACGATGGCTGTGCAATTAACGGCGCCGGAGTTTTTACAAGAGTTCAAAGTATCGGTAGGGAAAGCCTTAATGTGGGTCGACTATTATTGGGTTTACACCTTCGCCTTTTTTATAGGCTTTAGTACCACGATTGCAGAGCCTTCTTTAATCGCTGTAGCGATAAAAGCAAACCAAGTCTCTGGAGGCAGTATCAGTATTAACGGCTTGCGCGTAGCCGTTGCGTTTGGGGTGGCAATTGGTATTGCATTAGGGAGTTACCGGATTGTCGTGGGCGATCCCATTCATTATTACATCATCGCGGGTTACATCGTCGTTGTGATTCAAACGTTTTACGCTCCTAAGCTTATTGTTCCACTCGCCTACGATTCTGGAGGCGTAACAACTTCTACCGTCACTGTCCCACTTGTAACTGCATTAGGGTTAGGGCTTGCTTCGACCGTCCCTGGAAGAAACCCAATGATTGATGGCTTTGGCTTGATCGCGTTTGCCAGTCTATTTCCTATGATCTCTGTGATGGGCTATGCGCAAATAACCCAGTGGCTGAATAAAAACGTCTCGGAGGAAGAAGAAAATGCGCTTTAAATTGATACTTGCGTTTGTTGAAGACAGCAAAACAGACAAGGTGTTGGACGCTGCACGCGATGCTGGTGCGACCGGTGCAACAGTGATTAACAATGCTCGCGGGCAAGGTTTAAATCAAAAGCGAACGTTTTTTGGTTTAACGCTAGAAGTGCAAAAAGATGTGCTGCTGTTTGTGGTCGAGGAACATCTATCTCGACACATATTAGAGACCATTAATGAGGTTGGTGAATTTGACAGAGAGTCGGGACAGGGGATTGCTGTTCAGATCGATATTGAAGATGCAGTCGGTGTCGCGCATCAAGTCGAGACATTGACCAAAGTAGTCGAGGATGAATTATGAGTGATCAAACGATAATTAGAGTTCGAGATGTTATGGCGGCAACGTATGTAATGGTTGATGGACTGATGACCGTATACGAAGGCATAACGCTAGCGAAAAAATACCAAGTCAAAGCGCTGGTGGTGAAAAAGCGAGATGATAATGATGAATATGGCATCGTGTTGATGAATGATATCGCCAAAAAGGTGCTGGCGAATAATCGTTCTCCTCAGCGCACAAATATTTATGAAATCATGACCAAGCCTGCTTTGTGTGTCGAACCAGATATGAACGTAAAATATTGTGCACGTTTGTTTGAGCGATTTGGCATAAGCAGAGCGCCGGTCATTGAAAGTGGCGAGGTCATTGGGATGGTGAGTTATAACAATATTGTCATCAACGGTATGGTGCGAGAAGAAGTGTAATAGGTTGATATAAATGAAAAATCAACGAATTTTTTCTCAAGTCAGCGACTGTTACAAAGAACTAAAATATTTAATATATGTTAGGTTGCATATGTGTTAATTCACCATTATTCTTTGCGCCCTAAGCCTAATGTCGAGGAATCTGTATCATGCCTTTAGTCTCTTGCCCCGTGTGTGAGAAACAAATCTCAAAACGCGCTCATGCATGTCCAGGATGCGGAGAGCCCGATCCGCTGCACCATCTAGCCAAATCAAAATTTATGTCGATGGTGTTTTGGATACTGGTGTTGGTTGGAACAGCGTATGCAGCATGGTTCTATGTTTTGCCTATGGTCATTGAATCATTGCGCTATCAGTAGTATTCAAACCGTCGTAGGTTGAGCTGCTAAAAAAATGCCGTAGAATGACCTCATACTTTTTGAGGAGACAATGTCGTGAAACTATTTTTTGCCTCAGACCTGCATGGCTCTTTGCCAGCAACTAAAGAAACCATTGAGCTATTTCTGGCCTCTGGTGCGCACCACCTGATTTTGCTAGGAGATACGCTAAACCATGGGCCGCGAAACCCTATTCCGGAAGGCTACAACCCTCCACAGGTAGCAGACTTATTGAACCAATACAGTGATCAAATTATTTCTGTACGTGGCAACTGTGATAGTGAAGTGGACCAAATGCTATTGAAGTTTCCAATGATGATGGATTACTCATGGGTGCTACTTGAATCTGGCAAGAGAATCTTTTTGACTCATGGTCACTTGTACAACTCTGAAAAACGGCCGCCACTGCGCGAAGGTGATATCATCGCCCACGGGCATACACATGTTCCCGTCGCAGAGATGCAAGATGGAGCCATTATATTCAACCCAGGCTCGATGACATTCCCACGTAATGGCTTACCGAGAAGCTTTGGTACTCTAGAAGACAATAAGCTAACGGTAAAAACGCCAGAAGGCGAAGTATTAGCACAAACCATGATTTAACGGTTTTACTAAGTAAAAAAATAGGGAGCGAATTGCTCCCTATTTTGTGTCTGAATGTCCTAAATCGCGTTCTGGGTCGATAATGTCTCTAACGCGCTGTTTTAGCACCTTGGCTTCAGGAAAGCCGCTGTCTTTTTTCCGTTCCCAAATTTGCTGGCCATTACAGAAAATTTCGAAGCGACCACCTGTGTCTGGGTGTAAGCTGATTGTTTCTATTTCTTCACTAAAAGTATGCAGTAATTCTTGCGATAGCCAAGTTGAACGCAACATCCAGTTGCACTGGCGGCAGTAATAAATATCAATGATTGCTTTATCCATGAAACTTTCCTTTTAATCTTTTTAAACCAGCAACTTGATGCCCACCGCAAACGTGAGAATTTCGAATGCAACTTTAATCACTCTGTTGCTGTATCGAGTCGCGGCCCATGCGCCTAAACTGCCGCCTAGAAAAGAGCTTAACAATAAAACAGGTAACCAAGCCCAGTGAATAGGCGCCCCTGCCTGTACGACGGCAATGCCTCCAATGCCATTCCAAAACAGGCCGACACAAATCATGGTGTAAGCAACGGCTTGTTTGTAGTCGTAACCAAACCAGCGCACCAAAAATAGTGTCACGAGCAAACCAGAACCTGCGGTAAGAGATCCGTTAATGATGCCGATAAACAGTAAGCCAATTCCACCAATAACCCAACCGATAGGATGACGGTTACGTATTACTTCAGCTTGGCCTAGCGATGTCTTAAATCGCGAGTAGATACCTAGCGCTAGGATCATCGTGCCGAGCATCTTTTCCGCGATACCATCAGGGATCTGTACAATTAAGTTAGCCCCTAAAATCACGCCAATACTACCGGACAAGATAAGGTAGAGCGCGATTTTCCATTTAATAGTGCCTGATCTTAAATGCGTGCTTGCTGCGCCTAAGCCTAAAGCAACCGAAGCCACCTTATGTGTGCCTAGCGCAACGGAGAACGGTAAGCCGAGAAAGATGAGTAAAGGGAATTGAAGCAAGCCTGCTCCGCCACCAGAAAGTGAAGCCATCGTGTTGGCGATTAGTGAACCGAAAAAGAGAGTAGTGGTATCTAGCCAATCCATAAGCAAAACAAAGGGGGCGTCTTGCCCCCTTATCATCCAATCAAAATTAGTTTTTAAACAGTACCGAAGAACCGTGGTTCAAGCTAGTGAGCAATAGTGTTTTTTCGTTCACGACGTCAATACGACGACTTTGCTCCGCATCTAGCTTAAAAATTTGAGTAATTAAACGTAGCTGTGCTTCGGAAAAGTCTTTTGATTGAGAAGATGAAATATCTTTAAACTCCGAAGGCGAGACCAACAAATAGTTGTCACTTACTTCCCAGCGGCCTTTTTCCGAGATATTTATCGTTGATTCTGCGGTTGAACCTTGAGCGAATAGTTTTATATTTGCTACGCGAATATAGTCACCATTAGGGAGATATTTCACGTTTGATTCAACATTAACTCGGCGTAGTGGGCCGACAGTATCGTCAGGCAAGCTGTCTGTAATGACTGTCACCATGGTCGACTGCCATTCGTTTGCTGTGAGGAGCTGTTCCACTTTTAGGTCACTTCCCCAATACAACCAACTACTGAAAAGAACGGATACGGCCAAAACCGCAGATGCTAATTTAATCTTCATATTGGCCTCCTTTATTTGCAGATGTCTGTTGGATCGTTTTGACCTGCGAAAATACGCAGTGTTACGTTCTCGTAAGAGTGGTTACTGTCATGAATGTAGTTCAGAATCAGCTGGTTATTTTGTCCGCCAGTGGCAATCACTTCCACTGGCAACGAGTCTTCTGCATGGTGCTTCACGTAGCGCTCAATGCATTGCTCTATTGAGGGCAACCAGTTGTTGATTTGAGGGTGATTTACAGGTGTCATCACCGGTACATTTTGATACTCACCAATCTGACGGAATTGGGATTCCGCTGGGTTCGTGAATAACAATACGCAAACAGGAAGCAGCAGAGATAAAAAGATAATGACACGCGGTAGCCAGTTAATCGTGTTAGATGCTGGCTTCGGCTGAGTTTTAGTCGGCTCTACTTGAGGCTCAAGATCAGCAGTAGTATCGGTCACTATCTCTGTTGGTGGTGTATCGCTCGCTTCTAACTCCACTGCTGGCGCTTCGTGTTCAGAAGCGCTTTCTTCAACGTCAGTGTTAGAGTCAGTAGAAAATGGGCTCAAGCGTTCCACTGAACAAATGAGTTGGTAGCCACGTTTAGGTACCGTTTTAACAAACTCTGGAGATTTTGTTGAATCCTTCAACATCTTACGCAGAGTAGAAATCGCTTGAGTCAGGCTTGAGTCATCCACCTCAAAACCTTGCTCACGCCAAACAAACTCGTGAAGCTCGTTACGGGTTAAAACTTCGTTTGGTCTCTCTGCCAACATCAGAAGTATACGGCTTTCGTTGCTTCCTAATCGTACAACGTCGTTGCCGTTTTGTTGGTCAGCGAGCGAATTACTATTTGGATCAAAGGTGAACCTTTGAGCAAGTAGAAATTTGGTGCCAATGTTAGTCATTTAGTTCTTCTTAGATGGATGATGTTGTAATTATGGTGATTTATGTCACAAAATTACCGGGGCGCTTGGAGTGCGCACGACATTTTAGATGCTTTTAGACGGGTAGGATAATTAAAATTTTCTAAAAAAACACCGTTTTTAGCAATATTGACCTTGAATTTACATTTGTCAGCCACATGTTAAATGACATCTCGGTAAGGTGATTTCAAGGGGAAAGTCACAAACTTGTCCCTATGAAAAAGCCAATTAGTTTAGATGTTATGGAGCACACATGAGCGAAACCGTATCTCAAAATAAAGAAACTCGTGGTTTTCAATCAGAAGTAAAACAACTACTGCATTTAATGATCCATTCTCTTTATTCAAATAAAGAGATCTTTTTGCGCGAGCTGATCTCTAACGCATCAGATGCATCAGACAAACTGCGCTTTCAGGCGTTATCTAACCCAGATCTATACGAAGGTAATGCAGATCTTTGCGTGAAACTGTCGTTTGATGAAAGCGCAAATACCTTAACCATTTCTGATAACGGTATCGGTATGAGCCGTGATGATGTGATTGAGCACTTAGGAACAATCGCAAAATCTGGAACAGCCGAATTTTTCTCAAAGCTATCTGAAGAGCAGAGCAAAGACTCTCAGCTTATTGGTCAGTTTGGTGTTGGTTTCTACTCGGCATTTATCGTTGCTGACGCCGTTACCGTGCGCACTCGCGCTGCGGGTCTAGCCGCTGATGAAGCGGTACAATGGCACTCAGCGGGTGAAGGTGAGTACACCATCGAAAACATTACCAAAGAGTCACGTGGTACCGACATCATTCTTCATATGCGTGAAGAGGGTAAAGAGTTTTTGAATGAGTGGCGTCTACGTGACGTTATCAGTAAGTACTCTGATCACATCGGCATTCCTGTTTCAATCCAAACTGTCGTTCGTGATGACGAAGGCAAGGAAACAGATGAGAAAAAGTGGGAGCAAATCAACAAAGCCCAAGCACTGTGGACGCGTAACAAATCTGATATTTCAGAAGAAGAGTATCAAGAGTTCTACAAGCACGTATCACATGACTTTGCCGATCCCTTGGTCTGGAGTCATAACCGTGTAGAAGGTAAAAACGACTACACGAGCTTACTATACATCCCATCGAAAGCACCTTGGGATATGATGAACCGCGACCACAAATCAGGCTTGAAACTGTACGTACAGCGCGTATTCATTATGGACGATGCAGAGCAATTTATGCCGTCATACTTACGCTTCGTACGTGGTTTAATAGACTCAAACGATTTACCGCTAAACGTATCGCGTGAGATCTTACAAGACAATAAAGTGACTCAGTCTCTACGTAATGCTTGTACTAAGCGCGTGCTAACGATGCTCGAGCGTATGGCCAAGAATGACGAAGAGAAATACCAATCATTCTGGAAAGAGTTTGGTCTTGTGATGAAAGAGGGCCCTGCGGAGGACTTTGCAAACAAAGAGAAAGTTGCAGGTTTATTGCGCTTTGCTTCAACTGAAGTGGACTCTTCTGAGCAAACTGTGGGCTTGGCGTCTTACGTTGAGCGCATGAAAGAAGGTCAAGATAAGATCTACTACTTGACGGCAGACAGCTATGCAGCTGCGAAAAACAGCCCTCACTTAGAACAGTTCAAAGCGAAAGGCATTGAAGTTATCTTGATGTACGACCGCATTGATGAGTGGCTGATGAACTACTTAACTGAGTTTGATGGTAAACAGTTCCAGTCAATCACTAAAGCTGGGCTTGATCTAAGTCAGTTTGAAGATGAAGCAGAAAAAGAGAAGCAAAAAGAAACCGAAGAAGAGTTCAAGTCGGTTGTAGAGCGCACGAAGTCTTACCTAGGCGATCGTGTGAAAGAAGTTCGTACGACCTTCAAACTCGCATCTACGCCTGCTGTTGTGGTAACGGACGATTACGAAATGGGCACTCAAATGGCGAAGCTTCTTGCGGCAGCTGGTCAAGCTGTGCCGGAAGTGAAATACATCTTTGAGCTAAACCCTGAGCACAAATTGGTTAAGCGTATGGCTGACGAAGCCGATGAAGAAGCGTTTGGTCGCTGGGTTGAAGTTCTGCTTGGTCAGGCAATGCTAGCGGAGCGAGGCTCTATTGAGGATCCAACAGAGTTCTTAGGAGCCGTTAATCAACTTTTGACTAAGGTGTAATAACCTCTGCAAATCAAAAAGCTCGCATTTCGCGAGCTTTTTGTTTGTTGTCGCAAAATTTTGCATCTCAAGTGCTGAGTTAATAATCAATAGGGCGTGAAAGAGGGTACTGTTAACATTCTTTAGTCTTAATACACTCTTTGCTCAGAGAACCTGTGATAGAATCTGCGACTTGAATGTGAGTAATAAGGCGTGTATTTTTGCTCGCCTATATACGTTATACCGAAACTTATCGTTGCAGGTGCTTCTCAGGTTTGATGTCTAAGAGGTCAGCTATTGTGAGCTTCGGTATAAATCTTAAATATTAAAGAGGATAAATCATGCGCATCATTCTTCTAGGTGCTCCAGGTGCAGGTAAAGGCACACAAGCAAACTTCATCATGGAAAAATACGGTATTCCACAAATCTCTACTGGTGATATGCTTCGTGCTGCTATCAAAGCAGGTACAGAGCTTGGTAAACAAGCTAAAGCTGTTATTGACGCTGGTCAGCTAGTTTCTGATGAAATCATCCTTGGTCTTATCAAAGAGCGTATCGCTCAAGAAGACTGTGCAAACGGTTTCCTACTAGATGGTTTCCCACGTACTATCCCTCAAGCTGACGGCCTAAAAGAAATGGGCGTAGACGTAGACTACGTTATCGAATTTGACGTTGCAGACGATGTGATTGTTGAGCGTATGGCTGGTCGTCGTGCTCACCTTCCTTCTGGTCGTACTTACCACGTGGTTTACAACCCGCCTAAAGTGGAAGGTAAAGATGATGTAACTGGTGAAGATCTTGTTGTTCGTGATGACGACAAAGAAGAAACAGTACGTGCTCGTCTAGGTGTTTACCACGAGCAAACTGCACCGCTAATCAACTACTACGGCAAAGAAGCTGAAGCAGGCAAGACTAAGTACCTTAAGTTTGATGGTACTAAGCAAGTAGCTGAAGTTAGTGCGGATATCGAGAAAGCACTATCTTAATTTGCTGAAGTCAAAAATTTAATATTTTGATATATTGAAAGCGGCCCAAGTGGTCGCTTTTTTTAGTTTACTCGTAAACATATATCTAATTAACTTCAGCTCGGCTATTCGTTACTTCGAGGTTACTTAAATATATGAACCAAGCCGTTTACCATGAATAGGATGTTATGAAAGAGAATAATAAACAGGGTGTACTCCTAGTTAACCTGGGAACTCCTGACGCACCAACCGCTCCTGCCGTAAAGCGCTTTTTAAGTCAGTTTCTTCATGATCACCGAGTGGTAGACATGACTCGATGGCTTTGGTGTCCACTATTGCACGGCGTTATCCTTCCTATCCGAGCTCCTAAAGTTGCCAAACTCTATCAATCAGTATGGATGGAAGAGGGCTCGCCGTTGATGGTGTACTCTAAACGCCAAACTGAAAAGTTAGCACAAAAGCTTGATATACCTGTAGAGCTTGGTATGACGTATGGTAACCCAAGTTTACAATCAGGCTTTGAAGCCCTATTGGCGCAAGGCGTTGATGAAGTCATTGTTTTACCTTTGTATCCGCAATACTCGGGCACAACAACGGCAGCGGTTTCTGACGGAATCACTAAAGCATTTAAAAACCTGCCTGTGATGCCGGGCTTTAGCTTTATTCGTGATTATTACAATCACCCGAAATATATTGAAGCGTTAGCGCATTCAGTTCGTGAACATTGGCAAAAGAATGGCCAGGGAGATTACCTGCTGTGTTCTTATCATGGTATTCCAAAACGCTATGCTGACAATGGTGATGTTTACCCACAGCATTGTGAAGAGACGACTCGCTTGCTTGGGGAAGCGTTAGGTTTAAGCGAACAACAAATTGGCATGACGTATCAGTCCCGATTTGGGAGAGAAGAGTGGCTTCAACCTTATACCGATAAGACCCTAGAAGCACTTCCTGCAAAGGGTGTGAAAAATATTAATGTTGTGACCCCTGCATTTTCGTCAGATTGTTTAGAGACGTTGGAAGAGATCTCGGAAGAGTGTAAAGAGATTTTCCTTGAAGCTGGTGGCGAAAACTTTACCTACATCCCTTGTTTGAACGATAGTGAACTTCATATCGAGATGATGGTTGAGTTAGTTCAATCTAAACTTTAGATACAAAAAAGGGTCGCAATAGCGACCCTTTCTACGTTTAGTTGAGCGATCAAGCAACTTGTACTTGCTGCTCTTCTACTTGCTCTGCCGTGCTGTGCGTATTTTCAGCGCCATGCATCCAGCGAACGAGTGTATTAGAGAATAGGAGCAAAATTACGCCACTTACGGTTGCGCTGACCGCAATACCACTAAAGATAGCCATAGCGCCTAACTCGCCTACGTGAGAACCCACATAGCCCGCAACATAGTTAGCAATCGCATTACAGCCAAACCATGCACCCATCATAAGTGAAGCTAAGCGAAGCGGTGCTAATTTAGTCACCAATGAAAGACCAATTGGAGATAAACACAGCTCGCCTAATGTGTGGAAGAAGAAAGCGCCGACCAACCATAACATCGATGTTTTTACTGTTGTATCTCCACCTTGTTCTAGCACTGCGCCAACCATACAAAGGAAACCAATCGCCAAGAAAAATAGTGCCATCGCAAATTTCACTGGCGAAGTAGGTTCACGTTTACCCAATTTTACCCAAAGGACAGCCAGAACTGGCGCTAGAGTAATAATGAAAAATGGGTTTAGTGATTGGAACCACGCAGCAGGAACTTCGAAACCACCAATCATGCGATCAGTATATTGTTGAGTGTAGATGTTCATCAGACCACCAGCTTGTTCAAAGCCTGCCCAGAAGACAATAGTGAATAAGCTCATGACCAGAATTACTTTTAGTCGATTCACTTCTTCTTTGGTGAGTGGCTGCTTCGTGGTGGCGTTTTTGTTGTTTAGATCTCGTTTCGCCGCTGGTTCGCGACCAATATCACCAAGCCATGATTGAGCCAGTACCATTTGCATCACTAGGCTAACCAGCATACCCACACCAGCGGCAACAAAGCCAGCTTTCCAACCGTAAGAGGTTGTCACAGAGCCAGAAACGACGCCGGCAAGTAATGCACCTAAGTTGATACCCATATAAAAGATAGTGAATGCGCCGTCACGACGGTTGTCACCTTCTTGATAAAGGTCGCCAACCATGGTTGAGATATTTGGCTTAAAGAGACCGTTACCAGTGATAAGTAGGCCAAGACCTAAATAGAAACTATGTAGCGAACCAATACCTAAAGCATCAGCAGGAAGTGCAAGAGTAAACTGGCCGATGGCCATTAACGCGCCACCAAGCAAAATTGAGCGACGTTGACCTAAATAGTTATCTGCTAGGTAACCACCGATAAGAGGCGTGATATACACAAGCCCTGTGTATATGCCGTATAGGTCTAATGCGTCTTTGGTTGACCAGCCAAGGCCGCCATTCATTGTTGTATCAGTAAGGTAAAGCACGAGAATGGCACGCATTGCGTAGTAAGAAAAGCGTTCCCACAGTTCTGTACCGAACAATAAGAACAGGCCACGTGGATGACCAAAATATTGATGTTGGTTTGACATAAGCTCTTCTAATAATAGTTATTACATTTTTTAACGACTTCTACGTATACAATGCAATTCAACGAGTGACAAATAATAAAATTTTGCCATTCAACTATTTTTGTTTGTTAAGTGGCTGTTTTTGATTAGATTTGCAGATTATATGATGGTGTATTGGTTGTGTCACAAACTTAATTTCCATTTTTGCCTATGGACTTCTTTATCGTAAGTTGCTGAAAAATGTCGTTAATGCGAGCGATGTATAATCATACTTTTATAGATAAACTGAATATCAATGACTCAACTTTGGCTTAATGCTAGGATAAAAACAAAATAGAATTGGCTAGTAAAAAGATGAAACGTTGGTATCTACTTTATTGTAAACGTGGGGAGCAGGTTAGGGCGAAACAACACCTTGAAAACCAAGGTGTAGAATGCTTTTATCCAACTGTAGAAGTTGAGAAGATTTTGCGCGGTAAAAGACAAAAAGTCGAGGAACCGCTGTTTCCTTGTTACGTATTCGCTTACTTTGATTATGAGCAAGGGCCAAACTTCACCTCAGTCCGCTCTACTCGAGGTGTTGTTGACTTTGTGCGTTTTGGTGCTCAACCGAAAGAAGTTCAAGGTGACTTGGTCTTCGAATTGATGCAGCTAGAAAAGTGTTGTAATGACAATACCGTTTCTGAATGCATGCCAAAACCAGGCGATCAAATTAGAGTTAAAAGCGGTCAATTTGCGGGCATAGATGCCATCTTCCAAGAACAAGATGGTGAGAAACGCTCAATTATGCTAGTTCAGATGATCACCAAGCGTGTGCCTGTCAGCATAGACAATAGTGATTTAGATTTAAAATAGCCTAATTCCATCAAACATAAAAAGAGGTGCAAAAGCACCTCTTTTTGATCGTATCTAATTTTTTGTCTGTTTTAAAAGGGTTGGACGAACCAACCCTTATCTTTATCGTAGAGAATTAGTATGAGTCGTTGTGAACGGTCTGTACTGCACGACCTGATGGGTCAACACAGTTTTGGAACGATTCATCCCATTCAATCGCCTTCGCTGAAGAACACGCTACTGAAGGGCCTCCTGGTACACACTCTGCTGCTGATGGAAGTGGGAATAACTCTTCAAAGATTTCACGGTACACGTAGCCTTCTTTTGTCGTTGGCGTGTTGTATGGGAATCGATATTGAGCTGTTTCCATCTGCTGGTCTGTCACTTTCTGTTCTGCTACTTCTTTCAGCGTATCGATCCAGCTGTAGCCAACGCCATCAGAGAACTGCTCTTTTTGACGCCATGCGATCGATTCTGGCAGGTAGTGCTCGAAGCACTCACGAAGGATGTGTTTCTCCATTTTACCGTTGCCACACATCTTGTCTGCTGGGTTCAAGCGCATTGCTACATCAATGAACTCTTTATCTAGGAAAGGTACGCGTCCTTCAACTCCCCATGCTGCCAGCGACTTGTTAGCACGAGCACAGTCGAACATGTTCAGAGCAAGCAGTTTACGCACAGTCTCCTCGTGGAACTCTTTCGCGTTTGGCGCTTTGTGGAAGTAAAGGTAGCCACCAAAGATTTCGTCAGCGCCCTCACCAGACAATACCATCTTGATACCCATCGCTTTGATCTTACGACCCATTAAGAACATAGGTGTTGATGCGCGGATAGTCGTCACGTCATACGTTTCAATGTGGTAAATCACGTCACGAATCGCGTCCAAACCTTCTTGAATCGTGTACGTCATTTCGTGGTGAACGGTACCAATTTGGTCGGCAACTTCGCGAGCTGCTTTCAGGTCAGGCGCGCCTTCTAGGCCAACAGCAAAAGAGTGCAGTTGAGGCCACCAAGCTTCAGACTTTTCATCATCTTCAATACGCATCGCTGCAAAGCGTTTTGCTACCGCAGATGTAATAGAAGAATCTAGACCACCTGAAAGAAGCACACCGTAAGGCACGTCAGTCATTAGTTGGCGTTTAACAGCCGCTTCTAGCGCTTCCGTCAATTCTTCTTTGCTAGTGCTGTTACCTTGTACTGCTGCGTACTCGTTCCAGTCACGAACATAGTAACGTGTTGGCTGAGTATCTTTAGAGCTGTAGTAGCTACCAGGAGGGAATTCACTTACTGTTTTACATACTGGAACAAGAGCCTTCATCTCTGATGCCACATAGTAGTTACCATGTTCATCGTGACCTTGATAAAGAGGGATAATACCAATATGGTCACGGCCGACTAAATACTCATCTTTTTCTTCGTCGTAGAGCACAAAAGCGAAAATACCGTTTAGTTCTTCAAGGAGATCTGCACCCATATCTTGGTAAAGTGCAAGAATGACTTCACAGTCTGAATCGGTTTGAAATTCGTACTTTCCTTCGTAACGAGCACGAATTTCTTTATGGTTGTAGATTTCACCATTGACGGCAAGGATGAGCTTCTTATCAGGGCTGTATAGCGGCTGTGCACCACTATTTAGACCAACAATCGCCAAGCGCTCGTGCGCTAAAATAGCACGCTCTGAAGAGTAAATCCCAGACCAGTCTGGGCCACGGTGACGAAGTTTTTTCGACATCTCTAATGCGATAGGGCGCAATGCGGCTGCATCGCTTTTAATGTCTAAAATGCCAAATACTGAACACATACTACATCCTTACTAAACTAAACAATTTCTAATCGGTATGGTTTAAATTTGCCATTACTAATAAAAAAAGCAACGTTTTGTGATTAAAAAAATGATAAAAGGCCTTGTTGTATGGAAAATATTTAACTCAACCGTTGTTTTGGTGAATGAGATCAAGGTTTGGTATAAAAACTATACAAAAAAGGCTTTCTATCAATAGAAAGCCTTTCAAAAAATATCAGTGCTGTTGCTTATTTAATTGGTGTGAATTTAGGCTGAAGTTGTTTACAGACGTGTCGAGCAAAACCGCTACCAGCTTCACTATATATATTGAATGCTGCGTCAACGCCATTTTCAAGTAAGCCTTGCAATTGATCTGGGTATTCGGCGATAGCGGCAATTTGCCCCTTATATTTTCTGCGTTTAAGCTGCTCAAGTGCTGTTTGGTTACCTTGATGATGTGGCATTGCAAGCAGAACCAGTTTTACATGACCTGTATCTAAAATTCGCTCCCAGAAATCCGGGTCGGTGGCATCACCAGAAATCACATTTCTTCCTTCTGAACGATGATGATGTGCAGCGTCTTCACGAATTTCTATACCCAATGAAATTTTGCCATAGCGTGAGCGTAGCTCATCATAAGCGCCCGTTCCAATACGCCCCATACCTAAGATCAATACTTGGGCATGACCTGGGTTGATGAGTTGGTCGCGTTGATTGAGCTTTTCTACCGCTGTCTCTTGCAGCCACTTACCTGAATGTTGATAAATTTTATGGCTAAGGCGGTTAAGTGGCGCGGAAATTACAAAGGATACCGACACCGCAACCGCAATCGCAGCAAGCATATCACTTGGCATCCAGCCCATTTTATAGGCCAACCCTGCAACAATAAGACCAAACTCACTGTAGTTAAATAGTGATAAAGAGGCGAGCAAAGAGGTACGTACTCGAAACTTAAAATGATTAATAGTGACGAAGTACAAGAGTCCTTTGATTGGTAGCAGTAAGATAAATAGCAGGGCGAGAACGACGCCATTCACGCTCAATGAGGCGGATAAACCAATGTTTAAAAAGAAGCAGACTAAAAAGAGCTCCTTCATATTGAATAATGACTTGGATAGTTCTGAGGCTTTTGGGTGACCTGCGAGTAGCATGCCTAAAATTAGCGCGCCCAAGTCTGGTTTCATCCCGACCAACTCGAATAGCCCAGCACCGACAACAAGCGCGAAGAAAATACCGAATAGCACCAGCATTTCGCCGTGGCCAACTTTATCGAGCAGCTTATAGAATAGGGGACGAAGGAAAGGCAGTGCGAACAAACCGATGGCATACCATTCTGGGACTTTTCCGGTTGAAGCAGTCAGGAATACTACGGCAAAAATATCTTGCATAACCAAGATACCGATCGCGAGTGTGCCGTAGGTCGCGTTCATTTCGCCTTTTTCTTGCAATGCTTTTACGGCAAAAACGGTACTAGAGAACGATAGTGCAAAAGCTAAAAGCAGGATTTGGCTGCCGTCCATACTGGCTAGCGAAGTCAAGCCCAGTAGTTTTAAGCCGGATAACGCTAGGGCAAAAAAAGCGGTAGAGAGTATGTTGTGGGCGGTTGCCCCTCCCCATATTTCTTTGGACAGCAGGGTTTTTACATCGAGTTTGAGTCCAATAGTAAACAGAAGAAGAGTAACACCAAGATCTGCGAGAGTGACAATAACGTCATTGCTTTGGTAACCAAATGCATGCAAGCCAAATCCAGCTAGTAGAAAACCAACGAGGGGAGGGAGGCTGCATTTAAGCGCAATAAAACCAGCTAAAAAAGCGGCTGTAATTAGAATAATTTCCATACTGTTGAGCTGTATTCCTGATATACAAAAACGGGCTGTGAAAACACAGCCCGAGATTGTAACTCAATTGGTTGTATAAACTTAGTCTTCCAGTAACTTTTGTAACAAAACTCCGTTTAGCATAGCGCGTTTAATCATCGCAAATGCGCCCATCGTTGGCTGCTTATCAATGTGAGAAGCCACGATAGGGAGGTCGTTATGGAAAGTTCTAAGAGATTGATTCTCTACGTTGCGTTGAATTGCAGGGAAAACAATATCTTGTGCTGCAGTAATATCGCCAGCAATTACAATTTTCTGTGGATTAAATAAGTTAACCGTAATCGCAATCGCTTTACCTAGCTGGTTGCCCACTCGCACTAAACTCTGTTTCGCAAGTTCATCACCATTCATTGCGTGCTGACATACCGCTTCAATTGTGATGTTTTCAAGGTCGGTTAAGCTTGATTCGTATCCTTGAGTAATCAGTTGCTTCACTCGTTGAATAATCGCTGGGTTTGCAGCTACGGTTTCTAAACAGCCAAAGTTTCCACATTGGCATTGCTCACCAAGCGGGTCAATTTGGATATGACCAATTTCACCGACGTTGCGGTTAAAACCAAGAAAAACCTGGCCGTTAACGATAATACCTGCGCCAGTACCGCGGTGGACGCTAACCAAAATAGAATCCTGGCAGTCTTGGCTTGCTCCAAAGTAGTGCTCAGCCAACGCCATGCCACGTACGTCGTTGCCAACAAAGCATGCTGTATTAAACTTCTCTCCAACAATTTCACCGAGAGCAAGATTATCGATATCGGTATTAGGCATGTATTCGACCACGCCAGTTGTTGGGTTAACAAGGCCCGGTAAAGTGATGCCGATAGCGATGAGTTGATCAATTTTGTCTTCGCAACGGTTTACGAAATCTTTTAATAAATCGATAAGTCCTGCGATTAAGTCTGCTTGGTTAGTGTAGTGCAGTTCATGCTGATCTTCTGCCAGCGCGGTACCACCTAAATCGTATAAACTGAACTGTACGTAATCTCGACCTAAGCGAACGGCAATCGAATGAAAAGGTTTGACTTCAGTAGTCAAAGAGATCGCACGACGACCACCAGTTGAAGCTTGTTGGGCGACCTCCTTAATAAGGCCGCGCTCTAAAAGTTGGCGGGTTATTTTGGTAACACTAGCAGGCGCGAGCTGACTCACGTCCGCGACTTGAATACGGGAGATAGGACCTTGCTGATCAATCAGCCTATATACCGCAGCGCTGTTAAGCTGTTTTACTAAATCTACATTACCAATCTGTCCGCCATTCATGCTTAATTTTGCTCGTATTGTCCGTTAACAACCGTCGCTTTTACTTTAAAGTCACGATCGAAAATAGTCAGGTTTGCAACCATCCCTTTTCGAACTCGGCCAAGGCGATCCTCAACACCAATTGCTGTTGCTGGGTATAACGTGGCCATTCGTAGAGCTTCGTCTAAAGCGATCCCCGCGTGCTCAACTGAATTCTGAACTGCTTCAATCATTGTCAAAGCTGAGCCGCCTAGCGTGCCATTTTCATCAACACACTTACCATCTCGGTAATATACTTTCTTACCGACAAAAATAAAGTGATCAATGTTAGCACCTGCTGGAGCTGTGGCATCCGTCACCAAAACAAGCTTTTCACCTTTGATTTTATGAGCAATTCGGATGTTTGCGTAGTCGACGTGAAAACCATCAGCAATAATGCCAGCATATACGTCAGGAGTATCGTAAATTGCACCAACAACTCCTGGTTCACGACCAACCATTGGTGTCATTGCATTAAAGAGGTGTGTAGCAAAAGTAATGCCTGCTTCAAAGCTTTTACGTGCTTCGGCGTAGGTTGCATTTGTGTGGCCAATTGAAACTACGATGCCAGCAGCCTTTAATCGCGCAATATGCTCTGGGTCGTTATGCTCAGGTGCTAGTGTTACTTTCGCTACGATATCGGCGTTTGTGCAGATAAGGTCGATCATGCTTTCGTCTGATGGGCGAATAAAATCTACGTTATGGATGCCTTTTTTCGCGACGTTAAGGTAAGGACCTTCGAGGTGTAAACCAAGCGATTGATTTTGATACTTGTTGTGGTACTCACGAGCTGCGGCAATTGCAGTTCGCATATCTTCATCAGATGACGTAATGAGTGTTGGCAGGAAGCTAGTACAGCCAGATTTGAGGTTTGCCTGGTGCATGATTTGCATGGTTTCAGGGGTAATTGCATCGTTTAGCATTACACCGCCACAACCGTTCAACTGCAGATCGATAAAGCCTGGACTTAGATTAGCGCCTGCAAGGTCTTTTAGTTCGATGCTTTGAGGTAGCTCAGAAACCGGCACAATAGATTGAATAAGATCGTTTTCGATGATGACCGCATGATCGGTAAGAACATCACTACCGGTATAAATTTTACAGTTACTTAGCGCGTACATAGTCAGCTAGTCCTTATAGATGAGAATTCAATTTCTATATCGTTATCTAAGTAGAGACTGCTTCAGTCATATGGGTACTTAGTTTGTATCACTGAATTAGATAACGAGTCACATACAGCAAGTCGCGTTTTATCGATGTTATTGTCATAGTAACTAACTGAAAAGTAATAATTGTATGGTTTTTTATGATTCTTTTTCAGAGCAAAGTTACAGTGATTTACCCGCCTAGATACCAAAATAACACTGATTCTGCCTTGCATAAAGTGCGAGAATATTATCTTTAAAACGCCATTTTTTCGTATAATAAAATAAGTTTTATGATCTCGCTAGCAAAAACCTTCCGAAAGGGCAAATTGTGGTGATTATGATCACAAACGGTGAGCTTTTAATTTGCGGAGCAAAATTAATATCATAAACTTAGGATGACTAAATTGGACGGCTGAAATAAGTCATTCAACATAACATCTAATCCTATAGGGGGAACTTAAGGTGAACATTCTCGGATACTTCCAGAAGGTGGGTAAGGCGCTTATGGTGCCGGTTGCCACACTTCCTGCAGCAGCAATACTCATGGGTATTGGCTACTGGATCGACCCAAATGGCTGGGGCGCAAACAGTGCACTTGCTGCATTTCTTATTAAAGCTGGTGCAGCGATCATTGACAACATGTCAGTATTGTTCGCTGTTGGTGTTGCTTACGGAATGTCTAAAGACAAAGATGGCGCCGCTGCACTTTCAGGCTTCGTGGGCTTCTTAGTTGTCACAACGCTTTTGGCCCCTGGTGCAGTATCACAAATTCAAGGCATTGACCCAAGTGAAGTACCTGCTGCATTTGGTAAAATCAATAACCAGTTCGTAGGTATCTTGGTTGGTATTGTTTCTGCTGAGTTGTACAACCGTTTTTCTCACGTAGAGCTGCACAAAGCACTGGCGTTTTTCTCTGGTAAGCGTCTTGTACCTATCCTAACGTCTTTTGCTGGTATCGTTATTGCGTTCATCCTGATGTACGTTTGGCCATCAGTTTACGGCGGTCTGGTCAGTTTTGGAGAAAGCATTCAAGGTATGGGTGAAGCAGGTGCAGGTGTTTATGCATTCTTCAACCGTCTTCTAATTCCTGTTGGTCTGCACCATGCACTAAACTCAGTGTTCTGGTTTGATGTTGCTGGTATTAATGACATTCCAAACTTCCTTGGCGGTGCGAAATCATTAGCTGAAGGCACGGCAACGGTAGGTGTTACAGGGATGTACCAAGCGGGCTTCTTCCCAATCATGATGTTTGGTTTACCAGGCGCTGCTCTAGCGATGTACCATACTGCGAAATCAAAGAATAAAGAGAAAGTGGCATCTATCATGATTGCGGCTGCGTTTGCTTCATTCTTTACAGGTGTAACAGAACCACTTGAATTTGCATTCATGTTCCTTGCTCCAGGACTGTACGTTCTTCACGCAGCGCTGACTGGTCTATCAGTTTATATCGCGGCATCAATGCAGTGGATTGCAGGTTTCGGTTTCTCTGCTGGTTTAGTCGACTTAGTATTGTCGACTCGTAACCCGCTAGCGGTAAACTGGTACATGCTCATTGTACAAGGTCTTGGTTTCTTTGCGGTTTACTACTTCGTGTTCCGTACCGTGATTGTTAAGTTTGGCCTTAAAACACCGGGACGTGAAGATGATGAAGAAGCTTCATCTAACGTGGCTGGATCAAGCAATTCTTCAGAGCTTGCTCGTCAGTACTTGAAAGCACTTGGCGGTCATGACAACCTAAGTTCTATCGATGCCTGTATTACTCGTTTGCGCCTTTCTGTGAAAGATATGAGCGTTATCAATGAGAAAACTCTGAAAGATCTTGGAGCTATGGGAGTTGTGAAGCTAGGTACAAACAACCTACAAGTTATCCTTGGTCCACTAGCAGAGATTGTTGCTGGTGAGATGAAGAATGTATCTAAAGATGAAGACTTAAGTGGTGTTCAGTTACCAGCTTAACTGTTTAATAGTGGTGCGATTGTTTGTTATTGGTATTGCAAACAATTGATACTACAACATCGCAAAAGGCCTCCGCAGGAGGCCTTTTTTCGTTTAGGCCCTTTGAATCTGCTTTGCTTTCACGCCAACTCAATAAATATTGTCGTTTTAGAGCGAGTTCTTGTTGTCTAATTGCTTAGAATTGTGGATCATTAGGAACAATGTACTCTGTGAAACCATACTTGGATACAGGGTTCCGTTTTCTCTGACAATACTAATATTTTTGAGGTGCTATAGATGAGTGAAGCTGATGCTCGTCCATCAAACTTTATTCGCCAGATCATTGATAAAGATCTAGCGGATGGTAAACACACTAGCGTGCATACTCGATTCCCGCCGGAGCCAAATGGCTACCTGCATATCGGTCATGCTAAGTCTATCTGTTTGAACTTCGGTATTGCTCAGGACTACCAGGGTCAATGTAATCTGCGTTTCGACGATACAAACCCTGAAAAAGAAGACATCGAATACGTTGAGTCTATCAAGAAAGATGTAAACTGGTTGGGCTTTGAGTGGAGTGGTGAAGTATGTTACTCATCAAACTACTTCGATAAGCTTTACGAATATGCAATTGAATTGATTAACAAAGGCTTAGCGTACGTAGATGAGCTAAGTCCAGAGCAAATTCGTGAATACCGCGGCACACTAAAGGCGCCAGGTAAACCAAGTCCATACCGTGACCGTTCTGTTGAAGAGAACTTGGCGTTGTTTGAAAAAATGCGCGCTGGTGAATTTGAAGAAGGTAAAGCGTGTCTTCGTGCTAAAATCGACATGGGTTCTTCATTCATGGTCATGCGCGATCCAGTTTTATACCGTGTGCGTTTTGCTACGCACCACCAAACTGGTGATAAGTGGTGCATTTACCCAATGTACGACTTTACGCACTGTATTTCTGATGCATTAGAAGGCATTACGCACTCTATTTGTACGCTTGAATTCATGGATAACCGTCGTCTGTACGATTGGGTTCTAGACAACATCACGATCGAAAGCCGTCCACATCAATACGAGTTCAGTCGTTTAAACCTTGAATACACAGTGATGTCTAAGCGTAAGCTTAACCAGCTAGTTACTGAAAAACTGGTTAATGGTTGGGATGATCCACGTATGCCGACTGTCTCAGGTCTGCGTCGTCGTGGCTTCACACCTGCATCTATTCGTGAGTTTTGTAAGCGTATTGGTGTAACGAAGCAAGAAAATATGATCGAGTTTAGTTCATTAGAATCTTGTATTCGTGATGACCTAAACGAGAACGCTCCGCGTGCAATGGCTGTACTGGATCCTGTTAAAGTTGTTATCGAAAACTTTGAAGCAGGCGCAGTAGAAAACTTGACAGTTGCCAACCACCCAAATAAACCTGAAATGGGCGTGCGTGAAGTGCCATTCACGCGTGAATTGTGGATTGAGCGTGAAGACTTCCGTGAAGAAGCGAACAAAAAGTACAAGCGTTTAGTGCTAGGTAAAGAAGTTCGTTTACGTGGTGCTTACGTGATCAAAGCTGAGCGCATTGAAAAAGATGCCGAAGGCAACATCACAACGATCTTCTGTTCTTACGATGCAGATACGCTAGGTAAAAACCCAGCAGATGGTCGTAAAGTGAAAGGCGTTATTCATTGGGTGTCAGCTGATAAAGCTCTTCCAGCGGAAATTCGTCTGTACGATCGTTTATTTACGGTGCCAAACCCAGGCGCAGCGGAAGATTTTGCTTCTACTATCAACCCTGAATCATTAGTTGTGATCAATGGCTTCGTCGAGCCTAGCCTAGCTTCTGCAGAAGCAGAAAAAGGTTACCAGTTTGAACGTATGGGTTACTTCTGTGCAGACTCTAAAGACTCTTCAGCAGATAATCTAGTATTCAACCGCACGGTTGGTCTACGTGATACCTGGGCAAAAATTGAGAATCAATAATCTCAATTAATGCTGAGAACGATGAAAAAATGCCAGCAAACGCTGGCATTTTTTATACCTAATCCCACAGAGTGCTATATAGATGTGCAAAACTGTGGAGAAAAAAGATGGGTGTTTAGTAGCTTTTGTTCTGTAACCAAAGTACTGACGTCTAAGGTACTGACTTCTAGAAACAAAAAACGCCAGCATGTGCTGACGTTTACTTTTTAAATTAACAAACCCTTATTTTTTCGGTTTGTGTGCATCTGGATTGTCTTTACAACCACCATCGCTACACTTGCCGTACAAGTATAAGCTGTGGTTTGTTAGTGTGACATTGTACTTAGCTGCAATCTCTTTTTGACGTTCTTCAATAAGATCGTCAGAAAATTCAATTACCTCACCACAGTCTAGGCACACTAGGTGGTCGTGGTGATGTTGAGTCGATAATTCGAAGACTGACTTTCCACCTTCAAAGTGGTGACGAGTTACAATACCAGCATCGTCGAACTGGTTTAGAACTCGGTAAACAGTTGCTAGGCCAATTTCTTCACCTAGATCAATCAACTTTTTGTACAAATCTTCAGCACTGATGTGCTGGCAGTCTGGCTGCTGAAGTACTTCTAGAATTTTTAGCCTCGGAAGGGTTACTTTTAAACCCGCATCCTTCAGCGCCTGATTATTATCTGACATATACTTTCCCGTTGGATCATCTGCAGCGATTTAACAGAATTCAATCTTCCTACCATTATAGGATAAGCGTTCGGAACATTAAACCACGAACTTCAAAGGGTTAATAGAATCTTTTTGTAAATTAGAAACAGGTCCATTATATTACAGCTCTGACCAGTTACAATTGTGTAACATTAAGCTTGGAGAGGGCAGGGATAGCGATGAATAGGCGACTAGCGAAGATATACAAACCAGGAATTGTAAAGTTCGCACTCAATATTTGGCCTCCTTTTTGGGGGGCGGGTATTAAAATCTTACATATTTCTCAAGACTTCCGTACTGTAAAGGTACGTTTAAAGCTTCGCTGGTGGAATAAAAATGCCAATCGCACCCAATATGGCGGCAGTATTTTCTCTTTAACTGATCCTATTTACTCGTTGATGCTGATGGGGATTCTACGAGAGGAATATTATGTGTGGGATAAAGAGGCAAGCATTAACTTTATTAAGCCGGGGCAAAGTGATTTGTTTGCAGAATTTGAGGTCACTGAAGGGATGCTGGAAAACATTTATCAAATGACACGGAATGGAGAAAAGTGCTTTCCTGAGTTTATTACTCATGTAAAAGATAAACAGGGGAATGTGGTTTCAGAGGTTCAACGCAAGCTTTATGTAAGAAAGAAACCTCAGTATCGCGAAGAGGAAGTACTTACCGATGCTGTGTGACAATACATACAAAAAGACCTCCAAGTGGAGGTCTTTGCATCATTCAATTTGATTAGCCTTCTAGCTCAGCTAAACACATCTCTTCATAGATCTGTTTAACCCAGCTTTCAACACGCTCGTCAGTCAATTCTGGTTGGCGGTCTTCATCAATACATAGACCTACGAATTGGCTTTCGTCACCTTCAACAAGTGCTTTAGACGCTTCAAATTCGTAGCCTTCTGTCGAGGTATGGCCAAGAATTGTGCCGCCTTTAGATTCAACGATATCACGGACTGTGCCCATCGCGTCACAGAAGTATTCTGCGTAGTCTTCTTGGTCGCCACAGCCAAAGATAGCCACTAGCTTAGTAGAGAAGTCGATTTGCTCAAGTTCAGGGAAGAAGTCATCCCAATCACATTGTGCTTCGCCGTAGTACCAAGTTGGGATACCTAGAAGAAGAAGATCGAAGTTATCAATGTCTTCTTTGCTGCTTTTCGCGATGTCTTGAACGTGAACTAGATGTTTACCTAGTTGCTTTTGAATCATCTTTGCAACGGCTTCAGTATTACCTGTGTCGCTACCGAAGAAGATACCTACACTTGCCATAGAGTCTATACCTTTACATTGTTTGTTATTGGCGATACTACTAAGGGTTTAACCTAACCCTGAGCCTTCCCAAGTTAGCTGAATTACACCTTTTGCAATAAAGCCAGCACAGCCTAGGAAAAGGACTAACCACACAATACGACGACCAAAAACAGGTACATTGCCTTGCTTTAGCACATCTTTTATCGCCATCCCGATGAAAAAAAAGATAGCAGCAAAAAGAAGATCGAGCCCAATAGACTCGAGCATATCCATATAGTCGTAAAGCATTTTAGCCCTTCATGCCGAAAAATCTTGGGCGCACTATACCACTGTTAAACGGTAAAGTTAATGCACTACAAGAAGGGTTATTTCAATAATCTAGTGTTGCTTTTCGAATTTGTTAACTCGAAATGTATTTTCGAATGACTCTCATTACTTCTGTCGGTTTCTCGGCGTGTAACCAGTGACCAGTGCCAGCGATAATGTGTGCTTTAGCATGGTTAAATTGTCGCTTCACTGCCGGCTGATGTTCTGGCATTAAGTAGTCAGAGTCGCCGCCTTTGATAAATAAAGTTGGGATATCTGTTGGTGTGATTTCTTGCCAGCCAATAATTTGGTCATAATTCTCAAAAAGGCTCGGTACGTTAAACCGCCAATCCATCTTATCGCCATTTTTGTACAGTGATTTAGAGAGAAATTGTCTTACACCATCGAGTTCAATATGTTGAGCTAGGATATCCATGGCTTGCTGTCGATTTGCTGGTTTTTCATTAATAACAGCATGTAAGCCGTTAAAAACATTATCGTGACGGTTCGTAGTGTAGGCTACAGGCGCCATGTCGAGAACGACTAACTGCTTGACTACATTTGGAGCAATGTCCACAAGAGCCATCGCGACTTTTCCGCCCATGGAGTGACCAATAACAATAGATGGCTCAACGTTTAAGTGCTGAAGGAGCTGAGCCACATCTTTTGCCATATCGGTATAGTTATGGACTTCGGAGTGGAAAGAGAGGCCGTGATTTCTCAGATCAATACTGATCACCGTGTGATCTTTAATAAGATCGCGGGCGAGTAGACCCAGATTACTTAAACTACCAAACAATCCGTGAATCAAAACAACTGTTTGGCCTTGGCCTTCCTGCTTATAGTTGAGTAATGCTGACATTTTATCTTATTCGTGATGGGTTTAACGTGGAGTATCCGCGTGGATCTCGTTATAATCCCCCAGAGTTTAAACATTGAGAATGTGAAAAGCGAATGAAAACAATTGAGGTTGATGAGGATCTATACCGTTATATAGCTAGTCAAACTAAGCATATCGGTGAAAGCGCCTCGGATATTTTGCGACGCCTTTTAAACCTTGATGGTCAGTTGCAGGAAGCTAAAGCCGCGCCTGTAGTAGAGAAGCCACAAGGGATTGTAGTAAGTAAAGATGCGGGTAAAACGGAATCTGTTGATGTAGTGAAAGAAATGCGTTCGCTGCTTATTTCTGATGAGTTTGCCGGTCTAAAAAAAGCGATTGATCGCTTTATGTTGGTATTATCGACCTTACATAAATTGAATCCAGAAGGTTTCGCCCAGGCTACGAATGTAAAAGGACGCAAACGCGTGTACTTTGCAGATAATGAAGAAACCTTGCTAGCAAACGGTAATACGACCAAGCCAAAAGCCATTCCTGGCACACCGTTTTGGGTTATCACGAATAACAATACAAGTCGTAAAAGACAGATGGTTGAACAAGTTATGGCACACATGGGGTTCCAACCTGACTTAATAGAAAAAGTAACAGGTTCAATCTAAGAAACCTGATAGAAGCCTCATAATGCGTCGCAGTGAGCGGATATTATGAGGCTTTTTTAATTTTATTTGTATTGAAAGAAAGGATGTCAAACATGGCTATGCACCCTCGTGCTGGGCAAAAAGCGCAGCAGGAAGATCTTCACAATATCCCAGCACTCGTCGCTAACTACTTCTTACTTCAACCAGACGCGGCAAACGCAGAACACAAAGTTCAATTTGGTACTTCTGGCCACCGCGGTACTGCAGACAAGCACACTTTTAACGAAAACCACATTTTAGCGATCGCTCAAGCGGTAGCAGAAGTTCGTGCTGAGCAAGGCACAACTGGCCCGTTGTTTGTGGGTAAAGACACGCATGCGCTATCTGAGCCTGCTTTCTCAAGTGTGATTGAAGTACTGATTGCAAACGGTGTGAAAGTGATTGTCCAACAAGACAACGGTTACACGCCAACACCGGGTATTTCACACGCGATTCTGACTTACAACATCAAACACGATGAAAAAGCAGACGGTATCGTTATTACCCCATCACATAACCCACCACAAGACGGCGGTATCAAATACAATCCGACACATGGTGGTCCTGCAGAAGCTGAGTTGACTCAAGCTATCGAAGATCGTGCGAACGAATTGATTGCTGGAGGTTTACAAGGTGTTAAACGCCTACCACTAGCAGAAGCAAAAGCATCGGATCTGTTTGTAGAGATGGACTTGGTGAAGCCATACATCGATGACCTGGTGAACGTTATTGATATGGAAGCAATCCAAAAAGCGAACCTGAAGATTGGTGTAGATCCATTGGGTGGCAGCGGTATCGATTACTGGCGTCAAATTGGTCAGGCATACAACCTAGACCTAACGCTAGTAAGTGAATCGATCGATCCTTCTTTCCAATTCATGTCGCTAGATAAAGACGGCGTTGTGCGTATGGACTGTTCTTCTCCTTACGCAATGGCGGGTCTATTGGCACTGAAAGACGAATACGATTTAGCATTTGGTAACGATCCTGACTACGACCGTCACGGTATCGTTACGCCAAAAGGTTTGATGAACCCGAACCACTTCTTAGCCGTTTGTATTGACTACTTGTACCGTCATCGTGACGCGTGGGGTAAAGATGTCGCTGTTGGTAAAACACTAGTTTCAAGTGCGCTGATTGACCGTGTTGTTGCGGATCTAGGTCGTGAGCTATGTGAAGTGCCTGTTGGTTTCAAATGGTTTGTAGACGGTCTGTACACTGGTAAGTTTGGTTTCGGTGGCGAAGAAAGTGCTGGTGCGTCTTTCCTTCGTAAAGATGGCACGCCTTGGTCAACAGACAAAGATGGCATCTTGCTATGCCTTCTAGCAGCAGAGATCACTGCGGTAACGGGTAAGAACCCACAAGATTACTATGAAGAGCTAGCGGCGAAGCACGGTGAGTCGAAGTACAACCGTATTCAAGCTGTAGCAAATGGCCCACAAAAAGACGTATTGAAGAAGTTGTCACCAGAAATGGTTGCGGCTGAAACTCTAGCAGGTGATGAGATCACTGCTCGTCTAACGCATGCACCAGGCAATGGTGCTGCGATTGGTGGCCTTAAAGTAACGACAGCTAACGGTTGGTTCGCTGCTCGTCCATCAGGCACAGAGGACATCTACAAGATTTACTGTGAAAGCTTCAAAGGTGAAGAGCACCTAAAACAAATCGAAGCAGAAGCACAAGAGATCGTTAATCAAGTGTTTGCAGCCGCTGGTTTGTAAAACATCCAATGGTCAATGTATCTAGCAAAGGGTTGATGTGAAAACATCAACCCTTTCATGTTTAAGTGCCCCGAACAGCTTTATCTCCGGGCCATGAATCTGGTACCACAAACCAGAATTGACCGTCTTCCGTTTGTGCGTGTATGAATCGATCTAAAGGCTTTTCAATAGGTTGAGAGAAATCGTCTGTACCGGTCGCCCAGCATGGTTTATGTAAATGATAAAGGGGTTTACTAATTAAATCCCATTGACTTTGATAGCACCAGTAACCACTAATCTGACTTGGATTTAATTCATAACCCAAGCACTCCTTAGGAGTTGGCTCTGGAGTAAATGGATTAATATAGAGTCGTCCTTGCATCATTAGGCGCTCTTCTGGAGAGTCGTTTAAAGGAATTATTTTTTGAAATTCCGGGCGATCGCTCATTTTCAGTTGATGCGTGAGCATTCTATCCAATTTCGCATGTAACTGGTCGTGAGCATTCGGGCCATACCAAATGCCGTTGTAAAGAAGATAAAACTTAATCGCCACTTCCCAATGTTCTATCTGATTTGATTCTGTATTCCTCAACACCAAATCGACAGCACCAATGGTCTTACCTTCAGCGTCGTTTAACTGAATTTCTTCGGCAATAATCTGATATCGTTCTGAATTAGAAAGAGCCGCAGTGCATAGGTGCTGATATAAAAAACCCAGTCTCGGATTACCATTGTATTGTTCTGAGCTATTCAAAGGTTTGACCGAGACATCTTCTAAGGTTGCAAACGGAGGGCGTAACTTGAAAAGCGGAGGTGAAGTGGCGATCCATTGGTAAAAGCGTTGCAGTTGGTTCATCCGTATCCCTAAATGTATGGTGAGGCGACAAGCTTTGTTATTGTAACTAAATTTGCTTTTGAGGGTAGGGTGGCTAGCATCGATATTAGGGTTCGAGATACACTTTAAATACCTAAATGATATCAAGGTGCCAGATGTCAAAACGTTGTTGTATCAACTAGGTTGCACACTCTCGGTCTGATTTCATCGAGAGGTTATTTAGGTTTACATGCGCTAGAAATTGGAAGTAATAATGAATAACTTAAAGCTAGAACAGATTCTTAATGACAAACTGTCACCGCAGTTAATTAAAGATTACGCACCAAACGGGTTACAGGTAGAAGGGACGCCAGCCGTAAAGCGTATTATCACTGGCGTAACCGCCTCTCAAGCCTTAATCGATAAAGCGATTGAGCTTAATGCAGACGCATTGCTTGTTCATCATGGCTATTTTTGGAAAGGTGAGCCTGAGCCAATTCGTGGCATGAAAGGTAAACGAATTCGTAGCCTGATCAAAAATGATATCAACTTATATGGTTATCACCTTCCTCTAGATATTCATCCAGAGCTAGGCAACAACGCTGAATTAGCTCGCTTACTTGAAATCGAAGTAGAAGGTGGGCTTGAAGGGCACCCTCAGTCAGTTGCTATGTTTGGGCGCTTGAAAAAGCCGATGTCTGGTGTTGAATTTGCGAGTAAGATCAACCAAGTTCTTGAAAGAGAGCCTCTGCATATCGCTCCAGAGAATACTGATAAGATGATTGAGACAGTCGGCTGGTGTACTGGTGGAGGGCAGGATTTCATTGAACTTGCTGTACAGCACGGGCTGGATGCATTTATCTCTGGAGAAATTTCAGAGCGCACCACTTATACTGCTCGTGAAATGGACATTCATTACTTTGCTGCAGGTCATCATGCTACTGAGCGTTATGGTGTTCAGGCCTTAGGCAAATGGCTAGCGGATGAATATGGCCTACATGTGGAGTTTATCGATATTGATAATCCGGTTTAGCGTTCTCCATTAATAACGTTAAACGCAAAAAAGAAAAAAGGGTTGAGACGAAAATCTCAACCCTTTTGTTTGTCTATCTTCGTACTAAAAGATCATTCACGTTCGTGAAGTGGAGAAAACTCACGTTGTGTTTCGCCAGTGTATAGCTGACGAGGACGACCGATGCGGTTCAGTGGATCGCTGTGCATTTCGTTCCAGTGAGCAATCCAGCCGATGGTACGAGAAATCGCGAAGATAACCGTAAACATAGAAACTGGAATACCAATCGCTTTAAGAATGATACCTGAGTAGAAGTCTACGTTCGGGTACAGCTTCTTAGACACGAAGTACTCATCAGAAAGTGCAATGCGCTCAAGTTCCATTGCAACGTCTAGCAGAGGGTCTTGAATGTTTAGCTCTTTGAGAACTTCATGACACGTTTCGCGCATTACTGTCGCACGTGGGTCGTAGTTCTTGTAAACGCGGTGACCAAAGCCCATTAAGCGGAATGGGTCATCTTTGTCTTTCGCGCGGTCTACATATTCAGGGATGTTATCGACGCTGCCAATCTCTTCTAGCATTCTCAAGCAGGCTTCGTTTGCACCACCGTGAGCAGGTCCCCAAAGGGATGCAATACCAGCGGCAATACATGCAAATGGGTTCGCACCAGAAGAGCCAGCTAGGCGTACAGTTGATGTCGACGCATTCTGTTCGTGATCCGCGTGTAGAGTGAAAATCTTATCCATCGCACGGGCAACCACAGGATTTACTTCATACTCTTCGCAAGGGTTTGCGAACATCATATGCAAGAAGTTCTCAGCGTAGCTAAGGTCGTTACGAGGGTAAATAAATGGCTGACCGATAGAGTATTTGTAACACATCGCCGCCAGTGTTGGCATTTTTGACAGCAGACGGTACGCTGCAATTTCGCGGTGTTCGTCGTTGTTAATGTCAAGAGAGTCGTGATAGAAGGCTGCAAGTGCTCCAACTACACCACACATTACCGCCATTGGGTGAGCATCGCGTCTGAAGCCATGGAAAAAGCTTGCGATTTGCTCGTGTACCATTGTGTGACGAGTAACGGTCGTTTTGAATTGCTCGTATTGTTCTCGGGTAGGGGCTTCACCATAAAGAAGGATGTAACATACTTCTAAGTAATCTGCGTTATTGGCTAATTGATCAATCGGGAAACCGCGGTGCAAAAGAATACCTTTGCCGCCATCGATGTACGTGATTGATGATTCACAAGATGCAGTGGCAAGAAAACCTGGGTCAAAAGTAAAGTAACCATTGGCTCCCAGCTTACGAACGTCAATTACAGGTGTACCTAGCGTACCGTCCATAATTGGCAGTTCGATTGGCGCTTGACCTTCAACATGAAGGGTCGCTTTCTTATCCGCCATAACAATCTCCTTTGTTTATTATTTAATCCGTCCAGGATGTTTATGTGCCATTTTTGTACTGTTGTTAAAGCTTAAAGTCAATTTTTCTCCATCTTTGTGTGCACTTGTTATGATTTTTCTCATGAAAATCGTTAAAAATCTGTTCTATGTAGCATAATTTGTTACACCAATTGTATTAGAATGTTGCTCGCCGTATATTGGCAAAGAAAATTTTAGTTAAATCCTTATAAATTCGGGGCTAGAAACAAAGAGTGAGGTTTGTTGCTGGATTCCGTTTGTTAACAACTTGTTTACAATTATCTGAGTGGTTACTCGCGATATTTGTTAAATAGATGTTAACTTTTGTACGTTTGGAAGCTGAAATTGGTTATAACAATAAATGCTCAATGGAGCTGAGTGAGCAAGCCCGTGAAAGAAAGAAAGTCAAGACCTGTTAATTTAGATTTACAGACCATCCACTTTCCTATCACAGCAATCGCATCCATCCTACACCGTGTGTCTGGGGTAATTACGTTTGTTGCGGTGGGTATATTACTGTGGTTACTATCCATTTCTCTGTCATCCCCAATGGGTTTTATGGAAGCCGCTGACATCGTCGATAGCTTCTTCGTAAAATTCATCCTGTGGGGAATTCTTACTGCACTTGCCTACCACATCGCAGGTGGTATCCGTCACTTATTGATGGATCTAGGTCACTTTGAAGAACTAGATTCAGGCACGATGAGCGCTAAAGTCGCGTTTGGTGCAACAGCAGTATTATCATTATTGGCGGGGATCTTGGTATGGTAAAACACGTATCTTCATTTGGTCGTAATGGTGTACACGATTTCCTACTAATTCGTGCAACTGCAATCATTATGACGCTATACACGATTTATCTGATTAGCTTCTGTGCATTTTCAGATATCTCTTACGCATCTTGGACCCAATTCTTTGGTGGTACCTTCACTAAAGTATTCACCATGTTGGCACTTGTCTCGATCCTGATTCACGCTTGGGTTGGTTTGTGGCAAGTATTAACTGATTACATTAAGTGCGCGAAACTACGTGGCGCACTACAACTTGGTGTTATTGCCGTGCTATTCGGCTATGTCTTCTCTGGTCTATTTATTCTGTGGGGTGCGTAAGTGTCTATTCCAGTTCGTGAGTTTGATGCCGTAGTAATCGGCGCTGGTGGTGCAGGTATGCGCGCTGCACTACAAATTTCAGAACAAGGCCTATCATGTGCTTTGTTGTCAAAAGTATTTCCAACACGTTCTCATACTGTGTCTGCACAGGGTGGCATTACTGTTGCTCTGGGTAACTCGCACAAAGACGATTGGCAATGGCACATGTACGATACCGTTAAAGGTTCCGACTACATCGGTGACCAGAACGCGATTGAATACATGTGTAAAAATGGTCCTGAGTCAGTTATCGAGCTTGAAAAAATGGGTCTGCCATTCTCTCGTTTCGATAACGGTACCATCTACCAACGTCCATTCGGTGGTCAATCTAAAGAGTTTGGTGGTGAGCAAGCTGCTCGTACAGCCGCAGCTGCAGACCGTACTGGCCACGCACTTCTTCACACGCTTTACCAGCAAAACGTAAAACACAAAACAACCATCTTCTCGGAGTGGTACGCTTTGGATCTTGTGAAAAACCAAGACGGCGCAATCATGGGTTGTACTGCGATTTGTATGGAAACGGGTGAAATCTGTTACTTCAAATCGAAAGCAACCATTCTAGCTACAGGTGGTGCAGGTCGTATTTACGCATCGACCACTAACGCGCACATCAACACGGGTGATGGCGTTGGTATGGCACTTCGCGCAGGCGTTCCAATGCAAGACATGGAAATGTGGCAGTTCCACCCAACAGGTATTGCTGGCGCGGGTGTTCTAGTGACGGAAGGTTGTCGTGGTGAAGGTGGTTACCTTCTAAATAAAGATGGTGAACGCTTCATGGAGCGCTACGCACCAAACGCGAAAGACCTCGCTGGTCGTGACGTGGTTGCTCGTTCAATGATGATTGAAATCCGTGAAGGCCGCGGCTGTGATGGTCCTTGGGGTCCACATATCAAGTTGAAACTTGATCACCTTGGTAAAGAAGTACTTGAATCACGTCTACCAGGTATCTGTGAACTGTCTCGTACATTTGCACACGTTGACCCTGTGAAAGAGCCAATTCCAGTAATTCCAACTTGTCACTACATGATGGGTGGTGTACCTACTCAAGTCTCTGGCCAAGCAATTAAGCAGAAGGCCGACGGTAGCGAGATGGAAGTACAAGGCCTTTACGCATGTGGTGAGATTGCTTCTGTATCGGTACACGGTGCTAACCGTCTGGGCGGCAACTCATTACTAGACTTGGTCGTATTTGGTCGTGCTACTGGCTTGCACCTTGGCGAAACGCTAGCAGCGCAAGCAGAAGCTCGTCCTGCAACAGAATCTGATATTGAAGCGTCTCTATCGCGTACTATGCGTTGGGAAAACAGCACTGGTGGTGAAGATCCAGTTCAGATTCGTAAAGACCTACAAGCATGCATGCAAAACAGCTTCTCGGTATTCCGTGAAGGCGATGCGATGGCAACCGGTCTAGAAGAGTTGAAAGTGATTCGCGAACGTTTGAAAGATGCGCATCTAGCGGACAAGTCTTCAGAGTTCAACACGCAGCGTATTGAGTGTCTAGAACTTGATAACCTGATGGAAACCGCGTTTTCAACTGCCGTTGCAGCAAACTACCGTACAGAGAGTCGTGGCGCACATGCTCGTTTCGATTTCCCTGAGCGTGATGATGAGAACTGGCTATGCCACTCTATCTACAATCCGGAAACAGAAGCGATGACTAAGCGTGATGTGAACATGACGCCAACGCATCGTGAAGCTTTCCCGCCGAAAGTACGTACATACTAAAGGGAGGATACGACTATGAAATTAAACTTCTCTTTATACCGTTACAATCCGGATGTGGATACCAAGCCTTACATGAAAGAGTATACCCTTGAGGTAGACGAAGGCTCAGACATGATGGTGCTTGATGCATTGATTCTGCTAAAAGAGCAAGATCCAAGCATCGCGTTCCGTCGCTCATGCCGTGAAGGGGTATGTGGTTCTGATGGTTTGAATATGAATGGTAAAAACGGCCTAGCGTGTATCACACCGTTATCTGCTCTACAAGGCGATAAGATAGTTATTCGTCCACTACCAGGGTTACCTGTCGTGCGCGATCTTATCGTTGACATGACGCAGTTCTATGATAACTATGCGAAAGTTAAACCATTCTTGATTGATGATGGTGCATTACCACCATCACGTGAGAACCTACAATCGCCTGATGATCGTGCGCATTTAGATGGATTGTACGAATGTATCATGTGTGCATGTTGTACAACGTCTTGCCCATCATTCTGGTGGAACCCTGATAAATTCATCGGCCCAGCTGGTCTTCTCGCAGCGTACCGTTGGCTAATTGATAGCCGCGATACGGCAACAGATGAACGTTTGTCTGATCTTGATGATGCATTTAGCGTTTTTCGTTGCCATGGCATCATGAATTGTGTAAGTGTTTGTCCTAAGGGATTAAATCCGACGAAAGCCATCGGTCACATTAAGTCGATGTTGGTTAATCGTTCGGTTTAATTTACTCGCTCTTAGGAATGTCGCAGTGTTGCGGATCACCCGATATGACCGCTTCACTGCTTCAGTAATATTCGAGTAAAGAATACAAAAATTGCCGACCGTATTTTTAGTCGGCTCTTATAGCTCGGCAAAGACCGAAGCAAACGTGAAAACTACTGGTTAAGGGAAAATATGCACAACGGCGTGATGAAGGCATGGCTCGAGTCTTCACACTTGGCTGGCGCCAATGCAACGTATGTAGAGGACCTCTACGAACTGTATCTAAGTGATCCCGATCTGGTAAGTGAGGAGTGGAAACGTGTTTTTGAAGGCTTGCCTAAGCCATCAGAAGAAGTGGCAGAACAACCACATTCACGTGTCCGTGACTACTTCCGACGACTCGCTAGAGAAACAAAGCATTACAATGTCCAAGTTAGTGACCCAGATGTCGATGCAAAACAAGTAAAAGTTCTACAGCTAATCAACGCATACCGTTTCCGCGGGCATGAAGCTGCAGAATTAGACCCACTAGGTCTATGGCAACGCCCAACAGTGGCGGAGTTAGACCCTGCTTTTCATAATCTTACCGAAGATGACTTCGAAGAAACTTTCAACGTAGGTTCTTTTGCTGTTGGGCAAGAAACCATGAAGTTGAAAGATATCTATGAAGCCCTCAACAAAACTTATTGCGGTTCCATCGGTGCTGAATACATGCACATGACTGACACAGAGCAAAAGCGTTGGATTCAGCAACGCCTTGAGTCTGTCGTAGGCCAGCCATCATTCAACAAAGATGAGAAGCGCACATTCCTAGAAGAGCTAACAGCCGCTGAAGGTTTGGAGCGTTACCTCGGGGCGAAATTCCCAGGTGCAAAACGTTTCTCTTTAGAAGGTGGTGATGCGCTGATTCCGATGACGAAAGAGTTGATCCGTCATGCGGGTACAAGTGGAATGCGTGAAGTGGTTATCGGTATGGCTCACCGCGGTCGTTTGAACATGCTGGTGAACGTACTTGGTAAGAAACCTCAAGACCTGTTTGATGAGTTCGCCGGTAAACACGACGAAACTTGGGGTACGGGTGATGTGAAATATCACCAAGGTTTCTCTGCTGATTTTGCGACTCCTGGCGGTGATGTTCACTTAGCACTTGCATTTAACCCGTCGCACCTAGAAATCGTAAACCCAGTAGTCATGGGCTCAGTTCGAGCACGTCAAGATCGCTTGGGTGATAATCAAGGTAGCAAAGTGCTTCCTATCACCATCCACGGTGATTCTGCAATCGCTGGTCAGGGTGTGGTTGCCGAAACGTTCAACATGTCTCTTGCTCGTGGGTTCCAAGTTGGTGGTACGGTACGTATCGTCATCAACAACCAAGTAGGCTTTACGACGTCTAATCCTCGTGACACGCGTTCTACGATGTACTGTACCGATATCGCGAAGATGGTGCAGGCGCCAATTTTCCATGTAAATGCAGATGACCCAGAAGCAGTTGCTTTTGTTACTCGCATTGCATTGGATTACCGTAACGAGTTCAAGCGCGATGTCGTGATCGATCTTGTATGTTACCGTCGCCACGGCCACAATGAGGCGGATGAGCCAAATGCGACTCAGCCTTTGATGTACCAGAAAATCAAAAAGCATCCTACACCACGCAAATTGTATGCAGATGTTCTGATCGATAAAAATGAATCAGATATCGAGACAGCGACTCAGTTAGTCAATGAGTATCGCGATGCATTAGATCGCGGTGAAGTGGTTGTTAAAGAATGGCGTCCAATGGCGTTGCACTCTGTAGACTGGTCCCCTTACTTAGGGCACGAATGGGATATGGAGTGGGATTCAAAATACGACAAGACACGCCTTATTGAGCTAGGCAATCGTCTGTGTCAGTACCCAGAAAGCCATAAACTGCAAAGCCGTGTTAATAAGCTATACAACGATCGTCTAGCAATGATGACCGGTGAAAAAGCCATTGACTGGGGTATGGCTGAAACATTGGCGTATGCTACATTGGTTGACGATGGCAAGCGTATTCGTCTTTCTGGTCAGGACTCGGGTCGTGGTACTTTCTTCCACCGTCACTCGGTTCTTCATAACCAAACCGATGCAAGCACTTACATTCCATTAGCGAATATTCATGACAACCAAGGGCCATTCCAAGTCTTTGACTCAGTATTGTCAGAAGAAGCTGTGTTGGCGTTTGAATACGGTTACGCAACAGCCGAACCAGGTGGTTTAACTATCTGGGAAGCACAGTTTGGTGATTTTGCCAACGGTGCACAAGTTGTTATCGACCAGTTTATCTCGTCAGGCGAGCAAAAGTGGGCGCGTTTGTGCGGTCTTACTATGCTTCTACCTCATGGTTATGAAGGTCAAGGCCCTGAGCACTCATCTGCACGTTTAGAGCGTTACCTTCAGCTTTGTGCTGAGCAAAATATGCAGGTTGTGGTTCCTTCAACACCGGCTCAGGTGTACCACATGATTCGTCGTCAGGTTGTACGCCCAATGCGTCGACCTCTCATTGTTATGTCGCCGAAATCTTTGCTGCGCCACCCTCTATGTACTTCAACGATTGAAGACTTGGCGGATGGTACATTCCAATCTGCAATTCCAGAAGTAGATGATTTAGAACCAAGCAAAGTGAAACGTGTCGTGTTCTGTGCTGGTAAGGTTTACTTTGACCTACTAGAGCAGCGCCGTAACAACGAGCAAGACGATGTTGCTATCGTGCGTATTGAACAGCTTTACCCATTCCCAATGGAAGAAGTACAAGCAGCAATTGCTCAATACACTAACGTTGAAGACTTCGTGTGGTGTCAGGAAGAACCTCAGAACCAAGGTGCTTGGTACTGTAGCCAACATAACTTCCGTGCCGCTATTCCTGCAGGTGCAAATCTTAAATACGCAGGTCGCCCAGCTTCTGCTTCGCCAGCAGTTGGCTACATGTCGGTGCACTTGAAACAACAAAAAGCGTTGGTTGAAGACGCTCTGAACGTGAACTCAAAAACTTCGAATTAAGAATTAGAAGTTAAAGGAAGAAACAGATATGACAATTGAAATTCTGGTTCCAGATTTACCTGAATCAGTTGCTGATGCAACCGTAGCGACATGGCACAAACAACCAGGCGACGCAGTAGAGCGTGACGAGGTTTTGGTTGACATCGAAACAGACAAAGTTGTGCTAGAAGTTCCAGCTCCGGAAGCTGGCGTTTTAGAAGCTATTGTTGAAGCAGAAGGTGCGACAGTACTTTCTAAACAAATCATTGCTAAATTGAAGCCAGGCGCAGTTGCAGGTGAACCAACTGCAGACAAAACAGAAGGTACTGAAGCATCTCCTGATAAGCGTCACAAAGCTGCGCTTAGCGAAGAAAGTAATGACGCATTAAGCCCAGCAGTGCGCCGTTTGTTGGCTGAACATGGCTTAGAAGCAAGCCAAGTGAAAGGCACTGGTGTTGGTGGTCGTATTACGCGTGAAGATATTGAAGCGCATCTTGCGAACGCTAAATCTGCGTCAAAAGAAGACTCGCCAGCAGTGGTTGACGTGCCGGCAGCGGCTCGCAGTCAGAAGCGTGTTCCAATGACTCGCCTTCGTAAGACAGTCGCTAACCGTCTGCTAGAAGCGAAGAACAACACGGCAATGCTAACGACGTTTAACGAAGTGAACATGAAACCAATCATGGACCTTCGTAAGCAGTACAAAGATCAGTTCGAAGAGCGTCACGGTATTCGTTTGGGCTTCATGTCTTTCTACGTGAAAGCAGTAACAGAAGCGCTTAAGCGTTACCCAGAAGTAAATGCTTCGATTGATGGCGATGACATTGTTTACCACAACTACTTCGACATTAGCATGGCGGTATCAACTCCACGTGGTCTAGTTACACCTGTCCTAAAAGACTGTGACAAGCTTGGTTTCGCTGATGTTGAAAAAGGCATCAAAGAGCTGGCTATTAAAGGTCGTGATGGCAAGCTAACGGTAGACGAGCTAATGGGCGGTAACTTCACTATCACAAACGGTGGTGTGTTCGGTTCACTAATGTCTACACCAATCATCAACCCACCTCAATCAGCGATTCTTGGTATGCATAAGATCCAAGAGCGTCCGATGGCAGTGGATGGCAAAGTTGAAATCTTGCCGATGATGTACCTAGCGTTATCTTACGATCACCGCCTAATTGATGGTCGTGAATCAGTTGGCTTCCTAGTAACGATTAAAGAGTTACTAGAGGACCCAGCACGTCTCCTATTAGACGTTTAATATCGCTAAAACGTCTAGTTATCGTAGGTAGCTAGACGTTAAAAATTTCAATGGCTAGACTAGCTCAACGTTTGGCCTTCATTTGAATCCTTCAGTATGAGAACTCATGATGAAGGATTGATTTGAGAAGACCCTACAGACGTACAAGCAGCCAAGACTGCAGCGTTATGGAAATAATAAATCCCTTAAGGGAAAAACAAACGGAATATCGAAATGAATTTGCATGAATACCAAGCCAAACAGCTGTTTGCAGAATTCGGTTTGCCTGTGCCAGAAGGCTACGCGTGTGATACACCACAAGAAGCTTTTGAAGCCGCAGGCCGTATTAGTACAGCCAAGAAAGTAGTTAAATGTCAGGTTCACGCTGGTGGCCGTGGTAAAGCGGGTGGCGTAGAGCTACACGATACAAAAGAAGGCGTTAAAGAGTTTGCACAGAAGTGGTTAGGTAAAAACCTAGTGACTTACCAAACTGACGCTAACGGTCAGCCAGTAACAAAAATCCTTGTTGAAGAAGCTTCAAATATTGCGAACGAACTATACCTAGGTGCGGTAGTTGACCGTGCTAGCCGTAAGATCGTTTTCATGGCTTCTACCGAAGGTGGTGTGGAAATTGAAAAAGTTGCGGAAGAAACGCCAGAACTCATCCACAAAGCAGCAATTGACCCACTAGTAGGTCCACAAGCTTACCAAGGTCGTGAGCTAGCGTTCAAACTTGGTCTTGAAGGCGACCAAATCAAACAATTCGTTAAGATCTTTATGGGTCTTGGCACTATGTTCTCTCAGTACGATCTTGCTCTGCTAGAGATCAACCCACTTGTGATTACTGGCGAAGGCAACTTGCTATGTCTTGACGGTAAGATCAACATCGACTCAAACGCACTGTATCGTCAGCCTAAGCTTCGTGAAATGCACGATCCTTCACAAGAAGATGAGCGTGAAGCACACGCAGCTCAGTGGGAGCTGAACTACGTAGCACTAGACGGTAACGTTGGCTGTATGGTTAACGGTGCAGGCCTAGCAATGGGTACGATGGATATCGTAAACCTACACGGCGGCAAACCAGCTAACTTCTTAGATGTAGGTGGCGGCGCGACGAAAGAGCGTGTTGCTGAAGCATTCAAGATCATCCTATCTGATGACAATGTGAAAGCGGTACTTGTTAACATCTTTGGTGGTATTGTACGTTGTGACATGATCGCAGAAGGTATTATCGGTGCGGTTAAAGAGGTAGGCGTAAGCGTACCTGTTGTTGTTCGTCTTGAAGGTACTAACGCTGACCTAGGTCGCGAAGTTCTTGCTAATTCTGATGTTGATATCATTGCTGCTGAGTCGCTAACTGATGCTGCTCAGAAAGTTGTTGATGCTGCGGAGGCTAAATAATGTCTGTATTAATTAACAAAGACACTAAAGTAATCTGTCAGGGGTTCACTGGTGGTCAAGGTACTTTCCACTCAGAGCAAGCTATCGCATACGGTACGCAAATGGTTGGTGGTGTGTCTCCAGGTAAAGGCGGCCAAACTCACCTAGGTCTTCCTGTATTCAACACAGTTCGCGAAGCAGTAGAAGCGACTGGTGCAACAGCGACAGTCATCTACGTACCAGCTCCTTTCTGTAAAGATGCAATCCTAGAAGCGATTGACGCGGGTATCGAGCTAATCGTAACGATTACTGAAGGTATCCCTACTACAGATATGATCGACGTGAAAGTGAAGCTAGAAGAAACTGGCGTTCGCATGATTGGTCCTAACTGTCCGGGCGTTATCACTCCTGATGAGTGTAAGATCGGTATCATGCCTGGTCACATCCACAAGAAAGGCAAAGTAGGTATTGTATCTCGTAGCGGTACTCTAACTTACGAAGCAGTTAAACAAACCACTGACGAAGGTTTCGGCCAGTCTACTTGTGTTGGTATCGGTGGTGACCCAATCCCGGGTTCAAACTTCATTGATATCCTAAAACTGTTCCAAGAAGACCCTGAGACAGAAGCGATCGTTATGATCGGTGAGATCGGTGGTACTGCAGAAGAAGAAGCAGCAGCATACATTAAAGAAAATGTAACGAAGCCAGTGGTTTCTTACATTGCTGGTGTAACTGCGCCTCCTGGTAAGCGTATGGGCCATGCTGGTGCGATTATCTCTGGTGGTAAAGGTACTGCTGAAGACAAGTTCGCTGCACTAGAAGCGGCTGGCGTTAAAACTGTGAAATCTCTAGCAGAGATTGGCCAAGGTCTACGTGAAGTGACGGGTTGGTAATCGACCACACTACTTAATAAGTATTAAAAAGCCTGCGACTTCGCAGGCTTTTCTTTTTCCGTTTCCGTGGGTTTATGTTTGTTGTTAGCAAGGTCTTTCGCGTTTAATGCTCAATGCGATTATGCTTTGCTTTTAATCAGCTGGCTCAGCATAAATAAGGATGTTGCGCTGATCACTACAGAAGGGCCGGCCGGTGTATCGAAGTGCCATGATAGGCTAAGCCCCATCAGTACTGCCACTGAGCCAATAATAGATGCGAACAATGCCATTTGCTCTGGTGATGAAGAGACTTTACGTGCTGTTGCTGCTGGGATAATTAGGAGCGAAGTCATGATCAACGCGCCAACGAACTTCATACCTACTGCGATTACTACACCCACCATTAGCATTAACACCAATCGAACTAAGTCTGTATTCACGCCCTCAACAGCGGCAAGTTCTTCACTAACAGTGCTAGAAAGCAGTGGGCGCCAGAAGACGTACAAACACGCACTCACCGCAACAACACCTGCGTAAATAAACATCAGATCTTGTGGAGAGACGGCAAGTAAGTCCCCAAATAGGTAGCTCATTAAATCGACGCGCACGTTTTCCAAAAAGCTAACCGATACTAAACCGATAGAGAGTGCACTGTGTGCCAAGATACCTAACAACGTGTCTGTAGCCACAAGTTGTTGCTTTTGCAGAGTGACAAGCAAAACGGCCAGAGCTAAACAGCAGACGAGTAGCGCAAGGTAGAGATTTACGTTGAGCAAGAAGCCCAGCGCTAGGCCCATTAACGATGCATGAGCTAGGGTATCTCCGAAGTAAGCCATTTTACGCCAAACGACAAATGACCCAAGTGGACCGGCAATGATCGCGATACCAATACCAGCAAGAATAGAAGGTAGGAGAAACTCAATCATGATGGTGATGTCCGTGTTTATGGTGGGAGCATGATGTCGCATCACCGCTTACTGGCGTTCCGGATAAATCGTGATGATGGTGCTCATGGTCGTGATGATAAAACGCGAGAGATTCTCTCGCTGCATTGCCAAATAGCGCGATGTAAGAAGGGTGCTGAGTAATAGTGGCAGGTGAACCTGAGCAGCAAACATGGTGATGCAGACAAATAACATCGTCCGTTTTCGCCATCACTAAATGTAAGTCATGCGATACCATAAATACGCCACAATCAAAGCGGTGACGAATGCTCTCAATTAAGTCATAGAGATCGATTTGACCTTGGATATCCACACCCTGAGCTGGTTCGTCTAATACTAATAGCTGAGGACGCTGAAGCAGAGCGCGCGCCAGTAACACTCGTTGGTTTTCACCACCGGATAAGCGATGCATATTACTATTAAGTAAATGTTCAGCGCCAACAAGCCTTAATGCATCAATGCACTCCTGCTTACTGTATTTTCCTGCTAAATTTAGGAAGCGGGTTACATTCAATGGAAGGGAGTCATTGAGCTTCAACTTTTGAGGAACGTAACCAATTTTCAGTTTTCTTTGTCGGTTCAACTTGCCGCTAGTCGGCTTTTGAAGACCTAAGATAACTTTGACTAACGTTGATTTTCCCGCTCCATTGGGACCAATTAGGGTAGTTATTTTGCCCTTTTCTAATTCCATACTAATGTTATCGAGAACTCTGCGGCCATCGAACTCGACGCATAACTGCTCAAGATGGACTAAGGAAGACATGAATGAAACTCATTTGCAAATCAATAATGTTATAATGTAACATTATCTCACTTTCCACGCCATATCCCAAGTAAAACTATGAAAAGAGCATTAATTCTTGCTGCCTCAGCAATGTTAACACTGCCAGCACAGGCGGTAACGGTACTGACGAGTATCAAACCTATTCAGCTGTTAGTAACAGAGCTTACTCAAGGAGTAACTTCACCAGACGTGCTATTGCAGTCTAACACATCACCCCATGACTATGCTTTGCGTCCATCGGATGTTAAAAAGGTCGCTTCGGCTGATTTGGTTATCTGGTACGGACATGATCTTGAACCGTTTCTAGAGAAAGTTGTTTCGGATAGATCGAATACTTTGACTATTAGTCAAATTCCAAATCTAGAATTGCGTGAATTTGATAGTGAGCACAACCATGACCATGATGGGCACGATCATGGCTCACATGATCCGCACTTTTGGCTAGGTGTAAGCCAAGCACAACAAGTGGCCAAGGCTGTTGTGAATCAACTTGTATCACTTGATCCGGAAAATGCAGCTCAATATCAAGCGAACCTCAAAAAGTTTGAACTCGAGCTAAAAGACACTGACCAACAGATAAAGCAGAAGCTGGCACCAGTAAAAAACAAAGGTTACTTTGTATTCCATGATGCTTACGGTTATTTCGAAGATCGTTATGAACTAAATCAAATGGGGCATTTTACTGTGAGCCCAGAACGCAAGCCAGGAGCGAAGACCTTAATTCAAATTCGTCAAAAGCTAAGTGGTGGAGATGTGGCTTGTGTATTTTCTGAACCTCAGTTTACCCCGGCTGTCGTTCAGAGCGTAATGAGAGGCAATGATGTCGCTAAAGGCGAGCTTGACCCGTTAGGGAGTACAATTGAAGCAAAACCTGGCAGTTACTTTACTTTTCTCAACAATATGGCGAATAGTTTTGAGCAATGCTTGAACAAAAAGTCAGATTAAGTGCTGTCGTAATGTAGGAGTAGTCTTTTTAACGTGATCCAGTAGTAAGAATTACAACCTTTGGTAAGGCGAGCCTTTTCTCAGAAAGTAATTGAGATATCATTACCAATAATTATCAGCTCAAAATAACCGTATCAATCCATGTTTTACAAACGATGAACGGTCACTTTCAGAGCACAAATTGATACAAAAGGTTTTCGTCTTGCTACGCCAATTAGCCCTTGCTCTGTTGGGCTTTGTCTTATCCTACCAAGCATTTGCGCTTCATAATGCAAATGCAATCTTTTACCCTTTGCCAACTCAGGCAAAGGGTACTTTTATCGCGGCTAAAAAGTTGTTCTTGGGTGAAAAGGGCGGTTTGTGGATTCATGACGTACACGGGAGAGTCCTGTTTTACGATGGTCAAACTATATTGCCTAAATCAGGTAGCTTCCTACAAACGTCGGCCAAGCAGTTGGCCTATCATAAAGGTGCTTTTTGGACCTTTATTGAAAATGAGGTCTATCGAACTTATCCAAATCAGGAGCGACGTTTAGTCTTTAGTTTAAATCCAGGCTCACAAATAAGAAAAATAGGGTCTTCAAAGAACTATATTTGGGTGAGTGATGGCGCGCATTTCTATACCTACAATATCGACACTAGCGAGTTAAACTCTTTCTCTCTATTGCAGCTCTATCAACATAGTAATAATAGCTACGTTTACATTAATGATGCGGTGCTAGTTGAAACGAAGTGGGCACTAGCAACGACTTCCGGCTTCTATCTTTCTGAAGGTGATAAGTTTGACCATGTCGCTGCCTCAGGTCAAAACTACATTGAGAAAGTCTATTATTCACACACGCGAAGAGAAATTTTGATAGGTACATTGCGTGGCGCTTTAATTTTCAACATTTACCAGCCTGATAAAGAAGTGATTAGAATTGGCGGCTCACATGTTTTGACATTCGCAGAGACAAATCAAGAGTATTGGGTGGGGACAGAGCATGGCCTTTATTTGTACTCATTTTTTTCAGGTGAGGTCACCGAAGTCGCGCCTGCAAGTTTTCTTGAGTTAGAGTTAGATAACACGAAGATTTATTCGTTGTTGAGCGACAATATGGGAGGGATGTGGATTGCGACTAACCAAGGTATTCGTTATTACTCGCTATTTAGTAAAAAATTTGAACGAGTGACCTTTAGTAGTTATGACTCACACACCCTGTCAGGACGAATTCGGCAAACTATTGAAGGTCCTGATGGTGCGCTTTGGTTTGCTGATGACCGAAAGATTTATCGTTCAGGAAAGAGTGGGATTAACCAAGTCTTAGAGTTGGAGTCGCAGATCAATGAATTTGCGTTTCAAAACGGCATGCTGTGGCTTGCAACCTCAAAAGGGCTGGAAATATTTGAGCTAAATGGTCTCAACAAGATTACATTTCCTTATTTACAGGTTATGGCTGGACATGCAGTAGAGCATGTGACCGTTGATGGTGATGACCGTCTTTGGGTATCAAGCGGATACCATCTTTACAATGTTGATACTGCTGCACAAAGCGTACGAAACTTTGGAAGTGAGTGGCTAGTAAGTCAGTATTTGCCTGCTAAGGTTACGCGCCTATATGATACTGAAGATGCCCTATTAATAGGCACCGATCATGGCGTATACCAATACAGTAATGACAACATCCAGTTTATCCGTTTTTCAGAAAAGTTTGGTGAATCATTAGACATGACCACGGCGGTTGATGGCAGCCAGTGGTTTGCTTCATCTTATGGTGTGTTTAAAACAGATACACGAAGCGATGAAAAACGTGTTGTTGAAATGAGTGAGCCCAACGCCAGACCTGCTTGCTTGATCAGAGACAGGCAAGGTGTATGGTTAGCTTCCTCTGTTGGTTTAAGCTATTACCACCTTTCGGGTGAGTTAGTGAAACATTACTCATCGTCATCAGGCTTAATGAACAATGAGTTCCTCCCTGGTATTTGTAGCGTTATACAGCAGACAGAAATTGGTGAGCGAGAGCTTGTTCTGGGGTCGAAGTACGGACTCGTAAAAGCAGAAGCATCCAAGCTGCTTGTATCTAATCCCCCAGAGTCTAAGTTTATTGTTAGCCAAGTTGTGCTTGAAAATGAAGTTCTGCAAGTTGGTAGTGCCGATCTGAATGGGATCACACTGCCATATGGATCTTCGCTGAGTTTTTTATTCGGTGTGATGCCAAAACCAGACAGTCAAAATTTGTACTATCGATTGAACAACGATGACCCATGGCAAACGTTAGAGGGGGGCCAACTGACACTCGAGCACCTTAGTTCCGGTGAATATCACTTGCAGGTCAGTAATGAGTCTCAAGTTGCCACTGGAGTCGTTGGTTTAGAATCTCACTTTATCGTCCTTCATCCTTGGTATCTATCGCGATTTGCTATTTTAGGCTTTGTCGTAGCTAGTATTGCGGTCGTCGCATTACTTGTTTTCTGGCGCTCTCGCTACGTTGTACAGGCTAACCGTGATCTAGCAGCTCAAGTGACTCTCAAAACGAATCAGTTAAGACATCAAAGTAGAGTGTTGCTTACGAGCAACCAGCAATTACGTAAACAGATTCAAGTTAGAAACCTACTCGTAGACCATGTAGCTCTATCCATAAAATCAAGCGTCGACTTTATTGTGGCGAAACTACCTATGCCTCTCGATACTGCGACGGAGGATCATTTGGCTAAAACGAATTGGCAGTTAAATGAACTCAAAAGCGTTCCAAGTGATGTAAGTGGTGGGAGTCAGAACTACAACTTGAGTCAGATAACTCAGTCAGTGGTTGATGTATGGCAAGATGACTTTGCAAAAGCGGGTATTTTGGTAGAGCTAGAAGATGAGAGTAAGCAGAGCCGGGTTGCTCTGGAAAGCTTTAATCTTGATGTTATTTTCAATAGCATTTTTGCCAATATCATCAAGCGCTCTTTCCGGGGTCAAACGGTTAGAATTATGCTAGAAAAGGGGCATGATATTGTGTCATTGAGCTTTCTTGATTACGGGACGCAATTACCTAATAAAGTCGCGACTGGGCTTCCATCTAACTTAAATCACTCTGAGTTGAGTATTGACCACCTTGCCCAACTAGTGACAACGAGTGGTGGTTATTTGGCTGTCTTCTCTTCTGATGCTCAAAACAAAGTCGAGATTACATGGCCATCTGCGAAGGAAAGGAGTTATCTGGATGAACCGCAGCAAGAACTCAATCCTGTAACTATTGCAGAAGATCAAGTCACACCAGAGAAAGAGTGGTTGCAAAAAGTCTATCAATTAGTGGCAGAGCATTACCATGATCCTGAATTTGGCACTGCGTCAGCCGCTAAAATGCTGTATATGTCTGAACGCTCTTTGCAGAGACGTTTTAAATCTGCCTCGTCAAGAACGTTAAAAGACTATGTCACAGAGGTTCGTTTGGAAACGGCGTGTGAAAAGTTATTGGCGGGTGAGAAAATCAGTGAAGTCGCCTTTAACTGTGGCTTTAATGATCCATCTTACTTTAGCCAAAAGTTTAAGCTGCATTTTGGTTTGCCCCCTTCCAAGTTTGCTTTGACTCAAGAAAGCCAAGAAATTAACTAGAAAACCTTCATTATACGCTCCCTAGTTAATAGTTAAGATGCTGGGGAGCTGCATACAGTGCTCTATTATTGCTGCAGTTGCTAACGCAGTAAGTTTCATTGTTTCTTCATCACATCTAGCCTACAAATCCATTCTCAACACGTAAGCACGATCACGTTCTATCTGTTAGTCGCGATGTTCATAGCAATAAGCATAAATGGCTTCAAGAGAATGATTTACTGATAGTTGCAACAAATAAATGACAGTTGTATTGCTGTATCAAAAGAGCGTTGTTCATTTGGGGGAGTGATGGTATGCGACATTCGTGAAAACGAAAACTGTGTTGAAAAGATGGATAAGGTAAAGAAGTTTTGAAAGAGGTGAAAAAAATATCGTGGTATAGCCGGGGGGACTATACCACGGGTGCCAAGGACACCTTCGCTTGCTGCCGGAGTGACATGTTGCCATGCCACCTCTGGAATTTATTAGAGAGGTTGCCCTCTCGATGGAGTAACTATACGAGAGGTTACTTATTTTTCTTATAAAAATAACGCCATATTTATATGAGAAAAGCGACAACGTTTGGCTTTTTACTTAACCCATTGTTTTAATTTGAATTTTTTGTTTTCTGTCTTGGTTTGTGACATTTTTGTTTCGTTAGGTGTCATTTTTAATTGTTAATTTTGACGTAAATAACGAGAGGAAATTTACGAAGTTAACGTTTGAAAGCGTGAAAACATTTACGGAATCTTTGATTTCACACAAGGATTGAAGGGGTATAGGGGAGTAATATTGGCAACCTAAACTTATTAAATAATAATATTTCTCATTAGCAATACTCTTAAGGGCCACTATGAAGTTATCAGAGATTAATCCTGGCGATACGGTGACGATTCGGTTGTTAGATGGTCTTTCATCAGATATCAGAAAGAAACTCATGGTAATGGGGCTGCTTCCCAATACAGAAGTCAAAGTGATTCGACGTGCGCCAATGGGCGATCCTTTACAAGTCGAAGTCCGTGGTGTGTCTGTCGCATTGCGAGAAACAATTGCTCAGAAAATTGAAGTGGAGCGAGTGTAATGCAATATCAAGTGCTAACCGTAGGTAACCCTAATAGTGGTAAAACGACGCTATTTAATGGTTTAACTGGCGCAAAACAGCAAGTTGGTAACTGGGCAGGCGTCACGGTTGAAAAGAAAACGGGACAATTCAAGCATGCTGGGGATGAGTTTTTGCTCACTGACCTTCCGGGTATTTACTCATTAGACAGTGGTAATGATAGTAATAGTATTGATGAATCCATCGCATCGCGTGCGGTCCTAACTCATCCTGCTGATCTCATTATTAACGTGGTGGATGCTACAAGTTTAGAGCGCAGCTTATATATGACGCTGCAACTTCGCGAACTTGGTCGCCCTATGATTGTTGTCCTCAACAAGATGGATGCGCTAAAGCGTGAACGTCAGATGATTAACGTTGCAGAGCTTGAGAAAACGTTAGGTTGTCCGGTTGTCTGTTTATCTGCAACCGATAAAACTCAAGTGGCAGAGTTTAAAGAAAAGCTCCATAAATCCATCGTTCAAGGAGTGCCACTTAAGGAATTGTCTTTGCATTACGGTGAGAAGATGGAGTCGGCAATTCAAACGGTTTCCGCACTTTTTAACGACCAAACCGTCGCTCATCGTGCACTAGCGATTCGTGCGCTTGAAAAAGACACAATGGTGCTCAATAGTCTTTCTGATATTGATAGAAGCAAAGTCTTGGAAGTCATTACGACGTTAGATTTGGATATCGATTTGCATGTCGCGGATACTAAGTACACGCATCTGCATGAACAGTGTAAAAAAGTTCGCCGAAGCGAAGGCAAGTTAAGTCGTAGTGTGACTGAAAGACTCGACCAGTTTATTTTGAACAAGTGGATTGGAATTCCTTTCTTCTTTGTTGTTATGTACCTGATGTTTATGTTCTCGATTAACATCGGTAGTGCATTTATCGACTTTTTTGACATTGGTGTGGGCGCATTGTTGGTTGATGGTGGTCACCACTTGTTAGACGGTCATTTGCCTGTGTGGTTAGTGACGGTTCTTGCTGATGGTATCGGTGGTGGTATCCAGACGGTTGCAACCTTCATTCCGGTTATCGCGTGTTTGTACCTGTTCCTAGCGGTACTTGAGAGCTCAGGTTACATGGCTCGCGCAGCATTCGTACTAGATAAAGTGATGCAGAAGATCGGTCTACCGGGCAAAGCATTTGTACCGTTGGTTCTTGGTTTTGGCTGTAACGTACCGTCAATCATGGCAACTCGTACTCTAGACCAAGAACGTGAGCGTAAACTGGCTGCCTCTATGGCACCATTTATGTCATGTGGTGCTCGTCTGCCTGTATACGCGCTATTCGCTGCGGCATTCTTCCCAGGTTCTGGCCAGAACATTGTATTCGCACTTTACCTACTTGGTATTGTGGCAGCGATCTTCACAGGTCTTTTCCTTAAGCACACGCTTTACCCAGGTAGCAGCGATAGCCTATTGATGGAAATGCCAGATTACGAGCTTCCGACGCTACAAAACGTGGTGATCAAAACTTGGCAAAAGCTAAAGCGCTTTGTACTTGGTGCAGGTAAAACCATCGTTATCGTTGTTGCTATTCTGAGTTTCTTCAACTCATTGGGGACTGATGGCAGTTTTGGTAACGAAGACAGCGAAAACTCTGTGCTTTCTAAAGCAGCGCAAGTTGTGACTCCAGTATTCTCACCAATCGGTGTTCAAGAAGACAACTGGCCAGCGACCGTAGGTATCATTACTGGTATCTTCGCAAAAGAGGCGGTAGTTGGTACGCTGAACAGTCTATACACTACGCCAAGCGACGGTGAAGACGCAGAATTTGATCTAATGGGCAGCCTAGAAGAGGCAGTAATGAGTATCCCTGAAAACCTAGCCGGTTTGAGCTACTCAGATCCACTAGGTATTGAAGTGGGTGACTTAACTGACTCAAATGCCGTTGCAGAAGAGCAAGAAGTCGATGCTTCTATCTTCGGTAACATCAAATCGCAGTTTGCTTCTGGTAATGCCGCATTTGCTTACCTAATCTTTATCCTACTGTACACTCCTTGTGTGGCGGCGATGGGTGCTTACGTACGTGAGTTTGGTCATAAGTTCGCACGCTTTATCGCGGTTTGGACAATGGGCTTGGCTTACCTATGTGCGACGTTCTACAACCAATTGACGCATTTCGCAGATAGCCCAGTAACAAGTGGTATTTGGATGGCTGTGATCGTAGCTATCTTCTTTGGCACATACCGTGTGTTCAAACAAGTTGGTAAGAAACAAAACGGTGCATTAGAGGCGCAAGTAGCATGATTTTAAAAGAGCTTTATCAATACATTGCAGACAAAGGAACCGTCTCCCAGTCAGATCTGGCTAAACAGTTTGGGATGAGTGAAGATGGCGCCGACGCGATGTTAAACGTGTGGATTAAGAAGGGCAAAATTAGCCGCCTAGTCGACACTAATAAAGCTCATGACGTGACTCGTGTTCGCTACTCAGTGACTAAACAAGATGGTTTGTCTCTGACAGTCACCATGTAGCGACTATCAAAATTAGTCACCTAAAAATTATCACGTAAAAACGACAAAGCCGCATCAGCAATGATGCGGCTTTTATTTTGCTGGTTATTGTTTGTGAATACAGCGAAATTAATGTTCTTCAGAGTGTTTAGTCGCGCCTAACTCTAGGAACTTTAAACCAAGACTTAAAACTAAAATCGAAATAGGTAATGTTAAGATCGTCCAATCTAAGCTGTCGAAGTTAATCAGCACGAGCTCTAAGAACTTCACAAACAAGATCACGATGATGACTTCAGCCAAAATGTTTTTTAGATGGCCGATGTTTGGGGTTCTGATCCAATGCAAAACCGACTGCTCTTGTGTTTTCGCTTTAGCTTTATTGGAAATAAATAGTGTGTAGATGCCGTGAGCAAAGATGAACAAAACTAGTGCGACAAGAAACGTATCCAGTGACTTGATCAAATAAGCGATCGCGATGTCTGCTTTATCTAAATGTGCGAGTGCTTCTGGAGGTGTTTGATTGAGAATGAAGACCGCAAATGCCGAATAGGTTTTTGCTGCACCCATAAGAAAAAGCAAGAATGAAGCAGCCATAGAACAGATAATGGCGATCCAGCTGACGTATCGGAATGTGTTGAAGACTTGTTTCATGATGACCCTCTCTAACTGAGCTGGTAGTCTAAACAAGTTTTATTTTAGTGATAATCCCAGAAAAATGAGAAAGATTGTTACAAATACGTATTAATCTTTCTCTGTCTATTTCAGCCGTATTCAAAGGCGAATTATTTTCGCTAGCAGTGCTTATGCTTTTTGGAAAATAGAACTCAGTGACAGCACATTTTTAATGCGACCAAGCAATTCGTTTTGCTCTTCTTCTGTACGGAATTCACCTTTGGTGTTACCCCAAACCGGTCCCGGCCATGCTACGTCATCTTTGAAGCGAGCAATATGGTGAATGTGCAGCTGTGGCACCATATTACCTAGCGCACCAAGGTTTAGCTTGTCTGGACGGAATGTTGCTTCCAGTGCTTGGCTTACCGCTTGAGACTCTAGCAAAAACTGTTGCTGTTCTTGCATTGGCAAGTGGTGAAGCTCTTTTAGGTTTGCACGTTTAGGGACCAAGATAACCCATGGCACGGCGTTATCTTTATGCAGAAGCGCCACACACAGTGGGAAGTGGCCGATAACGGTGGTGTCTTTTGCCAGTTGAGGGTGCAGTTCAAAACTCATTATGTTGTCCGATTTGAATTGAATGACATCAGTATACGCCAGATAAAACAAAAGGTTGACGCTTTCACGTCAACCTTTGTCATCATTTAGCTTGTGCTACTTAAGCTACCTACGTAAAAGCGGATTACATACGCTCTAGAGTATCAATACCTAGTAGAGACAGACCTTGCTTGATGGTCTTCGCTGTTAGCGCAGCTAGTTTCAGACGGCTTTGTTTCACAGCTTCGTCTTCAGCAACTAGGATAGGGCACGCTTCGTAGAAACTAGAGAACTGACCTGCTAGTTCGAATAGGTAGCTACACATGATGTGCGGTTGGCCTTCGCGAGCGACAGATTGAACCGCTTCTTCGAACTGCATAAGTTTAGCAATAAGTGCTTTCTCTTTCTCATCAGTGATTTTGATGTCGCCTTGGAGAGCGTCCATAGCAACACCAGCTTTAGCGAAAATAGAAGCTACGCGAGTGTATGCATATTGCATGTATGGTGCTGTGTTACCTTCAAACGCTAACATGTTGTCCCAATCGAACACGTAGTCAGTCGTACGGTGTTTAGATAAGTCAGAGTATTTAACCGCTGCCATTGCAACTGTTTTAGAGATCTTCTCTTTTTCTTCCGCATCTAGCTCAGGGTTTTTAGATTCGATCAGTTGTGCTGCACGAACTTCTGCTTCATCTAGAAGGTCGGCAAGGCGAACGGTACCACCCGCACGAGTCTTGAATGGCTTACCATCTTTACCAAGCATCATGCCGAACGCGTGGTGCTCAAGAGATACTGACTCTGGCACGTAGCCTGCTTTACGAACAATTGTCCAAGCTTGCATTAGGTGCTGGTGTTGACGTGAGTCGATGAAGTAAAGCACACGGTCTGCGCTTAGCTCTTCATAACGATATTTTGCACATGCGATGTCTGTTGTTGTGTATAGGAAACCGCCATCGCGTTTTTGAACGATAACGCCCATTGGTTCGCCATCTTTGTTCTTGTATTCATCTAGGAATACAACTTGCGCGCCATCATCTTCAACGGCAAGACCTTGTTCTTTTAGGTCTGCAACGATCTTAGGAAGCATGTCGTTGTACATGCTCTCGCCCATCACGTCGTCACGAGTCAGTGACACGTTTAGACGGTCGTAGTTGCGCTGGTTTTGGATCATGGTTACATCAACGAGTTTTTTCCACATTTCTGCACAGTACTCGTCACCGCTTTGCAGTTTCACAACGTAGTTTCGCGCCTTTACTGCGAAGTCTTCATCTTCGTCGTACAGCTTTTTCGATTCGCGGTAGAAGCCTTCAAGGTCCGCAAGTTCCATAGAAACTTCGCCAGACTCTTGTTGTACACGCTCAAGGTTTGCGATAAGCATACCGAACTGAGTACCCCAGTCGCCGATGTGGTTCGCACGGATCACTTTGTGACCTAGGAACTCAAGAGTACGTACTACCGCATCACCGATGATGGTTGAACGTAGGTGACCAACGTGCATTTCTTTAGCAACGTTTGGTGCAGAGTAGTCAGCAACGATAGTTTGAGCTTCGTCTTCTGCAACGCCAAGACGTGAGTCAGCCAGTGCTGCTTCCGCTTGTTTTGCTAGGAACTCTTCGCTTAGGAAAATGTTGATGAAACCAGGGCCAGCGATTTCTGTCTTGCTCGCAATACCATCTAGGTCTAGAACATCCAGTACTTTCTGTGCAAATTCTCGTGGGTTAGTACCCAGTTTTTTAGCAACGCCCATTACGCCGTTTGCTTGGTAGTCACCAAATTGTGGCTTTGCTGATTGGCGTACTGCCGCAGGACTGCCTGCAGGTGCGCCAGCGGCTTCTAGAGCCTGAGATACTTTGTCATTAATAAGTGCTTGGATATTCACACGCGTTTCCTTCAATTCAAGGACGAAGAACTCGGCGAAGTAAGTGCCGAGTTCTGTTGGAGTTCACAAAAATGGGGCTAATGATAACAACTTTATTGCTTTTCATACAGAGAGGAATTGGGGAAATTTATACTTTTTCGATTGAATGGAAATGTGGTTTGGTTTGCGTTTACTATTGCGCTCAGAGTAATGAGATAAATCGCCCCAAAAGAGAACCACAATGACGACTCAACTAGTTGAAAAACGCCTAGCGCCTAAATTGATGATCCAAGATCTGGATGCATTTATGGCGAAGATTGAAGAGCTTGCATCCCTGTTAAAACTGGATCTGAGCTTTGCTCAAGCTGACCATATTGCGCTGCGAATTAATGATACTGAAACAGCAAAAGCCGCGCATGAAGCATGGAATCAATACGGTAAGGTGATTTCACAAGCGAAAATCAACGGTCGCCCGATTATTGTTATTGAATTCGACAAAGCGTTAGAAAGCCGTGGCTGGAAGATAGAGTGTCTGGAACTGCCATACCCTGCGGAAGGCAAAATCTACCCAACTGAAAGCTGGGAACATGTGGAGTTTGTTATTCCGTCTCATACCGAAACTGCAGACGAGTTTCTTGCTGATTTGAAACATACTTACCCAGCGTTTGGGGCGCGTTTTAATGAGTTGGAAGAGCTGGGTGTGAAGATCAAACTGTCGAGCCCGAAAGGGGATGGCGAACGCTTGAACAACCCAACGGTGGCGTTTAAGTACCAAGGCATTTGTATCAAGCTGCACCCGCATTCACTTAAGCGTATTGTGGAGTCTGAGCAGGCGTAAAACGCTAGGGTGAGAATTGCTGAGTTGCGATAGGCAAAAAGGGAGCCGAGGCTCCCTTTCGTAAGCGAATCACTATTTAGCCAGTGACTTGCTTTTTGGGTTGGTAATGGAAAGTTTTTTGCCTTTCAACTCTTCATCTAAAGGCAGTGTAAAAGTTTTGGCAAACGGCATTCGTTTACAATGATCCGCCTTGTCTCTAACGATAGTAATAAGAGCTTCTGTCTGTGAGCTTTGCTCTATTTTTAGGCTAAAATCATCGTTCTTACTGCAGCCGTTAGACTCTGTGATAAATGAAATTTGACTCTCACTTGTCCTATAAGTCTCTACCATCATTGCTTGGTGCTCAGACGTCTGGTTTGTTTGCAGTCCTGCGTTTGCTGAACATGCAGTTAAACTGATAGTGCCCAAACCAAGTAGGAATATCTTGAGTCTATGTTTCATCTCGTTACCTTTTTTTGCGTCGTACGAATGAACCTGCAGCCATTAACACCAGTAGGCCAATAGATAAACTGCCGCCTGAACTAGACTTTTTATTAACGTCGTTACCAGCATCGCCCGTATTATCTGTGCTGACTGACATATTTATGTTGCGAACAAATGCTTGCGCGCTGTAAATGCCACTTGAAAACGGGTGTTGGACGTATTCAAACGTTATCGTATTAGATGCTTTGTAAAGATCGATCTGGATCTCTTTATAATCGAGGAGTTGGTTGGTGCTATCGTAAATTTCACCATTAACTAAGATGAACAAGTAATCAAAACCATCGGACATTACTTTGAGATCCATGGTAAGTTTGCCCTTCGGAAGATCGGTCAAAACCAGCTCAGATACACCAGGATAAGCTCCCATATCCGCTGATTGCAGTTCACCATTTTCAGCCGTCCAAGCGTTTTGACCGGTATAAACATTTGCGTCTGCTAGCGGAATGGCATTACGCACTGATCTGCTTGCTTTATCTACACCTGAATACTCGAAAGTTGTTGTGAGTCTGGACAGTTTCGGATGATCGGTAAAGAGCTCTATCGTTGTTTCTGATCCCGAATAGCTAGGTTGGTAGCCGACGGTAATTTGACAGCTTTGCGAAGGCTTTAAGGTACCAGTACAAGTGCTTTTCTCGATGGTACTTCCGTATGATATTGTGCTTTGGTAGATGTTGAATGGGATAGTATCGTCATTACGAATAGTAAAGGTCTCTTGCTGCGCTTTTCGCTCAACGAAACGAAGATCTCGGTACTTAGTGAAGCTGATAGTATTGCGATGGCTATCTATCCATCCATTGTGTTGAAAATGAGCGACGTTGGCGTAAACACCATAAGCGTTTGGTTGAGCACATCCATCCCCCCAGCTGACCACGCCTAGCAATTTGTTGATACCGTTATCATCAACGATGAGTGGACCGCCGCTATCTCCTTGGCAGCTATCTTTACCTCCCCAATAGTATCCGGCGCAAATACCGTCATCTGATACATTAGAGTAGTTTCCTGGTAGGTTTTGGCAGGTAGCTCGATCTACGTATTCCAAATCTACTTGTTGTAAAACGGTTGGGTATATTCGGTCTGTCGTGGACGTATTTCCCCATCCAGCCACGTGCAACTTGTCTCCTACGCGTACGCTATCTAAAAGTTCTGGCGTTGCCAGGTCAATAGTTGCGCTATCGATATTGCGTTCTAATTCAATAAGAGCGATGTCATTGTTCGTTGTTATGTTGTTATATTCATCATGTGAATAGATATTTTTAATGGCGATGCGCTGTGCTTGAGACTCTCTGTTTTTGTCATAAAGACCAAGAACGATATCCAGATCGTCCGCATTAAGACCTTCCACACAGTGCGCAGCAGTTAATACGTATTTTCCACCTAGGAAACTGCCACCACAAAAGTGACCAATAGATGTAGGTTGTCCTTTACGTACCAGTGAAGCAATAAATTTCCAGTCGGAAGTGTTGGCAGGTTCGCCGCCGATAATGCGAGTGGATACATCATTCTGAACAGGCTCAAGAGTATCTGCGATTGTGGTTGCTGGTAAAGTCAGCCCAATCAGAAAAGCCACTAACGTTTTTTTCATTTTAATTCCGTAATATTAACGTGGTTTATTATAAGGAGGGCAAATGATAAACGGAATCATTCTCTCAGTAAATAGTTGTGGAGAAATGAAAAATTATAACGTATCGGTTTAACTTTGATGGTTAGAATTGGAGGGGGGATCTTCTGAAAAGATGAAACCCGCCAAGTTGGACGGGTTTCACTATCGTTGTAACTAGTACGGAGGGATTACAGGATCACTGTCTTATTCCCATAAACAAAGACGTGGTCATTGATCACTTTATTCAAAGCCTTACTCAATACGTTCTTCTCTACATCGCGTCCCGCTTGCGCCATATCTTGGGCATTGAATGTATGGTCGACAGGAATTACGTCTTGCTTGATGATCGGCCCTTCATCTAAATCATTAGTCACGAAGTGTGCTGTTGCACCGATGATTTTCACACCGCGATCGTAAGCTTGTTGATATGGCTTCGCGCCAATAAAAGCAGGTAAGAAGCTGTGATGAATATTAATGATTTTGTGGTGATATTTCTCAACAAACGTCGGCGTTAATACGCGCATGTATTTAGCTAGCACCAAAAAGTCAGCATCGTATTGATCGATCACTTCTAGCATCTTCTGCTCGTGTTCTTCACGGCTAAGGTTTTCATGGGTCACATGGTGGTAAGGAATGTCGAAGCGTTCAGTGAGAGTTTGCAGTTTGTCGTAATTCCCCACCACAGCGGCGATCTCAACATCTAGGCTTCCATCGTAGGTTTTCATCAGAATATCGCCTAAACAATGCGCTTCTTTTGTGACGAGAATGACGATGCGCTTACGGCGAGAGCCAACCAATTTACGCTTAGCACCTTGCGGGAGAGCTTGGTCCAAGTCGGCAAGAAACGTTTGATCGTTGAAGTACCCCTCCAACTCCGTTCTCATGAAAAAGTGGCCACTGGTATTATCAACAAATTCGTTATTGTGAACGATGTTGAGTTGGTGCTTGTAACAGATATTAGTAATTTTCGAGATGAGACCCGGGGCGTCAGAACAGTGGGTCAACAGTGTTTTCTTTTCCATAAATCAGGTACTTCCATGCATTAATATTTTAGCGTACGAATTTGTTATTATTCCCTGGCGGGTGTAACTGTACTGCCATGTTTCACCATAAATAATCTATTCTTACGTTGGTTTCAACAAAATATCCGCGTGTCGCCGCAAGCTGGTCAGATTGTGGGCTGATGTCACTCCTATTCCTCTGATATACTCTCGATAATTTTTCAAACTCAATACCAAGCATGATCGCAAAAACTTTTTCCTCTGATGGCGCGTTAGGTAAGGCCATTCCTGGCTTTCAAGCTCGTCAGCCACAAATCGATATGGCGGAAGCCGTCAGCAGTGCGATCAAAGATCAAACCCAGTTGGTGGTGGAGGCAGGAACCGGAACCGGTAAGACCTTCGCCTACTTAGTCCCTGCGCTGTTAAGCGGTAAAAAAGTGATCATCAGTACAGGCTCGAAAAACTTGCAAGAGCAGTTGTACCATCGTGACTTACCGCTCATGGTCAATGCGCTTGGTTTTTATGGCCAAGTGGCGTTATTAAAAGGGCGTTCTAATTATCTGTGTTTGGATCGTTTGAGCCGCCAAATGGTCGAAAGCCACACTAATGAATCTGACCCGACGTTATTAACTCAACTGGTTAAAGTGCGTGCTTGGTCATCAGAAACCAAAACAGGTGACCTTGGTGATTGTGATGATCTGCCAGAAGACAGCATGATCATTCCGACTATCACCTCAACCAATGATAACTGTTTAGGTAAAGAATGTCCGAGCTACACTGATTGCTTTGTATTGAAAGCGCGTAAGCGAGCCATGGATTCCGACATTGTTGTAGTGAACCATCACTTGTTTCTTGCTGATTTAGCGATCAAAGAAACAGGATTCGGTGAACTGATTCCAGAAGCCGATGTGTTTATTTTTGATGAAGCTCATCAGTTGCCAGATATTGCGAGCGAATATTTCGGCCAGTCAGTTTCAAGCCGCCAAATTCACGATCTTGCCAAAGACATTGAAATAGCCTATCGCACCGAAGCCAAAGATATGCGTCAATTGCAAAAAGTGGGCGACAAACTCATGCAAAGCGCAATGGACATGCGGATTGTATTGGGTGAGCCAGGCTTTCGTGGCAACTGGCGTGAGGCGTTGCAATCAGGTTCTATTAAGCGAGAATTATTGCGCTTAACTGACAGCCTCGAATTGGCGATTGATGTACTCAAAATAGCCTTAGGGCGCAGTCAATTACTGGATACCGCCTTTGAACGAGCCAATTTGATCAAAGGCCGTATCGACCGGGTATGTGATGTCGATATTACCGGTTACTCATACTGGTACGATACCTCGCCTCGTCATTTCGCTCTGCACATTACGCCTCTTTCTGTCGCGGACAAGTTCCATGAGCAAATAGAGATTAAACAAGGCGCTTGGATTTTCACGTCAGCAACCCTAGCCGTATCGGGCGATTTCAAGCACTTTACTGAGCGCCTTGGCCTCAAGCCTACAAAGCAATTTTCTCTGCCGTCCCCCTTTGATTATCAAAAGCAAGCGCGCCTTTGTGTGCCAAGGTATTTGCCAGAGCCAAACAGTAACGGCTTAGCGGATAAGTTAGTCCGAATGCTTGCTCCGGTGATTGAAGAAAATGATGGTCGCTGCTTCTTTTTATGTACCTCGCACAGCATGATGCGTGAACTAGGTGAGAAGTTCCGAGAAGTACTTGAGCTGCCTGTGTTAATGCAAGGGGAGATGAGTAAGCAGAAAACCTTGGCGGAGTTTATGGAACTGGGTAACGCTTTACTCGTGGCGACGGGCGCTTTCTGGGAAGGGATTGATGTTAGAGGTGATGCGCTGAGCTGTGTTATTATCGACAAATTACCGTTTACCGCCCCTGACGATCCGTTACTCAAAGCCCGTATCGAGGATTGTCGATTACGTGGCGGTGAACCATTTGCTGAAGTACAAATCCCGGATGCAGTGATTACGTTAAAGCAGGGAGTCGGGCGATTAATTCGAGATCAGAAGGATCACGGTGCGTTGATCATTTGTGATAATCGCCTCGTCACGCGAGACTATGGTGGTATTTTCCTCGGAAGTCTACCACCTATCCCAAGGACGCGAGACTTAGATGGAATCAAAGCATTCCTGAAAGCAGAACAATCTGTCACAGACGCAAGTGCTGAGGCATAACCCAATAAATGAGAGTTGTAGAGAGTTAAATGAGCGCAAAAATTCTTGCTATCGATACAGCGACTGAAAACTGTTCAGTTGCGTTGTTGGCTAATGATCAAGTGATTTCACGTAGCGCGGTTGCACCACGCGATCACACCAAAAAAGTACTGCCAATGGTTGATGAAGTACTCAAAGAAGCTGGCCTGACTCTACAAGAGCTGGATGCGTTAGCGTTTGGACGTGGTCCAGGTAGCTTTACTGGCGTTCGTATCGGTATTGGTATCGCACAAGGTTTGGCGTTCGGTGCTGACTTACCTATGATCGGCGTTTCAACGCTGGCTGCAATGGCTCAAGGTAGCTATCGCTTACATGGTGTGACCGATGTCGCTGTGGCTATTGACGCACGTATGGGTGAAGTTTACTGGGCACGTTACACTCGCCAAGCAAACGGTGAGTGGGCAGAGATGGATGCAGAGTGCGTAATTCCACCAGCACGTCTCGTTGAAGAAGCACAAGCAGACGACAAAACGTGGACGACAGCAGGTACTGGTTGGGATGCTTACCAAGAAGTATTAGCAGACCTACCGTTTAATTTGACGCATAGTGACGTTCTGTACCCTGATTCACAAGACATCGTGATTCTTGCTGAACAAGAATTTAAAAAGGGTAATACCGTGCCGGTCGAAGATTCGAGCCCTGTTTATTTACGTGATAATGTGACATGGAAAAAACTTCCTGGTCGCGAATAGTCCGTTTTTCATTAACCTGACAAAAAGCAGGGCGTTTGCCCTGTATTTTTATGGAGTGCTATGGCGTCGATTAATGGCTTGCCTCCTTCTTTGATTCCCGGTGCAAATCGCACTCATAAAGCCAGTCAAAAGAAGCAGGTAAATAAATCACAAACAAAGCAGCCTGTAGGTCAGCCTTCAAAGGTTGCTAACGCCGTGGCGCACTCCATAAAACACGTGGATGAGTCCCAAATTCACCGAGCTCAAGTGCAATATGACCTTCCTGAAGGGGGCGCACGTAAAGCAATGGAGCAGTACATGGATGTCATGAATCGAGCTAAAAAAGAGGAACTGGCTCAATTACTTGGTGTCGATATTTACGTGTGAGATCTCCCCAGCTTGGGGTTACTAATATTGAAAGGTGGTTTATGAAGGTTTTTGGACGGTTTTTTCTCGCATTATTTGCTACGGTTGGTTTGTCTGCGTGTAGCTCTTTGCCAGAGGAGCTAAATGCAAGCACAGAATTGGTCGTTACAGACTATAAAGCGTTTGCTGAGTCTCAGGGGCAAGTGAGTGAAGATGTTCGCCTTGGTGGAATCATCGCTAAAGTGGATAACTTTAAAGATAAAACGCGTCTAGAGATTGTAAACCTTCCTATCAGTAAGTCTGGTAAACCTGATATTGATGAAGAGCCTACGGGGCGTTTTGTCGCCTATTTTGATGGCTATTTAGAGCCTGTCGCCTTTAGTGAAGGCCGTTTGGTGACGGTTGTAGGCAAAGGAGCAGGGGAAGAAGAAGGAAAGATCGGTGAGCACGGTTACATCTTCCCAGTAATTAAGGGGGAAGGGTACCGTTTATGGAAAATTGAAGAACGTGTACGCATGTATGACTCGCCAACCTACTTTTACCCATGTTACTCGATTAACTGCCGCATGTGGCGTAATGATTTCCCGCAAGACGGTAAAGTGATAAAACAGGTCAAATAATCTGCGATGCATGAGCGTCAATTCGAGCTTCCTGCCGGCAAAATGGCAGCCCTTGAGATAGGGAACGAGAAAACGGCTGACTTGTCAGTCGTTTTTCTTCATGGGTGGTTAGATAATGCGGGCAGCTTTAAAGCGCTCATGGAGCAGTTGAATCAACTTAATCCTCACTTACACCTCCTCGCCATCGATCATTTTGGTCACGGTTTATCGAGTCATAAATCTCACGATAATTATTACCCCTTTCACGACTATATTGCCGATTTGTATCAGTTTTTGGACGAATTATCACCAAACAGACTGATATTAGTAGGGCATTCACTTGGTGCTTTAATCGCAAGTTGCTATAGTGCAGCGTTTCCAGAGCAGGTCGAAGCTCTTGTGCAAATTGAGGGAGCAGGACCTCTTCATGAGGATCCTACTAACAGTTTGCCTCGTCTTCGCGATGGCGTTTTAAGTCGAATAAGACAGCAAAACAAGCCAGAGCGAGCCATTGCCTCCTTCGATCTGGCGTTAAAATTACGCATGCAAGCCAACCAATTAACCGCTGAGCAACTTCTACCGATAGTCGAGCGTGGAACAGAGCAGCGAGGAGATAAATGGTATTGGCGGCATGACGCCAAGTTAAAATGTGCGTCGCTTTACCGAATGGCGCAAGCGCATGCTAACTCGATTACCAGCCAAATACGTTGTCCTCATTTGATTGTATTAGGCGATCAAGGATTTCAGAATTTACCATCTAACCAAGCTGATTGGGGAGAGAACCCACCGCAAGTGGTTTCTGTCAAGGGTGGTCATCACTGTCATTTAGAGCAAATACTCGAGGTCGCAACGCGAATTCTTGGTGTAGTTAACAAAATTTAAACAAGTGTTTGAGAGTTGCGTGCTCAAGCACGTTCGCTGTGCTGTAATAGCTTTCAAAATAAAAAGGACGCTATTTTTTAGCCAGTTATAAACGAGGAGTAACATCGTGGATAAACCATGGCTTTCACGTTATCCAAGTGACGTACCTGAAACCATTAATCCAGAGCAATATGAGTCTTTGGTAGAAATGTTTGAACAGTCTGTACAAAAATATGCAGACCAACCAGCATTCATGAACATGGGCTCGGTTATGACCTTCCGTAAATTGGAAGAGCGTAGTCGCGCATTCGCAGCGTATCTGCAAAACGAGTTAAAACTGCAAAAGGGTGACCGTGTTGCTCTGATGATGCCAAACCTACTGCAATACCCAGTGGCGTTGTTTGGTATTTTGCGTGCAGGTTGTATCGCCGTAAACGTTAACCCACTTTACACTCCTCGTGAACTTGAACACCAATTGAATGACTCAGGTGCGACGACGATTGTGATTGTGTCTAACTTTGCGAATACGTTAGAACAAATTGTCGATAAAACACCAGTCAAACACGTAGTGTTAACCAGTCTTGGTCAAATGCTGCCACGAGCGAAAGGTACGATTGTCGATTTTGTCGTGAAGTACGTTAAGGGCATGGTGCCTAAGTACGATTTACCTGGTGCAATCTCAATGCGTCAGGCTCTACGTAAAGGTCGTCGTCTACAATACGTTAAACCGTTTATGTCTGGGGATGACATTGCATTCCTGCAATATACGGGGGGGACGACAGGTGTCGCGAAAGGCGCGATTCTGACTCACCGCAACATGATTGCGAACGTTCTACAGGCAAAAGGCGCGTACGGACCGGTTTTATCTCCGGGGCGTGAATTAGTCGTAACAGCATTACCGCTGTATCACGTATTTGCTCTTACCGTAAACTGTCTGCTGTTTGTCGAAATGGGTGGTCGTAACTTACTTATTACCAACCCTAGAGATATTCCAGGGTTCGTGAAAGAGCTACAAAAGCATCCGTTTACTGCGATTACGGGCGTGAATACCTTATTTAATGCATTGGTCAACAATGAAGATTTCCACGAGTTGGATTTCAGTAATCTACGTTTAGCCGTTGGCGGCGGCATGGCAGTGCAGCGCTCAGTGGCAGAAAGATGGCAAAAGACCACGGGTTGCTATTTGCTCGAAGGTTACGGTCTAACAGAGTGTTCTCCGTTGGTGGCGGCATATCCGCATGATCTTGTTGAATACAATGGCTCTATTGGTCTGCCGGTACCATCAACAGAAGTTCGTATCGTGGACGAAGAAGGCAACGCTCTTGCGAATACTGAAACTGGTGAACTTCAAGTTCGTGGTCCTCAGGTTATGCAAGGTTACTGGCAACGACCTGAAGCAACGAAAGATACGATTAACGAAGACGGCTGGCTATCAACTGGCGACATCGTTAAGTTCGATGACGAAGGCTTCCTGCATATCGTTGACCGTAAGAAAGACATGATCTTAGTATCAGGCTTTAATGTTTACCCGAACGAAATTGAAGACGTTGTAGCACTACACGGCAAAGTACTTGAAGTTGCTGCTATTGGTCAGCCGCATGAAGTGTCTGGTGAATTAGTGAAGATTTATGTCGTGAAACGTGATCCGAGCTTGACCAAAGACGAAGTGATCGCGCATTGTCGAGAACACTTAACTGGCTACAAAGTTCCGAAGTTGGTTGAGTTCCGCGAAGACTTACCTAAAACCAATGTCGGTAAGATCTTGCGTCGTGTTTTACGCGAAGAGAATGACGCTGAACTTGCGAAGAAAAGCGCATAAGCCGATTTCGTCGAGTCGAGAGATTTAAAAAATGATAGAATGCCAGCGTTTTGCTGGCATTTTTATAGCGAGAAGTATGTGAACTATCAAATTATTACTAAAAACAAAGACCTAGAAGAGGTTTGCACTCATGCCCGAGAGGCAGACGTAGTGATGCTGGATACCGAATTCGTTCGTATTCGCACTTTCTACCCGCAGTTAGGTCTGATTCAGCTTTTCGATGGTAATCGCCTCTCGCTGATTGATCCGACTGAATTAACGGATATGACGCCGTTTGTAGCGCTATTAAAAGATACTTCTGTGCTAAAAGTGCTGCACGCATGTGGTGAAGATTTAGAAGTTTTCCAAAACGCTTTTGGTTGTACACCATTCCCTATGGTGGATACGCAGCTGATGGCCGCTTTTCTCGGTCACGGCCTATCGACAGGCTTCGCATCGCTGGTGGAAGAATATTTAGGCGTAGAGCTCGACAAAAGTGAATCACGTACCGACTGGATGGCTCGTCCACTGACACAAAAGCAATTAGATTATGCTGCCGCAGATGTTCATTACTTGTTACCGTTATACGAAAAGCTGTTCGATAAGGTGACGCAAGCAGGTTGGTGGGAAGCTGTACAGCAAGAAAGTGATTTACTCGTTTCGAAACGTATTCGCGTAACCAATGAAGAGAATGCCTACCTTGATATTAAGGGCGCTTGGCAATTAAAACCTTCTGAGCTGGCGATTTTAAAGCCATTGGCGACGTGGCGTTATCGTGAAGCAATCAAACGAGATTTAGCGCTGAACTTTATCTTCAAAGAAGGTGATCTATTAACGGTCGCTCGTCTTGGTTTAACGAACTTTAAGAAGATGGAAGCAGAAGATATTGATATCCGAGCGATTAACCGCCATGGCGCGAAGATTGCCGCGATTGTTAAACAAGCGAAGCAAACACCTTCTGAAGAGTATCCTGCGAAAATTGAGCGTTTAATGGACTATCCGGGTTACAAGCAGGTCTTCAAAAATATGAAAGACTTGGTGAAATCGGCTTCGCAGAAGTCTGGTTTAGCCACGGAGTTCCTTGCCTCTAAAAAGCAGATCAATCAGTTGATCAGTTGGGTTTGGAAAAAAGATCGTGACCCAGAAGTGTTGCCTGATTTGATGCAAGGGTGGCGTTTGGATTTACTCGGCGACAAGATGAACAAAGCATTAAAGTAATGAAAGATGAAAAAGGTTGGCCTCGATGCCAACCTTTTTCGTTCTAATTAGAGCATTCGTCTGGCGAGAGAAACTGATTACTTTTCTTCGTCTGGTAGCTTCACATTTAGCTCAAGAACTGAGATATCGTCGTCTTTGTGCTCAAATGTTAAGTCAACCATATTTGGATCAATTGCCACGTACTTGCTGATCACCTTCAAGATGTCTTCTTTTAATTGAGGCAAGTAAGACGGCGCAGGATCATTTTGGCTGCGGCGCTCTGCGACAATGATTTGCAAACGCTCTTTAGCTAGATTCGCAGAAGTTTTCTTCTGTGGACGGAAAAATTCTAATAATGACATGTCTAGCCTCCAAAGAGTCGTTTAAAGAGTCCTTTCTTCTCCTCAGTAAGGAAACGAAATTCAACCTGATTGCCTAATAAGCGATCAACGGTGTCAGAATAAGCCATACCCGCATCGGTGTTATCGTCAAAAGTGACTGGCACACCTTTGTTTGACGCGTTAAGCACGGCTTGGCTTTCTGGAATCACGCCCAGTAGTGGAATATGTAAGATCTCCTCAACGTCTTCAACGCTTAGCATTTCGCCTTGAGTGACGCGAGATGGGTTGTAGCGAGTCAGTAACAGATGCTGTTTTACTGGCTCTAGCCCTTGTTCTGCACGCAGTGACTTAGAATCTAAAATACCGAGAATGCGGTCAGAGTCACGCACAGAAGAGACTTCTGGGTTCGTTGTGACAATGGCTTCATCGGCATAGTACAAGGCCATTAACGCGCCTTGCTCGATACCTGCTGGTGAATCACAAATAATGAAATCAAAGCCCATTTCATCAAGTTCGCCGAATACGCGCTGAACACCATCTTTTGTCAGTGCGTCTTTATCACGAGTTTGAGAAGCAGGAAGAATAAATAGGTTGTCCGTGCGCTTATCTTTGATCAGCGCTTGGTTTAATGTCGCTTCGCCGTTAATGACGTTTACAAAGTCATACACGACGCGGCGCTCACAGCCCATGATTAGATCGAGGTTACGCAAACCGATGTCAAAATCGATCACCGCGGTCTTTTTTCCCTTAAGAGCTAGACCAGAGGCGATGGCTGCGCTTGAAGTGGTTTTACCAACGCCACCTTTACCAGACGTTACTACAATAATGCGTGCCATTTTTTTTCCTTTTTAGATTAAATCGCGAGAACTTCTAAATGTAATGATTCATCGGCTTTACTGATCATTACTTTCTTTTGCCAGTACTCGCTTTCAATTTGATCGCTTAACCAGTAGTCACCCGCAATGGATACCAGTTCTGCTTGTAAATCGTGGCAAATAATACGCGCTTCCTGCTGACCACTTGCTCCTGCAATCGCACGACCTCGAAGTGTGCCATGGATATGAATAGAGCCGTCAGCAATGACTTCAGCACCTGCACTTACGTGCGCTAGCACCACCAAATCACCATCTTTTGCGTAGATCTGTTGTCCTGAGCGGACAGGCGTACGAACTACTTTCGTTGGTGCCATTTTGGCAGGTGCTTGGCTTGGCGATTTGCTCGCCGACATAATGGCGAAGCCAGCTTCGGAAGCAAGGTTTTGTACACGCTTGTCTTTACAGCCCGTTACACCGACCGGAATAAAACCGGCATCTGAGATGCCTTGTTTAAGCTTAGGGAAATCAATGTCGCCTTGTACTTTTGCTATATTGATTACCAAAGGCGCGGATGCAAAAAAAGAAGGTGCTTGAGAAACTTTTTCTTGCAAAAATTCGACAGTCTTTGCGATCTCATTGTCAGAAAGGTGTAAAACTGACAATGTAAAACTGCTACCTTTAAGGTCTGGTGAATGGGTCATCGTGGACTTCTTGCCTTTATTGAAAGAGCGTTGCCTTAAACTAGGTATGTCATGTTATATTTCATCCTTTGACGCAGCAAGTTCTCTCGTGGGCAAATAGGTGAATTAATCTCAAATTTGCTATTAAGTTTGCGAGAATTTGACGTTTTCAACCTAATCCGCACTCAACGCGGCTAAATCAGCATAAAAGGCGTGTCATGCTTTGTTCTATTTATAAAAGCTCGAAAAAAGAAGGTACTTATCTCTATATTCCGAAAAAGGATGATTTTTCACAGGTTCCTGACACCTTAATGCAGATGTTCGGTAAGCCTATCGCTGTCATGACGATTAAACTTGATGGCCGTAAATTGGCACAAGTTGATATCGAAAAAGTGAAGGCTTCATTACAAAATGATGGCTTCTTTCTTCAGGTTCCACCGCCGCCGGAGAACCTATTAGAAAAGTACAAAGAACAAAAAGCCCAGCAGAAAGGCGAATAACGTCATCGTTTTTCATCTGGGATTTCTGCCTTGCTCAAGGAGGGCAATATGAAAAAGATACTGGCTACCATGCTTAGCGTTGGTATGTGTACCTCGGCTTTTGCAAGTAGCGAGGGTTTTGATGAATACTTGAATAAGCTGCGTGCTGAAGCTCGTGATAAAGGTATCTCAGAGCAGGTCATTAGTGCTGCTTTTGCTAATGTTGAGTACAAGCCGCGAGCAGTAAAAGCGGACCGAAACCAACCAGAAAAGAAACTGACATTGGATGAGTACATTCCTCGCGCGGTGCCTGAATGGAAGGTGAAGCAAGCCAGACAACTCTACAAAGAGCATTACACTGAGCTAAAGCGTATAGGCGATGAGTACGGTGTCCACCCGCGCTTTATTGTGGCACTTTGGGGAGTTGAAAGTAACTTTGGTAAGTTTACCGGCAACTTTAAAGTGATTGATGCACTATCCACAATGGCATTTGAAGGCCGTCGTGAAGAGTTTTTCCGTAAAGAGACCATGTCGGCACTGCAGATCCTCGATCAAGGCCATATTGAGCTAGAGAACTTTAAAGGCTCATGGGCTGGTGCGATGGGTCAATGCCAGTTTATGCCAAGCTCTTTCCTTCGTTTTGCTGCTGACGGCAACGGTGATGGTAAAAAAGACATATGGCAATCTGAAGCGGACGTGTTTGCATCAACCGCTAACTATTTGAGCAAGTCTGGTTGGGATGATAAATATACTTGGGGTCGCCAAGTTAAGGTTCCTAAAAATATTGATCGCAGCCTGGAAGGGCGCACGGCTGAAAAAGGCAAATACCTTCAAGAGTGGAGCCAATTAGGTATCACAAAATATGACGGTAGCCCGTTGCCAAAACTGGATGAAGACATCAAAGCATGGTTGATCATGCCGGACGACGAGAATGGTCGTACGTATCTGGTTTACAATAACTACAACGTATTGATGAAGTGGAACCGCTCTTACTACTTCGCACTTGCTGTGAGCCACTTGGCTGACCGCATTAAATACTGATCTGCCACAAACAATTCGGCATCCAGTCTTCAATACAAGGGCTCTTCGGAGCCCTTTGTTTTTTCTATAACCAAATCGAGGTAAAGCGTGTTATCTGAACGTGCCGCACAAATGGTGATTTTCTCCGCTCTTCTTAAACACAAAAGCTTCACAGCTGCTGCAAAGAGCTTAGGCGTGTCGGTGTCTCATGTGAGTAAACAGTTGAGTCAGTTAGAAGCGTCTCTTGGTATCAAGCTTGTTCAACGCACTACGCGAAGCTTTACGCCGACAGAGGCAGGGAAAACCTTTTTTCATCACTGTGAGCAAGTGGTACAAGCGGTGAGCAGCGCCACATTAGAGATGGAAACCCAGCGGGATGAAGTAGCAGGTTTGGTACGTCTTGGGTTGTCGCAATCATTTGGTACCTTACACATTATTCCAGCGATTCAAGAGTTACGCGAACTGTATCCTCAACTTCAAGTGGAAGTACATCTGTTTGACTATAAGGTCGATATGTTAGCCGAAGGGCTCGATTTATGGGTAACCAACAACGAGCATTTGCCTGAAGGTTACATTGCGCAGCGTTTGACGGATTGCCAGTTTGTTGTTGCGGCATCGCCAGATTACTTATTGAAACATGACACGCCAACAGAACCGGATGACCTATCTGCTCACAACTGCCTCATATACAGAAGCTGGGAGCGTGACTATACGGGGTGGGCGTTTACCAAAGATCAGCAAGAATTGAACGTAAAAGTCTCGGGTAACTATTCAGTAGATCTGGCAGAAGCCGTTCGGGATGCGGCTATTGCAGGTTGGGGTATTGCCTACCTTGCCACTTACTTGCTGGGGGATGAGTTTAGAACGGGTAAGTTAATACAGCTGTTACCTGACTGGAAAGCCAGCCAGTCGATGCCGTTTTATGCGGTATACCCAAGCCGCCAGCATATGCCAAAAAAAATATCCGCAGTGATTAACTTTATCAAACAGAAGATCGGCAACCCTTGTCATTGGGACCAACGTTTGGCACCTTACATCTCTATTCCTAAATAACAGGATCAATGACGTTGTAGAACGACACATAAGGTGATTCACTTCACAAAAATTTTTCCTGAACCAGAAACATATTTTCTATATGGAAATAATTAAAATAAGCAAACGTTTATCTTCAATAAATTCAATTGGTTATTTTGTTGGTCAGTTATTGGTCGCTTAAACTTTTCACACTGTTAACATCCTCAACTTGCAGCATTTTGAGTCCGCTATACAATCCGGTGCCTTCCATATCCCCCTTCTGTCGGATTCATTTTATGAACTCAATTATTGGTATCGTAGCCATACTATTCCTAGCATGGCTACTTTCTACAAATAGAAAAAATATAAAGCTGAGAACGGTGTCGTTTGCGTTTGCTTTGCAGGTACTGTTTGCGTTGTTGGTTTTATATGTACCAGCAGGAAGAGATGCGCTGAATTCAGTGAGCAGTGTTGTGTCGAATTTGATCAACTATGGTCAAGAGGGCATTGCGTTTTTATTCGGTAATTTGGCGACAGGGGGCTTCACCTTTGCGATCAATGTTCTGGGTATCATCGTTTTCTTCTCCTCTCTTATCTCAGGTCTTTATCACATTGGTGTGATGCCAAAAATCATTAACTTTATCGGTGGTGGTATTCAAAAGCTGCTGGGTATCGGTCGTGCTGAGTCTTTGTCTGCTACGGCGAATATCTTTGTTGGCACCATTGAAGCACCATTAATGGTAAAGCCTTACCTAAAACACATGACTGACTCGCAGTTCTTTGCAGTTATGACAGGTGGTTTAGCGTCAGTTGCTGGCGGAACGTTGGTTGGTTACGCATCACTGGGTGTCGACCTCAACTATCTTATTGCTGCTGCATTTATGTCAGCACCTGCCGGCTTGTTGATGGCAAAAATTTTAATGCCAGAAGATACGGATAAAGCAGCAGATATCGACATTAGCCAAGTTGAAATTCCACGTGCAACCAACGTAGTAGAAGCATTAGCCGATGGTGCCATGGCGGGTGTACGCATTGCTGTATCGGTCGGTGGTACGTTACTGGCGTTTATTAGTGTCATTGCAATGCTAAACGGCATGTTAGGCTGGATAGGTGATCTTATTGGGACACCATTAAGTTTTGAGCTCATCCTAGGTTTTGTGTTTGCGCCAGTCGCTTGGTTGTTGGGTATACCATGGCAAGAAGCAACCACAGCAGGCTCGCTGATTGGTAACAAGATTGTGGTGAATGAGTTCGTCGCTTTCATCCAGCTTGCAGAAGTGAATTCTCAACTTAGTGAACACTCACAAGCAATCGTGACGTTTGCTTTGTGTGGCTTTGCAAACATCTCAAGCATGGCGATGCTGATTGGTGGGTTGGGCTCATTGGTACCAGAAAAGCGTGCATTTGTTTCTAAGCATGGTTTCCGTGCGATTATCGCTGGTGTCATGGCGAACTTAATGAGCGCTTCGATTGCGGGCGTGATTTTAAGTCTGTAATTGAAATAGATATCAACAATTAGCAAAAAGGCTCCTTGCGGAGCCTTTTTCGTATCTGAAGTTTTACGTTATTTGTCTGTGTGGAACTGTTCGCAAGCGAGCATCGTGTTCTCAATTAAACTTGCGACGGTCATTGGGCCAACGCCACCAGGAACAGGAGTAATAAAGCTCGCACTTTCACGTGCTTTGTCGTATTCCACGTCGCCAACTAGTTTGCCTGAATCAAGACGGTTAATACCGACATCGACCACCACTGCGCCTTTTTTAATCCACTCACCAGGGATGAAGTTAGGCTTACCAACCGCCACCACGACAACGTCAGCTTGACGCACATGACTCTCTAGGTCTTTGGTAAAACGGTGACATGTTGTTGTTGTGCAGCCCGCAAGCAGCAGCTCAAGTGTCATTGGACGACCAACAATGTTTGATGCACCAACCACAACCGCATGTTTACCACGTAGCTCAATGTTGTAACGGTCGAGTAGGGTAATTATGCCCTTTGGCGTGCAAGAGCGAAGCTTTGGAATACGCTGCGCAAGACGACCAACGTTGTAAGGATGGAAGCCATCCACGTCCTTCTCTGGGTGAATGCGCTCTAAAACATGTGTTGTGTCTATGCCCGCAGGAAGGGGTAATTGCACTAGAATGCCGTCAATTTCATCATCGTTGTTTAATTCATCAATCAGAGCTAGTAACTCTTCTTCTGAGCTAGACGCAGGAAGGTCAAAAGACTTAGAAACAAACCCAACTTCTTCACATGCGCGGCGTTTGCTACCAACATAAACCTGAGAAGCAGGATCTTCACCAACTAGAACCACTGCTAAACCAGGAGCACGTAGCCCAGCTTCAACACGTGCTTTAACACGTGCAGCCACTTCGGATCGAACAGTTTGGGAAATGAGAGTTCCGTCTATATTTTGAGCAGTCATGACTTTCCTTATAAATTAAGAAGGCAGATTATCTGCGGCGCATTGTCGCAGAATTTCTTATTAACATCCATACGCAAACGTTTGCTTTGTGGTGTTTTTGAACATTAAGCGTTTTAATGGACTTTTTTTAGGCATTCAGATCAGAATGTTATGAAAACCCGTTGATTTACCCGTTTGAACTCGTATAATCCTGTCCCTGTAGCGCGCCCTTAGCTCAGCTGGATAGAGCACGTCCCTTCTAAGGATGTGGTCATTGGTTCGAATCCAATAGGGCGTGCCATTTATTCAAAAGCCTCGATAACTCTTTGAGTTGTCGGGGCTTTGTCGTTTTTAGGTTTTTGGCTGTAATTGCCACTCTATCTACAACTTTTGAATGGCATTCTAGCCATTGCAATTTCTAGCAATTAATATGGACGCATATTAATTACCTTTCGTTAACCTTTATGCCTGCCACTTCTAACTTTTATGACCGACACGCCGACTCTTTCGCGAAGCAATACACATCGATCCAGTTTGAGGATGTCCACGCGAGTTGGAGAGTCTTCTGGCCCCAGGCTGGAGATCGTGTGTTAGATGTTGGCGCGGGCTCTGGTCGAGACGCGAAATGGATGGCTGAGCATGGGTGTGAAGTTGTTGCGATCGAGCCTGCTCAAGCACTTCTAAGGCTTGGTAAGTCTTACTGTGGCGATTCCGTTACTTGGCTTGAAGATGCATTACCTAAGCTTGAGAAAACCATTAATCTTGGCTTTCGCTTCGATTTAATTCTTGTCAGTGCGGTATGGATGCATCTTGCGCCTACGCACCGTGAACGTGCATTTCGCAAACTTGCAAATTTGTTAGCGCCTAATGGTCGATTGGTGATTAGCCTTCGTCACGGTGACTTTTCTGACGGTCGTAAAGCTTATCCCGTATCGGTTGAAGAGCTCGAAAAGTTTGCAAAGAATAGCGCTTTAATGGTGAGAAACGTATCTCTCGATGACGATCAGTTAAAGCGAACGGGTGTATCTTGGCAAACTGTAGTGATGTCTTTGCCTGATGATGGTTCCGGTGATCTGAATAAGGTTCGCCACATTATCGTCAATGATTCCAAATCGGCTACCTATAAGCTCGCACTACTACGTACTTTACTACGTATTGCAGACGCTCATTCTGGTGCAGTGGTTGATCGCAGCGAAGGTAAAGTTGCAATCCCATTAGGATTAGTTGGCTTATATTGGATTCGTCAATTTAAGCGTTTAATCGATAAAGAGAACATCCAGCAAAGCTCGAACTCGTCTAAAGGGCTAGGTTTTATAAAGCCCGATGGCTGGGGCAGACTTTCCCATTTAAGTCCTGATGATCTTGCTATAGGCACGACATTTTTTGGTGAAGATGCAGTGGCGCTTGATAAAGCGATAAAAGACAGCTTAAAAACCATAAAAGATGGTCCCGTCACTTTTACCTATCAAGGTGATAAATCAAACCCTTACTTTGAAATGATTCGTTCAGCTAAGAAGCCAAAACGTTCAATTGTTGTGGATAGCGAGTTCCTCGAAGGTTATGGGCTGTTTGTGTTGGATGAAAGCCTTTGGGATTGTTTTCGATTGTATAACTCTTGGATTGAGCCGCTGGTGGTCAACCAATGGATTATGGAAATGCAACGATTTCGGTCTAATCAAGAGCGGGGTATTCCACTGCAAACGTATCATGATTGTTTGGTCTGGATTGATAAAGACCATGATACGCGAGTCGTGCGAAAGAGAATTGAACAGTTGAAGCTCAGCCATTGCGACATTGTCAGTGTATGGAGTGGAAGCAAATTACGAAATGAGTATCACGTTGATCACTGTTTGCCATTTGCTTATTGGCCCAACAATGATAAGTGGAACTTACTACCAACATCTAAGGTTGAAAACCTAAACAAGCGTGATCGTATTCCTGCTAGCTATCGATTAAACGCATCCAAGCCGCGAATTTTGGATTGGTGGCAGTTAGCTTGGGGAGAGACGGATAATTTGAGTCGGACGTTTTTTACCGAGGCTTCATTGTCGCTACCTAATGTGCCTGCATCTTGTCAAGATTTTGAGCATGTCTTTGAAGCGATGGGATTACAAATTCGTGGTGTTAAAAGTCGCCTTTGTATCGCGGAATGGTAATGTCTTGTTTGCCGTTACAGCGTGATATATGAACCTGATAGGCAACCAACAAAAAAGCGCTGGTTAACCAGCGCTTTTGCATTTACTAAGGGCATTACATCTTTTTAAAGATGATGGAGGTGTTGATGCCGCCAAAGGCGAAGTTGTTACTCATCAAATATTTCACGTCCAGCTCTCGGCCTTGTCCGGCGATGTAGTCTAAATCACCACATTGCTCGTCGAGGTTTTTTAGGTTGAGCGTTGGGTTGAACCAGCCTGTGTGCATCATTTCTAAACCTAGCCACGCTTCAATCGCGCCACAGGCGCCTAGTGTGTGGCCAAAGTAGCTCTTGAGTGAACTGATTGGCACTTTGCCCAGAGCATTCGCTGTTGCGTTGCTTTCCGCAATATCGCCGCGGTCGGTGGCAGTGCCGTGAGCAGATACATAGTCGATCTTCTCAGCAGGAATGCCCGCATTTTGCAAAGCCATTTCCATACAGATTTGCATGGTTTCCATCTGTGGTTGAGTGACGTGTGCGGCATCACAGTTGCTGGCAAAACCGATGATTTCTGCATAGATTTTCGCGCCACGAGCGACGGCGTGTTCGTACTCTTCCAGAACTAGCGTTCCCGCACCTTCACCAATCACCAAACCATCGCGATCGGAGTCATAAGGTCTTGGTGTGCTTTTCGGGTCTTCATTCTTCAGACTGGTGGCAAAAAGGGTATCGAAGACAGCGGATTCCGTTGGGCACAATTCTTCAGCGCCACCAGCAACCATTACCGTTTGGTAGCCATGTTTGATCGCTTCGTAGGCGTAGCCGATTGCTTGGCTGCCAGAGGTACATGCACTGCTGGTTGGGATCACTCGGCCTTTCAAACCGAAAAATAGACCAACGTTCACTGCTGTGGTATGCGGCATCATCTGCACGTAAGTCGTTGCGGTGATCGCTTTGGTGGTTTTCTCATTCAGCATGACACCAAATGCACCGATTGCATCAGTACTGCCTGTTGATGAGCCGTATGCGATACCCGTTTGACCATTGGTGAGTACGTCGTTACCAATCAAACCTGCTTGGCTCAGTGCGTTTTCTGTTGCGACGGTCGCCAATTTGGAAACACGCCCCATGCCGCGTACTTGCTTGCGCTTGTAGTGCTTTGGCAGTTCAAAATCTAAAATTGGTGCCGCGAGCTTGGTGTTCAAACCATCATACTGTTCGTAAGAAGGCATGTATTGCGTCGCGTTCTGGCAGTCACGCAGTTTTGGTTCGACAGATTGCCAATCGTTACCAAACGCAGTCACGCCTGACATTCCGGTTACAACAACTCGATGGCTCATACTAGGCCTCCGTTTACCGAAATGACTTGGCGAGTTACATAGCCTGCGATGTCAGACATAAGGTAACTGACTAAACCAGCAACTTCTTCTGGCTCTCCCATGCGGCGCAAAGGAATTTGCGGCATCGCATGTTCTTTCACGTGTTCGTCTACCATGCCTGTGTCGATAAGCCCTGGAGCAACGCAGTTGACGGTGATTTTGCGTTTTGCCAGTTCAAGCGCGAGTGATTTTGTTGCACCAATTACGCCCGCTTTCGCTGCGCTGTAGTTAGTTTGACCACGATTCCCCATTAGGCCAGAGACTGATGCAAGCGTAACAATTCGGCCGCCTTTGCGCTTTTGCACCATTGGCATAACACAAGGGTGAAGAACGTTGTAGAAGCTGTCTAAGTTGGTATGAATCACACCATCCCATTCTTCTTCGGTCATCGCAGGGAAAGCGGTATCTTTTGTGATGCCAGCGTTGTTTACTACGCCATAGTAAGCGCCGTGTTCGGCGATATCGGCTTCTAGCTTCTCACGACAATCTGCACGGTCACTGATGTCGAATTGGATAAGACGACCGCTACCACCATGCTGTTCGATGGTGTTTAGGGTGTCTTGCGCGCCTTGTTGATCGCCCATGTAATGGACAATGACTTGGAAACCATCTTTGGCTAATTGAACGGCAATGGCTTTACCGATGCCTTTGCTGGCACCTGTAACGAGGACTTGTCGGGTCATTGTTGACTCCTGATTTTCATTTCTTGTAATTTTTCTTCTGATGGAACGTAAACGTTCAATTGGCAAGTCGCTACAACAGTTCCTTGTAGCTCAATACGGGCTGAAAAAACCGCCATACCGTTATCTTCCATAACTTTTTCAGCATACACATCGAGCACCTGTCCGCGAGAAAACGTATCGCATTCAGACGTGTATCGACGGCTACCAAGCAAAAAGCCAATCGGTGGCGCTTGTTCTTTCATTAATGCGTGGTAACCAGACCACGCCGCGACAGATTGCGCCATAAACTCAATGCCAACGTAAGCTGGCACAGTTTGAGAGGCCGAGTCGAAGAACGGGTTGTGTTCTGCGATATCAACCTGGCAGTGAGTCGTATCTTGTTGAACATCCAAAGCACGATCGACCAAGATCATTGGTTTGTCGTGTGGCAAAAGTTGTTCGATGGGAGGAAGTTTAGTCATGAGCGTAACCAAAAATAAGACTAATATTATTGCCACCAAAAGCAAAAGAGTTGCTGAGAATCGCTTTGTTACCCAGTTTGGTTGGCGTCTCAACTAACGATATATGGATATCGTCTGCTTTGGTTTCGCAGTGTTGTATTGGCAAATCAAGGTTGTACTTGAGAATATGCCAAGCGATCGCGGCTTCCGTTGCACTTGCTGCGCCTAATGTGTGTCCGGTAAGTGGCTTTGTCGAGCTTACGGGAACGGAGTCACCAAAGCAGCGATGAATGGCTTTGCTTTCCATCGCATCGTTTAACGGCGTTGCTGTGCCATGCGCGTTGATGTAACCAATGTCTTGCGCTGTAAGTCCTGCATTGGCCAACGCTTTTTTCATCGCTTCTTCTGCGCCTAACCCTTCTGGATGTGGTGCGGAAATATGGTGTGCGTCTGAGCTGTCGCCAGCTCCGAGAAGAGCAACGGGCGCAGGTGTTTTGCTTAGAAACATTAATGCTGCGGTTTCACCGATATTGATGCCGTTGCGATGTTGGTCAAACGGCTTACAAAGGGTATCGGATAGAGCTTCTAAACCGTTAAAGCCGTTTAGTGTGAGGCGACAAATGGTATCCACACCACCCACAATAACTGCATCAACAATGCCAGAGCGAATCAGGCGTTGCGCGGTTAAAAAGACACGACCACTAGAAGAACAGGCGGTTGAAACTGAGTAATGTGGGCCGCTCAAATCAAAGTAGGCGGCAATAAAATCGCTGCAGTTGCCAAGCTCTTGTTTGGTGTAATGGTAGTCGGCAGGAAAATTACCCTTTGCCAGCTTTTCACCAAATGCGATTTCGCCATCTGAAATGCCAGATGTGCTGGTGCCGATCACGACTGCGATACGGTCACGACCATATTTAGCAATGGCGTCACGCACGTCGCCTTCGATTTGCTGCAAAGCCGAAAGTGCGAGGCGGTTGTTTCTCGTATCAAACTGGCTGAGTGCGGGTGGTAATTGCGGTAACGTCTGTGCGATTCGACCGATTACTGTTTGGCGGCCTGAATTTAAAATATCTCGGTCAACCACCATGTTGGATGGCTTCGCTCCCGATAAACACTGGTGGATGAGCGCATCATCTTGTCCCATGGCAGAGTGAAAGCCACAGGCCTGAATATACAAAGGTTGAGAAGAGCGAATAGGCATATTGTTATTCTAAATTGTTCTTAATTAATCTGATGTTGCAGTGTTTGAATAGAAATTGAAAACTGATGTTTGAGGTGATGAAAATCAATCTTACCCTCTAACTTGTTAGAAGAGCTGTATTGAATCTCAATGATCTTTTCACCGTCGCTATCAAAGATGGCGCGAGAATTATTTTTATCAATAACTCGCCACCTTACCTCATTTAACGATCCTTCCCAAGCGGAACTCGGCCAGAGCGTGATCATCAGGTTAAATAATACCTGTTCTGGCTGCGGTAGCGAACCTTGTAAACCGTTGAGCACTTCGGTTTGAATTTGTTCTCCATCGTAAGACAGTGAGAGTACTCTTGTCCCCCAGGATGAAAAGCCTGCCAACACCACTTCGTTGTTGGTCACTTGCAGTTGTACCGGAAGTTGCTCAGATGTGGTTTTACCATCTATTGCCCAAGAAGCCGTAATTAACTGACTGGCAGACAACTGATAGCCCAAGCTTGCGGGAGTGGGCAAGCTAACTTGGGTGTGCTCGGCAATGTCGACCAGAGGCGTCGATTGGTGAGGGACCAAGCTGCATGCACTTAAAAACAGACTCAGTACGATTAACGTCGCGCAGCGAAAAGCATGGTTAAAAATCATGACGTCGTTTCCTCTGTTTTAATCGCAATCGGAGAGAGCAGCCAAGCAACAAAAATACCACTTAACACCGTAATGCCGAAACTGTGAATCGCGTGAGTTTGGCTGAGTGATAGCAACCCAAATGACAGCACAGTGGTTATTGCCGAAAGGGTGATCGCCAATAGTGTGCTCACGCTGCGGGCTTTCTCGGCAAAGAACAGAGTGTAATCGATCCCGATACCAAGAATGAGCACCAAGCCAAGCAAGTTGAATAGGTTTAATGTTGTTCCCATCGCGACTGCCGTTGCCAGACCGCAGGCGCAAGCAATCAATGATGGCAGTAAAACTCGCCAACTGTGTTGCAGACCGTACCGCTTGATTAATACCAGAAAGATCACAGCACTGGCGGCTGCCAATAGTTCCATGATTTTGATTCGGTATTCACCAAATAGGGCGGATATTTCCTCAGCTTTGTTTAGATAAACAACATCAGACTGCGATTTGGCAAATGCCTTAACAACGGCGGAGTCTTGCAATTGGTTTAACACCACTACCGTTGCAGATTTTCCTTTGATCTTACCCAAATGGAGAAAACGCACAGGCGCTGATACTGGGTTTTGCAAGTACTGATCAACCGTGACAGGGATAAAGTCGGCGTCCATTTTAGGCTTTTTACTTAAGCTCAGTCCGGAAGCTAGTGGGCTGGATTGTGTCGCGTAAAGATCGCGAATCAATTGATAGTCTTGTTGCTGACGCTCCACCGAGCTCAAGTAGCGGCTCAGACTTTGGTAGCTTTCGATGGTGCTGTCCGCTTTCCACGCTTCTAATGTTGGCGTCAAAGACTCCAGCTTTTTCATTAGGTTTTCGTCATCGTCGGCGGTAACGACCAACATTTGCTGCGAAGATTGCATGCCACTAAGCGTCGTAATCAAGGTTTCTTGCTGCTTGAGATCGTTCGGCATCGTTTGCAGTAGACGAATGTCGTCATCGTAGTTCAATTGCAGCAAGAAAAAGCCACTCGCAACCACACATAACATCGGCAATCCGACTTTAATTCGAGGTTGATTCCAAAGCGTTAACCATTTCGCCAACAGTGATTGTCCTGGTAAGTTCGAAATGGATCGCGATGGGTTACGAGCCAGTATCGGATACCAAGCCACCACGGTGATGTAAGCAGCAATCAGACCAATGGATGAAAACAGCGCAAGCTGCTGCAAACCTGGAAACGGTGCCACTAACATGCCCAAATAGCCGATCAAACTGGTGATTAAGCCAAGTGTGATAGCTATGAAAATATGCTTTAATCCTTGCTCGCTATCCCATTCATTTCCCGCCGCAAGACGTTCGGTTAGGTAGTGGAATGCGTAGTCGATAGACACGCCGATTAAACTTGCGCCAAACACTAAACTGAACAGATGGACTTTTCCAAAAATCCACGTCGTAACGGACAACGCAACGAGCAAGCCAATGGTGATTGAAAGCAGTGCGAGAGACAGTGGCACCACACTACGAAAGACCAATACGAACAATGCAATGATACCGAGCAGAGAGAACACACCGATGGTACTGATCTCCGATTTTGCACTTTGCGTACCAAAGTCGGCGTAAAATAGAACGCCAGTATGTGCGACTTCAGCGCCATATTTCTGCGCGACGCCTTGTTCTAGCGCTTGAATATCAGGGACTGCAAGCTGCCCAGTTAGGCTATAAGGCGAGTCTTTTAGCTCGGCAGTAATAAGCAAGTATTGAGCACCGTCTTTTTCGACGGACAGATAGCCGTTATCCAATCGGAAAGAGGACGATTGCTGGGTAACTTGGCTCAAATAATCACGAAATAGCAAGAAAGGATCATTTTGTAACTCTTGCCCGGTCACTCCAGAAAACGGGTTGTACAGCGACTGAATCACATGCTGCACTTGCTGTTCTGGATTTTGGCTTAAACGCTCTCGTTGTTCAGGCGTCAGCAATTGGAAGCGGTGCTTAAAGTAGTAACTCGCCCAAGCTTGCTGCTCTTGAGGTGAGATTTTTCCCACCACATCGCGAAAATGATTACTCTGACGCAAACCCTTATCAAATTCAGCGGCTGCTGCAAAAAGGGCATTTTTGTCCGGCGCTGTGATCACGAAAATGACTTTGTCGCTCATACTTGCCGAGACCGACTCAAAGGCTTGCTCAGCCACCGGGTTTTGTTGGTTCTTCGGCAACAGTTTTAAAATGTTGGTCTCAATCGGAGATTCTGCACTCCAAACCCATTGTTTGAGTAGCAACGCGCCCGCTAAAACAACGAGATTGAGCCAAACCAGAGCAAAGGTGTGAGTGCCAAGACTGAGTTTAGAAACGGAATTGAGCGTCTTCGGCATCCGTGAGTTCCTGAGGTAGAGAGGTCTGGTTCGTAAACGTGATTTCGGTCTTATCGCCACGCAGCTCTTGTAGGGTTAGGCGATCAATGTGCGTTTTACCGGAAAGAGTGATGGATTGAAACACCGCATTTAATGGTGACTGTTTTGGCACTAAAACGAGCTGCCACTGATTGTTCTCAACTGAAAAATCGAGTGTGAATTGTTCTCGCAGTGCAGAAGTATCCCCGTGGAACACGGATAAAAACACATGACTAAAGTAGAACGCCATTGGGTTTTCTTGTGCAGAGATCGTTTTCGGTGCTTGGTCGGCAAAAGTTTGACGAAGTTTGTTTTCCGTCAATACCAAATTGACTGCGAAAGGTTCTGTTTGTTGCCACAACAAGCCATGTGTTTTGCTCAGTGTGAACTGACCTTTAGAGGTTAGAGGTTGACTGAACATTTCCAGATGACGCTGCTGCGTAAAATCTCCGCGCACGATTTCATGCTGAGACAACTGCTGTTGAAGCGATGCCAAATCCGTTACGTTTGCTGTCGGTGTGGCCAGTGCTGAAACAGAAAATATCAGCAAAAAAGAGAGTAACCACTTTTGCATTAGTCCAGACTCCCATGGTTGTGCCATTGCTTTACTTTATCTAAAAAGATTGCTGGAGAAACAAAGCACATCTCTTGCTTTTCAATGGATACGGCGACTTGCGTTGTATGCGCTTTGCACATACGTTGATTCGTTTCGGCGTCGTAAATCACGTAATCCACACGCAAGCGGTTTTCCCATTCCGTGAGTTGCGCGGTAATGCGAATGGTGTGATTAAACGGAATCGCCTTGACGTATTTAACGCGCGTGTCGATGATCGGCCACATATACCCAGAGTCTTGCATATCGCGATAGCTGTATTGGATCTTCTCCATCAGCACACGACGCGCTTCTTCAAAATATCGAAAGAAGTTGCCGTGATAAATCACGCCCATCGGGTCAGCATCTTGGAATGAGGTGACCATAGTCACCTCCGCTTCTAATGGGTAGAGAACCTGCTCTTGCATTATACCTCCGCGTAGAGTGGCCAATGACGTTGCTGAATGCGTTCAATGAAATGACGCAAATCTTGTTCCAATGGGCGATCTTCAATCACAAATTCAAACTCGCTCAGTACGGCGTCACGAATTACTCGCAAACTCTGACTCATGTGGTGTTCGTCCAATTCGTTATGACGGCGACGAATCTCAACCGCTTGAACGCTTGCTAGGAGTGAAGCCGCAGCAACTTGCTCTGTTAACTCAAGTACGCGTAAGCAATCACGAGCCGCGATGGTGCCCATGCTCACTTTGTCTTGGTTGTGACATTCGGTTGAGCGAGAAAAAACGCTTGCTGGCATGGTGTTTTTCAACGCTTCTGCCGTCCAAGCTGAGATACCAATCTGAACCGCTTTAAAGCCGTGGTTGATCGGTTTACGCTCGCCTTCTGCACCGGTTAAGTTAAACGGCAGGCCGTTATTGAACTTGTAATCCATCAATTGCGCCATCTGACGATCCAGCAAATCAGCTAAGTTGGCAATGTTCACTTTCAACGTATCCATCGCCATTGCGATATGACCACCGTAGAAGTGACCGCCGTGCAGAACGCGCTCATTGTCGCCATCGATGATTGGATTGTCGTTGGCACTATTTAGTTCATTCTCAATCAATTGACGTAGCCAAGGCAGTGAGTCTTGCACCATGCCAATGACGTGTGGCGCACAACGCAGCGAGTAACGATCTTGCAGTCGGTCGCTATTGCGTGGCGGACGCTCAGCATTGAGATCATCACGCAGCCAAGCCGCAACTTGCTGTTGACCAGGATGAGGTTTTACCGCAAACAACGCTTCATCAAAGTGGAAGTCATTACCTTGCATACCCACAGAGACCATCGCGGTAATCTTGGTGCAAAGCTGCGCTAGGTATTCTGCACGTTTGTAGGCAAGACAGGCGAGGGCCGTCATCACGGATGTACCGTTCATTAACGCCAAACCTTCTTTTGGTTTTAGGCGAATTGGCTCAATGCCCAGCTCTGCAAACACTTCTTGTGTTGGTCGCACATCACCTTTGTAAAGCACTTCACGTTCGCCAATTAAGGTCGCCGCTAGGTAAGACAGAGGCGTTAAATCGCCACTTGCGCCCACCGAGCCCTCTTGTGGAATACGCGGCGCAATGTCGTGGTTGATAAGCGTAACGATTTGGTTCAACAGATCGTGAGACACGCCAGATACGCCTTGCGACAATGAACATAAACGTGTTGCCAGCACCGCACGAGCTTGCTCATGAGAAAGGATTTGACCTAAGCCACAACCATGGAAGCGTGTAAGGTGCAACGGAAGTTCATCCACAAGAGCGGGTGGAATCGCCACAGTACATGAATCGCCGTAACCCGTGGTCACGCCGTAAATAACGCCTTCTTCCTTCAGTAATCGTTCCAGAAACGCCACGCCACGATCAATTTTCGCGGTAAATTCTGGCGAGGTGTTCATGTGTGCCTTTGCACCTTGAGCAATGGCAACGACATCTTCGATGGTTAAAGATTGGGCACCAAAAGTGATGTTGTGATTATTGTTGTTTGTCATGTGGCTGATTACTTAAAGTCCAGAAGTTAAAAAAGTTGTACCACTGTAACGGCGCTTGCAGTGTGTGGTGTTCTAATCTTTGTGCGTACTGTTGAACAACGCGTTCTAGTGCCTGCTGACGCTCCTTGCGTGGTAGCGTGACTTGGTCACTAAAGTGTTCAAAGTACACATTAAAATGCGGAGTGTTCGCTTCATCGTCGCGTAGGCCGAAGAGTAAGTAAACCGGCGCTTTTAATACCGAGGCTAGCATGAATGGGCCTTGCGGGAATGGTGCAGGTTTACCAAGAAAATCTGCCCAAACGACACGATTTTCTTTGCTGGTGGAAGTGCGATCGCCAACGATCACCACCCATTCGCCTTGCTCGATTTTTTGTTGAAGCAGAATCGCGGTGTCTGGTCCCATTGAGCTGACTTGAATCAGATTCAGTTCCGAATTTGGGTTTACCGCCTTCATTACCGCATTAAATTGTTCAGCGTGTTGGGTAAATACCAAGGCATTGATTTTGACATGAGAGTGTCGACGACCAAGCGCACGGCAGAGTTCGATATTGCCAAGGTGCGAGCCTAAAATGAGCACGCCTTGTTTTTTCTGCGCCATCTCTTCGAAATGATGCTGGCCGTGAATGGTTAGGTTATCGACGTTAAAGTCACCTTGCCATGCTGCCAGTTTGTCGAGCATGGTTCGCCCAAAAGAAAGCAGATGATGATAGCTGTCCAACTGTTTTGGTAGTGCGATGCTCTGCTGCGTTGCGTAGTACTGCAAGTTTTGCAGGTAAATCTCAGACGCTTCACGGGCAGATTTACCCGTGAAGTGGTAGTAGCGCATGACTAATTTTAAAATCAGGTCAAACGCTTTTCTGCCGAACAAGCGGTAAACCGCGAGTAAGGTTTTGATGCCTAAAATCGTGCCTTGTTCTTTTCGTTTCGACCAGTGGGCATTACTGTCATCTGTGTTTTGGCGCTTTCTGGCGAGTAGCGAAGGAGTGCGCGGCAACATGCCAAAAAATAGGCGAGTGTGCATCCAGCTTATCTTGACGTTATCCCACAATGCGTCGAAGTGGGAAATGCCACCTTCAGGGTAGATCACGCGCGTTGGAACAAAATCAATGTCGACGCCTTCCCAGTACATTCGCACTAGAATTTCGATATCAAAATCCATGCGTTTGCCGATACTGTACTTGTTCAACACGGCGACCGTTTTCGCCACTGGGTAGGCGCGAAAACCGCACATGCTGTCTTTGATAGACAGTGACAAGGTTTCTATCCACACCCATACGTGCGTAGCATAGCGACCATACAAACGGGATTTAGGTACGCTCTCGTCGTATATCGGTTGGCCCGAAATCAGGTTATCTGGTTTTGTTTCGCTGGCGCTGAGCAATTTCGGCAATGCTTCTAGGTCGTGTTGACCGTCTGCGTCGATTTGAATGGTGTGCGTAAAACCAAGTTGGTGAGCTTGATGTAGGCCTGCCATCACCGCGCCACCTTTGCCTTGGTTTTCACTCAAACTAATCAGTTTTATCAGCCCTTGTTCACTCAAAGCAGAAAGCGCTTGTTTGGTGTCTTCATTGCTGCCGTCGTCCACGACCAGCACTGGCAAAGCGAAAGAGGATAACGATGCCACCACGTCTGCAATTGTGCTGCCGTGGTTGTAGCAAGGAATTAAAAAGCAGGGACGGTAATCACTCACGTGACTCACCCAGTTTCATTTTGCCTGAAGAGTGAGTCACCAAGGTTTCACCGTTTTTCGATGTGTACTTAAAGGTCAATTTCTCGCGCTCATTGTCCCAAGAGAGTGAGAGACAAACGTCGGCGTTTGGCAGAATCGGCTCTTGAAATTTGATGACTTCCATTCCTTTAAATACCTTGGGAGTGTTCAAATATTGAACGGCGTAGAACAACGCCCAATCAATTTGAGTGACGCCGGGTAAAAGAGGGAAGTGATTGAAATGACCTTGGAAATCTAAGATGTCAGCATCCACTCGCAGCGACAGCTCCGCGGTATGGTCACTCACTTCAATATTCTGAATAGTTGGTTTTCTTTTATCCATGTTACTAGCTTTATTGGAATAGTTTTTCAATTTCAGCAACTTGGCGTTTGCCTTGGCTGTTCAATGGAATTTCGTCGACCACTCGGAATTTTCTCGGGATAGCGATCGGTTCTAGCCAATTGCGCAGTGCCTTGCGAAGCTCAAGCCAAAATTTGCCTTTACCAAGTTCATTAAGCACATCGCTGCCTTGATCGTTAAGTACGATGATCGAGACTAACGTGAGGCGACCAGATTCTTCCATTGGGATCACCACGCTTTCTTGAATCCACGGCAATTGCTCTAAACGTTTTTCCACTTCGACAAGGGAAATACGCTTTTCTTCGACTTTGACGATTCGGTCAGTGCGTCCACGCAATTCAAAAGAAATACTATCATGGAAATAGCATTCATCCGCAGTTTGGTACCAAGTGTTTTCATCAATGTGTGGCGAGCGGAGCTTTAAACAATTTTCATGGTTAAGCTCGGCTTCAACACCAGGGAATAACGTCCAGGGAGTGCTAGCTACGTGCTGCTGACGGTAAGCGATGCCGCCGGTTTCTGTGCTGCCAAACACTTCAATAGGAAGTGACCCAAACAACTCCTGGCTGTGCTGCGCCGCTTGGTTTGGCAAGGGGCCACCAGAAGAAAATACACACCGAATCGCAACCGGATCGTGCTCTTCACTGAGTCGTTTTAGTAACGCAGGGCTGCTTACTAGCGTGGTGTCAGCGTCAGCGTGATGGACAATTTGCTCTGGGAACTCAAGGTTGTGTGCTGAAAATGGACGTGCGGAGCACAAAGGCCACAATACGCGGAACAGCAAGCCGTAAATGTGTTGATGAGAAACGGTGCTTTCAACGCGTGTGCTGGCAATCGTGTCGCCCCATAGGTTATCTAGAATAGCAACTTCGATATCGAGCTGTTTCAGCGTTTTTGCAATGGCTTTTGGTGTGCCGCTTGAACCCGAAGTAAATAGCGTTACTGGTATTTCTGCCAGGTTTAATTCACGCCAAAAATAAGGTTGTTTGGCCTCTGGCTCGCTAATCACGGTGGTTTCTAGCAATGATTGAGCTTCGATCAAAAGCGAGCTCACGAGTTCTGGAGCCGAGACATCGGCATCATGCAGCAACAAATCGTAGTGCTCACTGAGCTCTTTGAGTGCTTCTGGTTGGTAATTACCAGGTAATACAATGGATTTTCCTGCATAACAACAAGCAAAAAAGCCAACGGCAAACAGGTAGCTGTTGCCAAAACACAACGCAATGTTTTGCGTTGGTTGGGTTTCTAGCTGTTGAGTAAGTGTTGCGACGTGCTGTTGGAAATCACCCCACGTGATAACCGTATCGCGATCGTAAGAGACTGGGGATTGCTCAGACCTCTCTGCGATGAACAAGGTCGCAAGGGAGGTAAAGCTCGAATACGTTGTATTCATACGATTAGTGTTCCTTTCGAACAAATTGACGCACGATCCATTCTCCAGCGAACAAGCCACCAGCAAGTAAGTAGCTGATGAGGCCGTTATAAAGCGTCCATATTTTTACTGGTAGGAAACAGGTATAGAGTGCAACGGCAGCGTTGAGCGTAAAAAAGGCGCACCAAACCACCGTCACTTTGCGAGTGTAAGCCACGCCACTAGCCGGAAGGTCGGGTTCTTGCAAGCGAGCAAGCCTCTCTATGATCGATTGCGGCTGTTTTAAGCTCAGTCCAAATACACACAGCATACATAAATTGACAACGACAGGGTAAAACTGAAGCCACCCGTGTTGTTTAAACACCATGCCAAGTGTAATTAGAACAATGCCAACAGCGCCCGTAGCGAGCGCCAAGAATTTAAACTCTTTTAGTGGGGTCTTATTTGCGACGAAAACACGCAAAAGTAACGCAGCAATTAACAAGCCCCCAACTAAGTTCAAGCCATATTTATCTATACCGAAATAGACGGCGAAGGGGTAGGCAAGCAGTACAATTGCAGACAGACCAGTCAGCAATTGGCGCATTAACTTTCCTTCAATAACTCAGTAACAGCGTTAACCACATCGTCAACGGTTCTTACTGCACTAAACTCTGCTGGCTTGATTTTTTTGCCAGTGACATTCTGTAGGTGTACGACCAAATCAACGGCGTCAATGCTATCAAGATCGAGATCTTGGTATAAGTGCGCATCTGATTGAATTTCGGCTGCGTCAATTTCGAACAGCTCAACAAGCGCATCTTTAACTTGTTCAAATACTTGATCTTTATTTACATCAGTCATGAATATACCTACAACTTATTCATTAGTTTGAGAAGAAACGTATTTCGCTAGATTTGCTACAGACGCAAAGTGTTCGCGCGTATTTGAGTCGTCGGCATCAATAACGATGTTGTATTGTTTTTTTATTGCGAGTCCAAGCTCAAGCGCGTCGATAGAATCTAAGCCAAGTCCATCACCAAAAAGTGGTGCATCCGTTTCAATATCATCTACGGTTAAATCTTCAAGGTTTAAAGCATCAATAATAAGTTGCTTAATGTCGTTGTGTAACTGTTCCACTGGGACCTGCTTATTAATAAAAGTTTTCTGGAAAAATGTTTTCAGCTAGGTGCTGTTGTAAGCGTCGCGCCGCTATTGTCGGCGACGTAGTTTGCTTTATAAAGGGGGTAATCTCAACTTTATCCTTAACTTCAACCCTGAAAAAGGGCTTTGTTGCCGGTACTTGATACCATTTTTTCTCTTTTGTGAGGAAACTTGGCGTTACCGTAATATGGACAACTCTTAAATCTCGTTCTGTTCTTACCGCAATTTGTGCTGCACCGCGTTGTAATTTCGGCTCTACACCTGGTGTTGTTCTTGTTCCTTCAGGAAATATAAGCAACACGTTGCCTTTGTTAAATCGTTCATCACAAAGTGCTAATAAATCATCCGGTGCTTCATTGGGAATATATCCGGCTGCTTTTACGATGTGCTTCATAAAAGGATTCGACCATATTGCCGATTTTACTAAACAGTCGCAGCGATTTAATTGTGAAGCAATGAGAACGTAATCGATTAAACTAGGGTGGTTGGCAACAATTAAACAATTACGATCTTGTTGAAGAATATCGGCACCAATAATTTGATAATCGATTGCGCCACTCAACTTCATCAATTTACAAAATGTGTTGAATGAATATCGAATCGCACCCTGAACTTTATATTCGCGTTCCGTTTGGTCTGAAACAAAAATACGAATGGTCGGAATAACAATGAAACTCAGTACTAAACCACCTAACCCAAATACTGAAAAACAAAAGCCTGTTGCTAGCACACGCCAATACTGATTTAAGCGAGTCATTTTTTGTGCCATTCCCAAGCTTGTTGCGGAGCGAAAATAGTCCACTGGCTTTTATCTAACAAGTATTGTTGCAAAAATACTAAACCTTGAGGAAGAGGATGACCGGAACGTTCTGCGTTTATGGAGCTTTGTATCGCGAACTTGTCTCCATGAGAAAGTATTAAGCCAAGTCCAAACCCTTGGTATTGTTGGCTTTCATATTCTAAATAAGAGTCAGGCATAGGCTCATCAAAATCAACAAGCAGTACTTTTTTGTCAGGATTGTCGGACAAAAACAGCCATGCTTCTAATATTGCGCTTTGGAATGTGTTTTCTGCCGCAGCGATAGAAGTTAGGGGAATGGGTTGTTTAGTTGCGATAGTGGCAAGCCCTGCGGCGGTATTGTGCACCGATTGAGAAAAAGCCATCGGAGACGCCTCTTCTCCATTAATTATATCTTCAACTAGTGCGACGCTGCGATGCAGTTCACCATGACGGCTTGAAAATACAAGGTAATCAACTTGATGTTGATTAAGCATTTCGATTGCAGTTTGTACCGCCAGTTTACTGAGTGGGCTCATTCTTCTGCGCATCATCGCAGGAATATTTGCAACATTGATTTTGCCATCTTCTGGCCATTTTATCTCTGTTGCCCATTGTTTCCATTCATTGGATTCGGATAAACCGAATGAATTCGCTGTCCACGCATCAATATTGAACGAAATGTTGATCTTCGAGTTTGGCATATTGGGTTAAATTGTTTATTTTACAGCTCGATACAAATTGGGGTTGACCCAAATTCACAATAAAAAGGAAATTATCATGTCGCGTTTTAAGCTGTATGTCTCGTTATTATTAACTTTGCTTCTTGTTGGTTGTGGACGAGTACAACCTGTAATGAATGTGGAGGATACTCCAGTTGCTTATGATCTTCAAAATAAACAAGTAAAAATGGCCATAGTGCAATCAGCAACTAACCGAGGCTGGACGATCGAAGAAGTAAGCCCTGGTGTTCTTATTGCAAAAATCCACGTTCGTAAACACTCTGCAGAAGTAAAAATCCCATACAATAATAAATATTACTCAATTATTTATCTCAACTCAGTAAATCTCAAAGCAAGTGATGGCAAAATCCACCGCAATTACAATCGTTGGGTAAACAACTTGAATGTTGATATTCAGCGAGCTATTGCATTGTTGGGCAATCAATCTCAACAATAAAACTATTAATTGCAGTTAGGTTTTTCCGTGTTAAATCAAAATAATGACCCTTTTAATGCTTTTGAAGCGAAGACAGAAGCTCAGAAGTTATCTTTTGCACCAATCGTGTTCCAGACCGCCAAAACGCTTCGAGATTTAGGTATTTTAGCCGCTTTAGACAGCGCTGGCGCACAAGGCATGAGTGCCACAGATATTGCCGAGAAAACGGGAGTATCAGAATATGGTGTTAAAGTACTGTTGGATATGGCGATTAGTGCGCATATTGTTTTATGGGAACGACCTAACTATTCGCTTGCAAACCTTGGTTTTTACCTTCTTCATGATGGTATGACGAATGCAAACATGGATTTTACGGCAGATGTTTGTTACGCCGCGATGATGCATTTGACGGAAGCAATTCAAGAAGGTAAACCGTCAGGTTTGAAAGAGTTGGGCAATTGGGAGACCATTTATCAAGGTCTATCGACGTTACCAGAACAAGCCAAACAGAGCTGGTTTAAGTTCGATCATTTCTATTCGGATCGCTCGTTCCCACTTCTGCTTAAAGAGGTATTTGCAAGGAAGCCAAAGCATCTTGTGGATATTGGCGGAAATACGGGAAAATGGGCGATTCAGTGTTGTAAACATGACCCTGACGTTCAAGTGACGATTGTTGATTTACCGCAGCAATTAGAAGTAGCGATGAAGAATGTTTCAGAAAACCAGTTCGTCGAGCGTGTACGTCCATACCCTGCAAACATGCTTGATAAAGCACAAACATTGCCTGAGCATGCTGACGTATGGTGGATGAGCCAGTTCTTGGATTGCTTTTCCCCAATTGAGATCCTCAATATCCTTAAAAAAGTTAAAGCCCAGTTAACGAAGGGAGATACTATTTACGTATTGGAGCTGTTTTGGGATGCTCAAAAATACGCGGGAGCTTCCTATAGCCTTAATGCCACTTCTCTTTATTTTACCTGTTTAGCTAACGGTAATAGTCGCTTTTATCGCAGTGATGATTTCTTAGAAATTGTCGAAGCGGCAGGTTTATCTGTCGTTGAAAGAACCGACAATATTGGCCTTGGTCATACCTTATTAAAACTACAAGCAAACTAAATTCAGAATGAAAACAGAGCTCAAGCAAGTTGTTGTCGTAGGAGCGGGGCCATCAGGTTCAACCGTTTCTGCCTTATTAAAATCGCGTGGCATAGATGTTGTTGTCTTAGAAAAAGCGACTTTTCCACGTTTTTCCATAGGAGAAAGCCTACTCCCTGCATGTATGGAAGTTGTTGAACAAGCAGGAATGACTCATGCAGTAAAGCAGTTTGGTTTCCAGTATAAAGATGGTGCTGCATTTCGTCGTAATGGCGTATACACCCAGTTCGACTTTACAAACAAATACACACCAGGACCGGGCACGACGTTTCAGGTTCAACGTGCCAACTTTGATAAAGTATTGGCAGATAGCGCTGAAGAGCAAGGCGTAGAGATTCGTTATCAGCATGAGCTGCTCAACCTAGTGTTTGAAGGGAAAAAGTCTCGATTAGAAGTGCTCGACTCAAATAAGAAGGCTTATCAAATCGAAGCAGATTTTGTGCTGGATGCAAGTGGCTTTGGGCGTGTTTTGCCACGCTTGTTGGAGCTAGAAGAACCTTCTTGTCTTCCGCCTAGAAAAGCGATCTTTACCCATATCGAAGATCATATCTCTCCCCAAGAGCCGGAATACGATCGCAACAAAATTTTAATTTCAGTACATCCTGAAAATCACGACGTATGGTACTGGCTAATCCCATTCTCTAATGGTACCTGTTCGTTTGGTGTGGTGGGTGAGCCAGAATTTTTCGAACAATACCCAGAAGATAAGATTGCAGCGTTGCAGCAGTTAGCCAATGAAGAGCCGGGTTTGGCTGCTTTATTGCGAAACGCGAATTACCCGAATCCAGCAGGCGAGTTGGGTGGCTATTCTGCTAACGTCAAACGTTTAGCGACAGAGCACTACGCGTTGCTTGGTAATGCTGGTGAGTTTCTTGATCCTGTATTTTCATCGGGTGTCACTATCGCCATGAAATCGGCAGAGTTTGCAGCGGACTGCGTGGTTCGTCAGCTGAATGGTGAAAAGGTTGATTGGCAAGAAGAGTACTCGCAACGCTTAATGGTGGGAGTGAACACATTCCGCACTTATGTGGAAGGCTGGTACAACGGCACGTTGCAAGATGTGATTTTCTATCAAAACCCGAACCCACGTATTAAACAGATGATTAGTGCGATTTTGGCTGGATATGCTTGGGATACGAATAATCCTTACGTAAAACAAAGTGAGCAGCGTTTGTCGACGCTTGCAGAACTGGTTCGGGAAGCTGAACTGTAAGAATATACATTCGCTTATCCGAGAATCAGTAAGCCCAGGTCTTACCAAAAAATTGGTAAGACCTTTTTAATGCCTCTTTACTTTTACTTCTAGCGTGTTGGAGACACATTGACCACTTACATCGGTGTGTATCGAATTTGAGAATTTTTATGGTGACATTGATCACATCTAGAATTCCTGTTGCTGATATTTATATTAAATTTGTAGGAAATGGATTACATTCTGGGAGTGTTCCCTACATCCGGCTTCGTTGTGAAAACGGTTTATAAGCAACTGTATAAGTTAGTAAAGTTCCAAAAACTACATCAAAAAAAAGACAAGTTTCTTACCAAATCAATTCGCTTGGTGAGTTCGAGCCATCGACTACGCCAAACGCTTCCTCTACTTTCTAAAATTGTCGAAGAACATGACGCATCAACGGTCTCTTCGATTGCAGATCCCGAGAACGCGGTCGCGTGGGGAGGTAAAGTTTCTCCAGAGTTCAAATCTAAAGTCATCCGTATTAGTAAAGAGCTAAAGATCAATCCTAATCATCTTATGGCGTGCATGGCATTTGAAACTGCTGAAACTTTCAGTCCAAGCATCAAAAATGGTTCCGGAAGCGGGGCTACAGGGTTAATTCAATTTATGCCCTCTACCGCAGAATCATTAGGAGTGAACACAAAGACTCTTGCGAGAATGAGCGCGCTTGAACAACTTGACTATGTGAAAGCGTACTATTGGCCCTATCGAAATAAAATTAATAGCTTAGAAGATGCTTACATGGCCATTCTCTACCCTGCTGCGATTGGTAAACCGCCGTCTTTCGTTTTGTTCAGACAAGGCTCAATTGCCTATCGACAGAATGCAGGTATCGATCGCCACAACACGGGGAAAATCACGCTTAATGATGTTTCCTACAAAGTGAGGAAAAAATTAGAAAAAGGTTTGCAGCCCAATTTCATGGGCTAAGATTGTGTCATGTTCCTAGTTTTTCGCGCATGAATCCTTCTGTTACTTCACGGGGATTCTGATACACTACGCGCCCATTTCCTCTGTTGAGACCTTTCTATGCCATTTTCTAAGCTTGGTTTAAGCGCATCGATTGCTGATGCAGTAAAAGCGCTAGGTTATGAAAAACCCACTTCTATCCAACAAAAAGCCATTCCAATCGTATTGCGTGGCCGCAATTTAATTGCAGCAGCGCAAACGGGCACAGGTAAAACGGCCAGTTTTGTTCTGCCAATCTTAGAAAAGCTTAGTCGAGGCGAAACGCAACGTAAAAAACGCGCTCGTGCGATTATCCTAACGCCAACACGCGAACTTGCGCTTCAGGTTCATCAAAGTATTGAAGCTTATGGTAAAAACTTACCATTACGCTCAATGGCGATGTTTGGTGGTGTGGATTATGCACCACAAAAACAAGCCTTGATCGAGGGGGTCGATATTGTGGTAAGCACGCCTGGGCGCTTGATTGATCTGTACGGTCAACGCGCGATTCACTTTGATGAAGTGGAAATGCTAGTGCTTGATGAAGCCGACAAAATGTTGGATATGGGATTCATCGATGCGATCGACAAAATCGTCGACTGTATGCCAGAACATGTGCAAAGTTTGCTGTTCTCAGCGACGTTATCTAACCCTGTTCGTGACTTGGCGAAAAATGCGATTATTGATCCTGAAGAGATCACGATTGCAAAGCACAGTGCCTCAAAATCAAATATTAAACAGTGGATCACGACCGTCGATAAAGACATGAAGTCGTCGCTGTTAAGTCACTTGCTTAAAGAAAATGACTGGTCGCAAGTACTGGTATTTATTGAAACTAAACACGGTGCAGCCAAACTGGTAAGCCAACTTGAGAAACGTGGCATTGTGGCAGAAGCATTCCACAGTGGCCGTAATCAGCGTGTTCGCCAGGAATTAATAGAAAAGTTTAAAGCGGGTGAAATCCAGTACTTAGTCGCAACCGGCGTTGCTGCGCGCGGTATTGATATTGATAATCTGCCAGTTGTCATCAACTACGATTTACCTTACCCAGCGGATGAGTATGTACATCGTATTGGTCGTACAGGTCGTGCTGGCGCGAAAGGTGAGGCGATATCACTGGTTTCAAAAGACGACTTTAAGAACCTCTGCATGATTGAAAGTCGTTTAGGGCACTTGCTAGAGCGAGTGGAAATTGAAGGTTTTGCGCCAAGAAAGCCAGTACCAGTTTCAATTTTAAATTACGTGCCTAAGAATAAACGTAAACCGCACGATAAGCGCGAATCAAAATAGCCAGTTTATCCCATGATCTAAAAGCCGCATTCTTGCGGCTTTTTGCGTTTTTAGGCATCCAATTATGTAGCCATCGCGACGGTTTCTATTCGGTAATGAGGAAAAAAGTTAATCAGTGTCATACGCTTAACACGTAAAGTGAATCAAGGTGCGTTAAGCTTTTGTCAATTATCTGTCCGCAGGTTTGCACAAGGTAAGGAATGGGCGCAAACTTTTTTGCTTGCTAATGAATGCATAAGATGGGGCACAAATGAAAACAGGTGATAAGCAATTCGCCGTTATTGGTCTTGGCCGATTTGGTTTGGCAGTGTGTAAAGAGTTACAAGATTCAGGCGCTCAAGTTTTAGCCGTTGACATCAACGAAGACAGAGTTAAAGAAGCCGCCAGTTTTGTTAGTCAGGCGGTTGTGGCTAACTGTACTCACGAAGAGACGGTTGCTGAGCTCAAACTTGATGATTACGACATGGTGATGATTGCCATCGGAGCGGATGTCAATGCCAGTATTCTTGCGACATTGATTGCTAAAGAGGCGGGAGTAAAGTCAGTATGGGTTAAAGCCAACGACCGCTTCCAAGCTCGTGTTCTGCAAAAAATTGGCGCAGACCACATTATCATGCCTGAGCGTGACATGGGGATACGTGTCGCGCGTAAAATGCTCGATAAACGGGTTCTTGAGTTCCACCCATTAGGCAGTGGCTTAGCTATGACGGAGTTTGTGATTGGCTCTCGTTGGATGGGTAAGACACTAAGTGATTTGGCTCTGTGCAAAGTCGATGGCGTGCAAGTGCTAGGGTTTAAACGGGGCCCAGAAATTACCAAGGCACCTGACCTTAATACCACACTAGAAATTGGTGACCTAATTATTGTGGTCGGCCCTCAAGATGCGCTCGCAAATAAATTAAAATCGCTATGACGTATTTTCATCAGAAAGGTGTTTTTTACGCACCAGATGGTAAACAAGAGAAAGCGAAAGGCAACGAACCGCGAATTATATTGCTCAGTTTTCTCGGTGTTTTACTGCCTTCTGCGGTATTGCTAACCTTGCCAGTTTTTTCTGTTACGGGCCTGTCGATAACGGATGCTTTGTTTACCGCAACGTCCGCTATTAGTGTGACAGGGCTTGGTGTTGTCGATACTGGGCAACACTTTACGCTTGCGGGTAAAATCTTGCTGATGTTTTTAATGCAAATCGGCGGGTTGGGGCAGATGACGTTGTCGGCGGTCTTACTCTATATGTTCGGCGTGCGTTTGAGTTTGCGTCAACAAGCGCTGGCGAAAGAAGCATTAGGGCAAGATCGGCAAGTCAATCTAAACCGACTAGTAAAGCGGATTGTTGTTTTCGCGCTTGTTGCAGAAACGGTCGGGTTTATTTTTCTCTCTATCCGCTGGGTCCCTGAAATGGGCTGGAAGACTGGTATGTTTTACGCCTTGTTTCATGCAATTTCTGCATTTAACAACGCTGGGTTCGCGCTGTTTTCTGACAGTATGATGAGCTTTGTGAATGATCCGTTGGTTATCTTTACACTGGCGGGGCTATTCATTTTTGGCGGGCTTGGTTTTACTGTTGTGGGTGACATCTGGCTAAACTGGCGCAAAGGTTTCCACTTTTTGCATCTTCACACCAAAATCATGCTGATTGCGACACCGATATTGCTCTTAGTCGGAACGATGATGTTTTGGTTACTTGAGCGAAGCAACCCAAACACAATGGCGTCTTTACCTGCAACAGGGCAATGGTTGGCGGCATTCTTTCAATCTGCGAGTGCTCGAACGGCAGGGTTTAATAGTGTTGACTTGGCGTTGTTTACCCAGCCAGCCTTACTGGTCATGATTGTTCTGATGTTAATTGGAGCGGGTTCCACCTCAACGGGGGGCGGTATTAAAGTTTCCACATTTGCTGTTGCGTTTATGGCTACGTGGACCTTTTTACGCCAAAAGAAACATGTGGTTATGTTTAAGCGAACCATAAATTGGCAAACTGTGACTAAGTCATTGGCAATTATCGTTGTGAGCGGAGCCATCCTGACAAGCGCAATGTTTTTATTGATGCTTACCGAGAAGGCCAGCTTTGATAAGGTTATGTTTGAAACCATTTCCGCATTTGCCACAGTGGGGCTCACCGCCGGTTTGACTGCGGAACTTTCTGAACCTGGTAAATACATTATGATCGTGGTGATGATCATTGGTCGTATTGGGCCGCTCACGCTTGCCTACATGTTGGCACGTCCTGAACCTACCTTGGTCAAATACCCAGAAGACGCCGTTCTTACAGGTTAATATAGCGTTAAACAATGGCCGCGCGACCATTACGAGCATTGATTAATAGCAGTGCTCGTACATTTATAGAATATGTGGAATGTTGCCCAGTTTTACCTACAAATTCGTAGAAGTTCATTTCTTCTTCCTTTCGTTTCGATACTATTCATTCACTCAATTTATATTCTCAGAAGCTACGCTCATAACAGCGTTTTGGAATCCGACGCTTTTGTAGTGTGACACCAAACTACGTCGTGTTATCTGAGCGAATTGATACCAGCCTTCGTCAATAGTCACTCAGTCTTACTCTATGCCCATAGGGTTACTTTGTGCTTGGTATTAATTAACGAATCGAAAAGATGGAGTCGTACTTTGAAATTCAACACACTCGCCATGGCTATGCTAACTGCGCTTCTTGCAGGGAAGAGCATGGCAACTACTCCGCCATCACCGGTTTGGCATACTATTGCGTTGAGCGATGGTAGTTCCAGTGAGGCAATTCTACGTGGAACGGCAGATTTCCACTGGTTTGAAGATAAGCAGGGCAATGCCTTACTTCAGGAAGACGGCGTTTGGTTTTTCGCGCGGATTCAGCGCGAGTCAGACACGCCAATATTGATCTCGACAGGTGTGGTGAAAACGCAGTCGAGTGAGCCACCTGAGTCGGCGAGGTTTCGCCCGGATTTACAAGTTAAACCGCAATTATCTTCTCTAAAAACCATTGAACCGATGGCACGAAAAAACCTACTGCGTTCGGCGCAAGGTTACCAGGCGATGAGCAGTTCAACGGTGAAGCAGCAGCCCCTATTGGTTGTGCAAGTTTCGTTTGATGACCAAGCAATGGTGCACGATTTTGAGCAACGCGTATTTAATACCAATGGTCAAAGCGTTGTGGATTACTTTGATAAAAACTCTCAAGGTAAATTCAAAGTTGTTCCTGCACTTGAGAGTTACGGCACCGCCAATGACGGTGTGATAGATGTGACTGTGGCACAAAGCCACCCTAACTGTCACTCTAGTTCTACTGATAAGACATGCACCGCCAAGTTGAATGCGGTTTTCACCGAGGCTTATCAAAAACTGGATCCATACTTTAATCTTTCGGCCTACGACAGCAATCAAAATGGTACCGTAGAACCGTCAGAACTCTCTGTCATGTTTATTTTTGCGGGGGGCGATCGTTCAACAGGGGTTCTCAACCGTCCTGCTATTTGGCCGCACAAATTCTCTCACGATGATGTCACACTAGATGGTAAAAAGATCACAGACTATTGTGTGTTCGCTGACTATCAAGTTGATCATCAAGCGACCTTGGGCGTGATCGTACACGAGCTTGGCCACTTAATGCTTGGCTTACCGGATTTGTACGCAAGGAACAGTGATGCCTCGATCGGCTCTTGGGGCGTGATGGGTGGCGGTTCATGGGCGCAGAAACCGGGAGATTCATACGCTGGTGACACTCCGGTGAACATGAGTGCATGGAGCAAACACGCTGCTGGTTTTGTTGTACCAACGGTAACTCATGAAAGTCCAGCGCCTATTTCTGTGAACAACGACGATGTCAAGCTGGTGTATCTCGACCCGTACTTGAAAGAGTTTGGCCCACGTGTTTACTTGGAAAATCGCACCTTTAGCGGTTACGACCGAGCATTGGCGGCTGAAGGTATCCTGGCGACGTCGGTCAATGTCCAGAACCGCTTTAATGATGTTGGTGCGATGCAGGTTCAAATCATGCAGGCTGATGGTCTGAATGAGTTAGAAAATGATGGTAGGAGTGACGCTGACGATTTGTACCCTAATGGTGGCGATGTCATTTCAGATACATCGACCCCGGGTCTGAGAGCGATCACAGGGTTTGATACTGGGGTTCGTATTTCCAACATTGCCAGCAACACCAACGGCGGTAGCTTTTCTCTTGAGCATACAAACGAACCAAATAAATCAGCATGGCTGAACTCTCTTCACCAAGGTTATGTGTACGCGAGTGGGAGTAACACTCTGGCGGTGTCACTGGACTTGAATAGTGATACAGAGCTTGATGGTCTTCAACTTTACGCGCAAAGAGATAGCGCTCAAAGTGACATGACTTATCGAGTTTGGCGATTCCCATTTTCTGGAAACATTGGCTATCGATTAATATTGAATCAAAACAACGCTGAGCTTTTACAGCAAGGTAACTTCCAAAAGTCATCTCGAATTTTATTCCCCCAATCAAGCCAATTGAGTGCGGGTCAGCACTTATTGGTCGTTGAATTGGAAGGCGGTCAATTTGATGCAAACTTTGACTTCGGCCGCTTGCTAAAAACTGAAAAAGCCTCCCTACCTGTAATGTGGACTGGTGATTACAGTGAGATTGGCACGTTTGGTCTAGAAAAAGCCGGGTTCTCTTATATTCCGTTTGCAGCATTATTAAATGTGGATGCGAGCAACTTGGTTGAAGCGAAATCTGATTCGTTACAAACCAATAAAAATACGCCAATCAAACTGAACCTGATGGACAATGATTTCATGGCGGTAGGGTATCAGTTCAATGTGGACATTGTGCAGAAGCCTGAGCACGGCACCATCTCTGGCAACCAGTACCAACCTGAAGCTAACTTCGTTGGTCTGGACACTTTCCAATATCGTTTGTTGTCGGTTGATGGTGCGTACTCATCTTCAATCGTGAATGTGCAGGTGGAAGTGCTTGGCAGCAACGAAGCGCCAGTGGCCGTGATTGATGTTGATAATAAAGACATGACGGTTGGGCAGCGAGTCACGTTGTCTGCGTTAAATAGTACGGATGCTGATGGTGATGTGTTGAGTTATAAATGGGAGCAGTTGGCTGGCACTTTAGTTTCTCTTGGCAATGCAACCAGTGTTAGCACAAGCTTTACGGTGCCTCAAGGTGCAAAAGCGGGTGAGGTTCTGACATTCCGTTTAACCGTGACTGATCCTAGTAATGAAACGTCCAGTGCTACCGTCGATTTAACCATGAAAAACGCAGCGCCACTTACGCTTGCAGATACGGCGACCGTTGCCGTTGGTGAAAGTATTCTGATTGATGCAGCGAGCAATGATTCGGATGTGAACGGCGATAAACTGGTTGTAGAAAGCGTACAGAACGTAACGGGTGTGGGAAGTGCGAGTGTAGAGAATGGTAAAATCCGTTTTCAAGCACCGGATAGCCCTACTGACGGCATCAAGCTGCAATATACGGTTTCAGATGGTCATGGTGCCACTGCTACGGGGGAAGTTATCGTGACGGTTGTTGCTTCTTTGAAGACAACGACATTCAAGAACTCTGAAGGTAGCGGCAGTGTTTCTTATTGGGCTTTGATGTTGCTTGCAACATTAGGCTGGCGACGTCGCGTCTAAAACGGTATTAATTGCGGTATAAGCCACTCACATTGAGTGGCTTATTTTTTACCTGATCTATTTTGGTTTCGTTCTCATTGTCTTATGAGATGTGTTTCTCATTATTTTTAAAGCGATTTTTCTACTCTGCGGTTACCCTAGGGGCCGATTTTTATGAACTAAGGATGTTATATGTCTACCGAGGGCTTTTCTGTTTCGGAAATATGCCGAGAAGCGGCAGTGATGGTGAGAAGGAATCTACTCGCAATTGTTATTGCTTGTATTCCGTTGATTATCGTGCACTCAATTTTTGCTTTTATGTATCCTGAAATGACGGGGCAAGATCAAGCGAACGTTCAAGAAGGCAATGTCGCAGGATTTTATTTCGTCACAATTATTTTGTACCCACTTGTTGCCGCTATGGCGGCTGTGCGTGTGCATCGAATTTATTTAGCCGGCGATTACATGCACTCTGCGTTGGATGTATTTCGTTTGTCAGCGCGAGAATTCCGTTTCATAGGCTGGTGGATACTGTTTGGACTGATGATGATGCTCGTTATTGGTATCCCGATCTTTGTGTTGTCGTTTATCTACATTGCAGAAAGTGGTGAAGCCGACTTTGTTGCTATGGCTATTATCACAACGATTGCAAGCATTCCCGGCTATTGGGTAATGGCGCGATGGTCATTTGTGTTGCCAGCGACTGCAATGGATCATCAGCCGCGCAGTTTGCGTCGTTCGTGGAATCAGAGCAGACCATACAACAAACAAGTATTCATTTTGATGGGACTAATTCCATTGGGGGCGGGCTTGCTCAGTCAGCTGATCTTTAGCCACTTTACGAATCTCTTTATGTTGAGCCTTGTCGGTGTGGCCTATGGTATTTTTGGCGCGTACCAGCTGGCATTGTTATCGTTGAGCTATAAAACGGTAGTGGATATCGAACGCGCTCGTTTTGATACGCCATCACAGCCACCAAAAACGGGTGAAGAATTTTCCGCTTAACCCTTTGATCGTTTTTACATGCTACCTCCGTTTAGGAGACGGTCTGCGGCAGGTTGATACCTTCCTGCCGCTTTCGCGTTATTCACGCAAAATACCCATGTCCATTTCATGGCTGAATGACAGGGACATTCACACGTATACTCACAACAGTACTTCTTTTTATTAAGGAACCCTACATGTCCATTTGGCAACGGGTCAATTTCACCCATCGCTTTAGTCAATTACCGTCAGCGTTCTATACGTTGGTCGAGCCACAACCCTTGGACAACACTCGCTGGGTCGCTTGGAATGGTGAGTTTGCACAGCAGTTTGGTTTACCAGAAGAGCAAAACGATGAGTTATTGGCGGTTTTTTCTGGGCTAAGCGAATTCGAACAATTTCGTCCTCTTGCGATGAAATATGCAGGCCATCAGTTTGGCGTTTACAACCCAGATTTGGGCGATGGACGTGGATTACTGTTGGCAGAAATTGAGCATCAGGATGGTACTTGGTTTGATCTTCACCTCAAAGGTGCAGGGCTAACGCCTTACTCGCGAATGGGGGATGGGCGAGCGGTATTACGCTCGACTATCCGTGAGTACCTGTGCAGTGAAGCCATGGCGGGCCTTGGGGTTCCCACGACACGTGCTCTCGGTATGATGGTCAGTGATACACCTGTTTATCGAGAAAAAACGGAATCGGGCGCTTTGTTACTTCGAATGGCTGAAACCCATGTTCGATTCGGTCACTTTGAGCATTTCTTTTACACCAACCAGTTAGCAGAGCAGAAGCTGTTGGCGGATAAGGTGATTGAGTGGCACTTTGCTGATTGTGCATCGGCGGAGAAACCATATGCCGCGATGTTTGACGCCATCGTGACTAAAACAGCCGAGATGATCGCATATTGGCAAGCTTTTGGTTTTGCGCATGGCGTGATGAATACCGATAACATGTCAATTCTTGGGCAAACTTTTGATTATGGTCCGTTTGGCTTTCTTGATGATTATGAGCCGGGATACATTTGTAATCATTCAGACTACCAGGGTCGTTACGCATTTGATCAACAGCCTAGAATTGCGCTTTGGAACCTGTCAGCACTGGCGCATGCGTTATCGCCACTCGTTGAACGAGAAGATTTAGAATCGTCGTTGAGTCAATTTGAAGTTCATTTAAGCCAGCAGTTCAGCCGCCTCATGCGTGAGAAGTTGGGCTTAAAAACTAAGATAGCGGAAGACGGGCGTTTGTTTGAAGCTATGTTTGAGCTTCTTCACCAGAACAAAACGGACTACACTCGCTTCTTCAGAACACTCTCAAACCTTGATAATGCGCCTTCCCAAGCCGTAATCGATTTATTTCTCGACCGAGAAGCAGCGCGAGCTTGGCTTGATCTGTACTTAGCTCGGTGTGAGCTAGAGGTTGATGAACTAGGGGGCCTGATTTCAACCGAACAGCGTTGCAAACAGATGCGTCAAGCCAATCCCAAATACATCTTGCGTAACTACTTGGCTCAGTTGGCGATTGATAAAGCGGAAGAAGGGGACTTTAGCGAATTACACCGATTGGCCGAACTGTTAAAACGCCCATTTGATGAGCAACCCGAGTTTGATGATTATGCGAAATTGCCGCCGGAATGGGGGAAGAAAATGGAGATAAGCTGTTCTTCATAAATGGGTCATTTCCCACCCATTTGTATCTTTTTATTGGGTGGAATTCACTCGTTACACTTCGGATTCATGTTAATGGGCTATGTTAATTTATTGAAATGAATATAAATTTTAACATGGTCCATTAATTGCTCTTTGTTGAACATCCGTACCCATCGCCTAACACCTAGTTACTCATGGACGGGATGGGATGTGATTCAACAAGGAGAATAATAATGTTTAAGCCTCTAACTCTACTATCTGTCTCTGCACTTGCTGTTACCAGTTTTAATGCTGCCGCAAATTGTGACCCGGGTGAAACGGTCATCAAGTTTAGCCATGTAACGAACGCGGACAAACACCCTAAAGGCATCGCGGCTTCGTTACTTGAAAAGCGCGTCAATGAAGAGATGAACGGTAAAGTCTGTATGCAGGTGTTTCCTAACTCAACACTTTATGATGATGACAAAGTGTTGGAAGCGCTACTGAATGGTGATGTTCAACTCGCTGCTCCTTCTCTTTCTAAGTTTGAGAAATTCACCAAGAAGTACCGCCTTTTCGATCTTCCTTTCTTGTTCGATGATGTCGACGCGGTTGACCGTTTCCAAAACTCGGAAGCGGGTGAAAAGCTGAAAAATTCAATGAAACGTCGTGGCCTACAAGGCATTGCGTTTTGGCATAACGGCATGAAGCAAATGTCAGCCAACAAGCCGCTCATTTCTCCAACTGATGCTGAAGGACTTAAGTTCCGTGTTCAAGCGTCTGATGTACTCGTTGCTCAGTTTGAGCAGCTAGGTGCTAACCCACAAAAAATGTCGTTCAAAGAAGTTTACGGCGGTTTGCAAACTAAGGTTATTGATGGTCAAGAAAATACTTGGTCAAACATTTACGGCAAAAAATTCTTCGAAGTTCAAGATGGCATTACGGAAACGAACCACGGAATTTTGGATTACTTAGTTGTGACGTCAAACGACTTCTGGAAAAACCTACCAGATGCTCAGCGCGAGCAGTTAAATACCATTATTCAAGAGGTAACTGCGCAGCGTAATGCTGAGTCAACCAAAGTAAACCTTGCGAATAAGAACAATATCATCGAAGCCGGTGGTGTGGTTCGTACTCTAACGCCAGAACAGCGTCAAGAATGGGTCACTGCACTTCAACCAGTATGGAAGAAGTTCGAAAAAGACATTGGTTCTGACCTAATCGAAGCCGCTTTGGCGTCTAACCAAAAATAATAACAGCTAGCACATTTAGCCCTCTCAAACTGAGGGGGCTCTTTCCCCCTACAGACGACGTGATGTAATTATGGAACAGACTTTTTTTGCCAAGGCTGGACGAATCACCGATGCCATTGAAGAGACTTTGATTGCTTTCTTCTTGGGTGCCATGACCTTGCTGACTTTTGCCAATGTCATCTTTCGTTATGTCTTTAACGACAATATTCTTTGGGCGCTTGAGCTCACCGTTTTCATGTTCGCATGGATGGTGTTGGTTGGCGCATCTTATGGTGTGAAAAAACACTTTCATATTGGTGTCGATGTCATTATTAACATCGTTCCGGAAGGTAAACGAAAAGCCCTGGCGCTTTTTGCAGCAATGTGTTGCTTAGCCTTCTCTATTTTGCTGTTAATTGGCGCTTGGAACTACTGGTATCCGTTCGCTACTGACCGAGCGTGGTATGAAACGGACGATATTCCGATGCCTGAAATGCTCCAGTTCATGGCCGACTGGTTAAATGAGGGAGAGCGTTATGAAAAGCTGCCACGTTTTATTCCTTACTTCGCTTTGCCACTTGGAATGGCGCTACTAACGTTTAGATTTGTTCAAGTCACGTGGCAAATCGCTACTGGTAAGCTCGATCGCTTGATTGCAGGACATGAAGCGGAGGAAGAGCTCGAATCTCTTAAAGCTGAGATGAGTGACGCTGAAGACGTAATGGCTCCAAAGGCCTCGCAAGACGCTAAAAACAAGGAGCAATAAGCCATGGATATCTTATTTCTATTTTTGATGGTAATTGGCTTTATGCTGGTTGGCGTGCCAATTGCTATTTCGCTGGGCCTTTCCAGTGTTCTTTTCCTTTTAATGCATTCGGATGCCTCTTTAGCGTCAGTTGCTCAAACGCTGTTTAATGCATTCGCGGGCCACTACACGCTATTGGCTATTCCATTCTTTATATTGGCTTCAAGCTTTATGTCGACGGGTGGCGTAGCAAAGCGGATCATTCGTTTCGCCATTGCCATTGTAGGCTGGTTCCGCGGCGGTTTGGCGATGGCTTCGGTTGTCGCGTGTATGATGTTTGCCGCGTTGTCAGGTTCCTCACCTGCAACGGTTGTTGCCATAGGTAGTATTGTTATCGCAGGTATGATCAAAAACGGTTACTCAAAAGAGTTTGCCTCTGGGGTAATTTGTAACGCAGGTACGCTAGGGATTTTGATCCCACCTTCGATTGTGATGGTGGTGTATGCAGCCGCAACGGATGTGTCAGTTGGACGTATGTTCCTTGGTGGTGTGATTCCCGGTTTGCTGGCGGGTGTCATGTTGATGATCGCGATTTACATTGCCGCGAGAATCAAGAACCTTCCAAAACAACCTTTTGTCGGTTGGAAAGAAACCTTTGATGCCGCCAAGGATGCAAGCTGGGGCTTGTTGTTGGTCGTCATCATTCTTGGTGGTATCTATGGCGGTATCTTTACGCCGACAGAAGCCGCTGCGGTTGCTGCTGTGTACTCATTCTTTATTGCTAACTTTGTATACAAAGACATGGGGCCATTTGCAGACAAGAAAAACACTAAACCTGCGCTCGTTAAAATCTTCCAAACCTTTGTTCATAAAGACACGAAACACACCCTGTATGAAGCGGGCAAACTCACCATCATGCTGCTGTTCATCATTGCTAATGCCTTAATTTTGAAGCATGTTTTAACGGAAGAACGGATCCCGCAAATGATCACCGAGTCGATGCTCTCGGCTGGTCTTGGACCAATCACTTTTTTGATTGTGGTGAACGTCTTGTTGCTGATTGGTGGTCAGTTCATGGAGCCATCAGGCTTGTTGATCATTGTTGCGCCGCTCGTGTTCCCAATTGCGATTGCATTAGGTATAGACCCAATTCATTTGGGCATAATGATGGTGGTGAATATGGAGATAGGAATGATAACGCCGCCCGTGGGTCTTAACTTATTTGTGACCGCTGGTGTTGCCAAAATGTCGATGATGAACGTAGTGAAGGCAGCATTACCCTGGGTTGGAGTGATGTTCTTGTTCCTAATTATCGTCACATATGTACCATGGGTTTCGACTTGGTTGCCTAATACCTTGATGGGGCCGGAGATCATTACCAAGTAATGGAAGCCAGAAAGTAGAAAGAGGTGTGAGAATTCACACCTCTTCGTCTATTGACTTGTAACAAGTTTTGCGCGGGTCTGAATTAATTCGACGTTCATAGTGTCGCCACCTCTTTTTATTTTTACGACGCTCTTCACCGAATCTTCTCTCTTCTTGATAGCAACCGTCTACGAGCACGGTATCTGTAACAATCGGTATTCTCACTTTTTCGTTCATATCTGTAACAACCATGATAAACCTGTTGTTAAAAATTATGATTCAAGTTGAATATAATGCCAGTTATCTGAACGTGTTTTATTTGTAAAGGTCTTTATTTATTTGGTAGCGCTGCATCTTGTCGTAAAGGGTTTTTCTTGGCACATTCAATTGGCACATTGTCTGTTTAATACTACCGTTGTTTTCTAATAAAGCGCCTTCAATGGCTGCTCTCTCAAACTCCGCTACTTGCTCTGCAAGGCTTGAGGAAGACTTAGCGACTGGGTTTGATTCTCCCAACTGAATTAACTTACCCAATAGCACAAAACGCTCTGCAGCATTTCTGAGTTCTCGAACATTGCCAGGCCAGTCATGGCTCATCAGTTGCGCTAGATCTTGGGGTGACAAGCTAGGTGAGCTTTTGCCATAACGTGAAGCTGCTACCAACAGAAAGTGGTGAAAGAGGGCTGGAATGTCTTCTTTTCGTTCGCGTAGTGGCGGGAGATCCAAGGTCACGACATTGAGCCGATAATAGAGGTCCTGACGGAAAGTACCTTCTTCAGCTGCGTGTTTTAAATCGACCTTTGTTGCGGCAATCACTCGAATATCTAAAGGCAATAATTCATTTGAACCGACACGCTCAATCACGCGCTCTTGTAATACCCTCAATAAACGAATTTGGGCTTGGATAGGCATCGACTCGATCTCATCCAAGAAAAGTGTGCCGCCTTGTGCAAACTCAAATTTACCGATACGACGGCTTTCGGCGCCAGTGAATGCGCCTTTTTCATGGCCGTAGAGTTCACTCTCAATTAAGTTCTCTGGAACCGCTCCACAATTTACGGCGACAAAGTTTTGGTTCCGGCGAGAGCTTTGCTCATGTAAAGAACGAGCGATTAACTCTTTCCCTGTACCGGTTTCACCAAACAATAAAATATCGGCGTCGGTATCGGCGATTTGGGTGATGGTCTCTCGTAATATTTGGATGCTAGAGGTTTCACCAATAACTCGTGGACCAAGGGTTTTACTGGCTTTAAGTGACAGGCGCAGTTTTTCATTTTCATTGGTTAGTTTGCGCTTCTCAATCGCCCGCTTAACCGTTTCAACCAAATGTTCTGGCGCAAAAGGTTTCTCAATAAAGTCGTAAGCGCCTTGATGAAGGGCTTGCACAGCCATGGAAATATCACCGTGTCCAGTGATCATGATGACGGGTAAGTTTGCATCGCGTTGAGTCAAAGTTGTCAGCATATCCATACCAGAAATGCCCGGCAAACAGATATCAGTGACCACGACGCCAGCTTCTTCCCCTTGCTGCATCGCTATTAAAGCCGATTCTGCATCCACAAAAAACTTGGCGTCGATATCCGCCAGTTCAAAGGTCTGTTCTATAGCGATTCTGAGATCGGCCTCATCATCAATAAAAAACACCTGACACATGATCTTATCCTTTTGATGGTTCAGTGTTGTAAGAAGTGATAGGTAAACACAATGAGAATCGAGCGCCGCCTTGTTCTCGATTATGGGCACATAATTTTCCATTCATACTGGCTAAGATTTGTTGCGAGATAGAGAGGCCCAAACCTAAACCGTTCAGTTTAGTGGTTAGAAACGGTTCACATAAATCAGAAAGTGAGAAAGAGCCAAGCCCTGGGCCATTATCATCAACATGAATCCAAACCAAATCAGTGTGCTCATCGTGTTCTACAGATAATTCTACCTGTTTGTCTTGTTGCTCTTTGAGTGCTTCTATCGCATTAGTCAGTAAATTGACCAACACTTGCTCCAGTTGAATAATATTGATCTGCACTTCAACATCATGCTCTGGCAAATTTGTTTCTAACGTGACGCGCCCTGATTTAAATGCGGGCTTCATCAGTTCTTTTACAGAGGCAATAACAGGGAACAGTCGAGATTGAGCCAACTCGTCACCACTGGTTTTTTTGGCGAAAGAGCGAAGTTGCTGACTGATATTTGCCATACGGTCAGTGAGAGCAGAAATGCGAGTGAGATTATCTTCCACTCGCTCATATTTTTCTTTTTTTAGAAACAGCTTGCCGTTCTCCGCAAAGCTACGAATTGCCGCAAGTGGATTATTCAGTTCATGGCTGATACTGGCCGACATTTGTCCTAACACCGCGAGTTTCGCTGCTTGCACCAATTCGTCTTGAGTAACGCGTAAAGTTTGTTCGGTATCGATACGCTGTGCGATCTCCGCTTGCAACTCGGCAGTCCGTGCCATGACTTGATATTCCAACTTTTGATTTGCTTCTTGTTGAATTCGTTCAAGTTGCAAGTGACGCTGTTGACGGTGATAGATAAGCTGACCAATTAAAAACAAAACCATGAATGCTAGAGTGAGTACAAAGACGTAACCCATGGTGAACCAAACGATCGACTGTTTAGGAGACAGCACACGAATAGTCAGTTTGAGTTCGGGTAGGGGCAGCGAAGAGACTACCAAGGTTCCTTTATTGTATGGGTAACCCTGTTTAAGCTCAGAATGCACCTCGTCCAAACTACCCACTAATCCAAGCGTTTCAATTGGCGCATCAAGATATTGTTGGCTTGCCCAAACTTGCTTTTTCTCTTTTTTTGTCAGTGGTTGTAAGCTTTTGAGTAGCCATTCACTTCGGCTACTCATGAAAACAATTCCGTATGGGTCGCTGGCGACAAAAACACTGTTTGGTTGCTGCCAGTTGTCCTCTATCTTACTTAGGTCCATCTTCACCACGACGACACCAAGTACACCGCCAGCGTATATGATGGGATAAGAATAGTAGTAGCCACGTTTACCAGATGTTGAGCCCAGAGCGTAGTATTGGCTTCTTTTGCCTACAATGGCTTGTTTGAAATAAGGGCGAAATGCAAAATTTCGCCCGATAAAGGAGCGCTCTTTACGCCAGTTGCTGGCCGCGATCGTTGTACCCCATTGATCGATTAAGTACGTATCCGCTGCTTCAATCACGCCATTAACGGATTCTAAATACCGATTAGTGATTTCCAGTTGCGCACTGTTGTTGGGGTGCAGAAGCGCTTGATAAAGAGGATCATCTTTAGCGAGAAGATTTGGAATATGGGCGTACTTATCGAGTTTATTTTTTATATGGCCAGAAAACTGCTCCAACTGTGATTGGTGTTTATCAAGTAGAGATTGATAACTGGTCTGCCAAACCCAATGGCCACCGATAATTGCGGACAGGAAATAGAAAGCAAAAAATGTCAGCAGAATCCGTTTTTTTTGCGACATCCTTACACTCCTTACAACTTCCTTTGGTCACGTAAGAAAATGTTAATAGTTTGTAGGAAGGATTAGGGATTTAGTTTTCAACTCTGTGGAGTAAAACAAGAGCAAGATCTCTTTTTAGGCTTTTCGATAAAAAAACCGGTCGATTCTCTTGAAAAAGTCGCTATTGTCCCCATTCTAGATATGCTGGCAATGCTTAGACGGTGTCTGAATCGCATTTTTGAAGAAAAAATGGGTCAGCATTCGAGAATTTAGCGCAGACAATGTCCACATAGTGGCTATTGGCTCGACAGGGTTGCGACAGATCGCTAGAATGTCGCGTCTAAAAATTCTGTCCTGAGGCTAATAGGAGATACCTTTGGTTATTTTATCGAAGATATCACTGATTAGTCCGGTACTGACAACCAGTATCGATACTCGATTTTAAATTAGGTGTTCGGACAGAACACTACACAAGGATGAAGCGTAAGCTCCTCTGAGTTTCGCTCATACGCTCGGAAAACCGAGCCACTTTAGAGGTTTATATATAATGCAAGTTACTGTTGAAACGCTAGAGGGCCTAGAGCGCCGTCTAAACATTACTGTTCCAGCTGCAAACATCGAAGACGCTGTAACAGCTGAACTACGCAACATCGCTAAAAACCGTCGTTTCGATGGTTTCCGTAAGGGTAAAGTGCCTCTAAAAATGGTTGCTAAGATGTACGGCAAAGCAGTACGTCAAGACGTTCTTGGTGAAGTAATGCAACGCCACTTCATCGAAGCTATCGTTAAAGAGAAAATCAACCCAGCTGGCGCTCCAACTTTCGCTCCTGTAGAGAACAAAGAAGGTTCAGACCTAGTTTTCACTGCAACTTTTGAAGTTTACCCAGAAGTTGAGCTTAAAGGCCTAGAGAGCATCACTGTTGAAAAACCATTAACAGAAGTTAAAGATGCAGACGTAGAAGAGATGATCGATACTCTACGTAAGCAACAAGCAACTTGGGTTGAAGTTGAAGAAGCAGCAGAAGATGGCAAACGCGTAAGCATCGACTTCGTTGGTTCTATCGACGGTGAAGAGTTCGAAGGCGGTAAAGCTGAGAACTTCCCTCTAGAAATGGGTGCTGGTCGCATGATCCCTGGTTTCGAAGACGGTATCGCAGGTAAAACTGCTGGTATGGAATTCGACATCGACGTGACTTTCCCAGAAGATTACCACGCTGAAAACCTAAAAGGTAAAGCAGCTAAGTTCGCAATCAAAGTGAATAAAGTTGAAGCTCGTGAACTTCCAGAACTAAACGATGAGTTCGTTGCTAAGTTCGGTGTTGTTGAAGGTGGTGTTGAAGCACTTAAAGCTGAAGTTCGTAAGAACATGGAACGCGAACTTAAGCAAGCTGTTAAGAACCGCATCAAAGAGCAAGCGATTGACGGTCTAGTTGAGCAAAACGACATCAACGTACCATCAGCGCTTATCGAGCAAGAAATCCAAGTTCTACGTCAACAAGCTGCACAACGCTTCGGTGGTAACCCAGAAGCTGCTGCTCAGCTTCCACGTGAACTGTTCGAAGAACAAGCTAAACGTCGCGTAGTTGTTGGTCTTCTACTAGGTGAAGTAATCAAATCTGAAGAGCTAAAAGCGGACGACGAGAAAGTTAAAGCTCTAATCGAAGAAATGGCTACTGCATACGAAGATCCATCAGAAGTTATTGCTTACTACGAGCAAAACGAAGAAATGATGAACAACATGCGCAACGTAGCTCTAGAAGAGCAAGCAATCGACGCGATCATCGCTAAAGCACAGGTTTCTGAGAAAGAAGTAGGCTTCAACGAGCTACTTAACCAACAACAACCTGCTGCTTAATAAGCAATATCTTGCGTAGAAGGTTGACTTAACGTTAACTATTCTGCTAACAATGGTCCGTATGATAGTCATCATCCGGGCCATTTATTTTAGGGACATAAGAATATGAGCTACCAAGAAAAAAATGCAATGTCGCCAATTATGGACGCGCTAGTACCAATGGTGGTTGAACAAACTTCCCGAGGCGAACGCTCTTACGACATCTACTCACGTCTGCTGAAAGAGCGCGTGATTTTTTTAACGGGTCAAGTGGAAGACCACATGGCAAACCTTGTCGTGGCTCAGCTACTTTTCCTAGAATCTGAAAATCCAGATAAAGATATTTTCCTATACATCAACTCGCCAGGCGGCAGCGTAACAGCTGGTATGTCTATTTACGATACCATGCAGTTCATTAAGCCAAATGTCAGCACTGTGTGTATGGGGCAAGCATGTTCAATGGGTGCCTTCCTGCTTGCAGGTGGTGCGCCAGGTAAGCGTTACGTACTGCCTAACTCTCGTGTAATGATCCACCAACCATTGGGTGGTTTCCAGGGTCAAGCTTCTGATATCCAAATCCATGCTCAGGAAATCCTGACGATTAAACAGAAGCTAAACAAGTTGTTAGCAGAACATACAGGCCAACCTCTTGAAGTCATTGAGCGCGATACTGATCGTGATAACTTCATGTCATCAGAGCAGGCTGTGGAATACGGTATCGTGGATGCAGTGTTAAGCCACCGTGGCGAGTAATTAGCCAGCGCATTTTGGCAAAAATTGATATACACTCATTCATGAAGAGTAAAGGCTAAGAGGTTAGCGAATGACAGATAAAAGCAAAGAAAGTGGCAGCGGTAAATTGCTGTACTGTTCTTTCTGCGGCAAAAGTCAGCACGAAGTTCGCAAGCTAATCGCAGGTCCGTCAGTGTACATTTGCGACGAGTGTGTCGACTTATGTAACGATATTATTCGCGAAGAAATCAAGGATGTTCTCCCTAAGAAAGAATCTGAAGCGTTACCAACGCCAAAACAGATCCGTGAACACCTTGATGACTATGTGATCGGGCAAGATTACGCGAAAAAAGTGCTCGCAGTTGCGGTATATAACCACTACAAGCGTTTACGCAATGGTGATACAACGAGCGAAGGTGTGGAGCTTGGTAAGAGTAACATCCTTCTAATTGGTCCTACAGGTAGCGGTAAAACACTACTTGCGGAGACATTAGCTCGATTCTTGGATGTGCCATTTACAATGGCAGACGCGACGACACTAACCGAAGCCGGTTACGTAGGTGAAGACGTTGAAAACATCATCCAAAAGCTTCTGCAAAAATGTGATTACGATGTAGCTAAAGCGGAGCGCGGCATCGTTTACATTGATGAAATTGATAAGATTTCACGCAAAGCTGAAAACCCATCTATTACGCGTGACGTATCTGGTGAAGGTGTTCAGCAGGCGCTACTAAAACTTATCGAAGGTACGGTTGCATCGGTTCCACCTCAAGGTGGTCGTAAGCATCCTCAGCAAGAATTCCTACAAGTGGACACATCTAAGATCCTGTTCATCTGTGGTGGTGCTTTTGCTGGCTTAGACAAAGTGATTGAGCAGCGTGTTGCAACAGGTACAGGTATTGGCTTTGGTGCTGAAGTTCGTTCGAAGAATGAATCGAAGACGGTAGGTGAGCTATTTACTCAAGTTGAACCTGAAGATTTAGTGAAGTACGGCCTCATTCCAGAATTCATTGGTCGTCTACCTGTAACAACAACACTGACTGAGCTTGATGAAGAAGCGTTGATTCAGATCCTATGTGAACCGAAGAACGCACTGACCAAGCAATATGCAGCATTGTTTGAGCTAGAAAACGCCGAACTTGAATTCCGTGAAGATGCGCTGCGCGCTATCGCGAAAAAAGCAATGGAGCGTAAAACAGGTGCTCGTGGCTTACGCTCGATTCTTGAAGGCGTGCTACTTGAAACCATGTACGAATTACCATCTGCAACAGACGTTAGTAAAGTCGTGATTGATGAGTCCGTCATTAATGGCGAGTCAGAGCCACTGCTTATTTACAGTAACGCAGACAATCAGGCAGCTGGAGCAGAGTAAATTCAGCCATAATGAAAAAGGAGGTAAGTAATTACCTCCTTTTTTTATTTCTCTTATTGAATCCAAACAATTAGCCCCCATATACTGCCTTAAGTAATACGTTAAACGTGAAAGCGGAAGAGAGAATTATATGAACTTGGAACGTTCCGAGCGTATCGAGATCCCGGTACTACCTCTACGTGACGTAGTGGTCTACCCACACATGGTTATTCCATTGTTTGTTGGTCGTGAGAAATCGATTAGCTGTCTAGAAACGGCGATGGAAACCAACAAACAAGTTCTTCTTGTGGCACAAAAGCAAGCGGATACTGACGAGCCTACGGTTGACGACCTATTTGACGTAGGTACGGTAGCCACCATTCTCCAGCTCTTGAAGCTTCCGGATGGCACAGTAAAAGTATTGGTCGAAGGCCAGCAGCGAGCAAAAATTAATCACTTTAAAGAGAGTGACTTCTTCCTAGCGGAAGCTGAATTTGTTGTTACGCCAGAATTGGATGAGCGTGAGCAAGAAGTGATTGTGCGCAGCGCGATTAATCAGTTTGAAGGGTTCATTAAGCTAAACAAGAAGATTCCACCAGAAGTGCTAACGTCACTTAATGGTATCGACGAAGCCGCACGCTTAGCGGATACCATTGCGGCTCATATGCCGTTAAAGTTGGTGGATAAGCAGCAAGTGCTTGAAATTGTTGACGTCACTGAGCGTCTGGAATTCCTGATGGGCCAGATGGAATCAGAGATCGACTTGCTGCAAGTTGAAAAACGAATTCGTGGTCGCGTTAAAAAGCAAATGGAAAAATCTCAGCGTGAGTATTATCTGAATGAGCAAATGAAAGCGATTCAGAAAGAACTTGGTGAGATGGAAGACGCACCAGACGAGTTCGAAACGCTACAGAAGAAGATTGACGAATCAAAAATGCCTCAAGAGGCACGTGAAAAGACAGAGCAAGAGCTGCAAAAGCTTAAGATGATGTCTCCAATGTCTGCTGAAGCAACAGTGGTTCGTAGCTACATCGATTGGATGGTCAGCGTTCCTTGGGCTAAGCGCTCAAAAGTTAAGAAAAACTTAGCGAAAGCAGAAGAGGTTCTTAATGAAGATCACTACGGTCTAGAACGCGTCAAAGAACGTATCCTTGAATACCTGGCGGTTCAAAACCGTATCAACAAGCTAAAAGGTCCTATCCTTTGTCTTGTTGGTCCTCCTGGTGTAGGTAAAACGTCTCTTGGTCGTTCAATTGCTTCAGCTACAGGCCGTAAGTATGTTCGTATGGCGTTGGGTGGTGTGCGTGATGAAGCGGAAATTCGTGGTCACCGTCGTACTTACATCGGCTCATTACCAGGCAAATTGATCCAGAAGATGTCGAAGGTTGGTGTGAAGAACCCGCTGTTCTTATTGGACGAAATCGACAAAATGTCTTCCGATATGCGTGGTGATCCGGCATCGGCTCTGCTAGAAGTACTTGATCCTGAACAGAATAACTCGTTCAACGATCACTACCTAGAAGTGGATTACGATCTCTCTGACGTTATGTTTGTTGCGACATCGAACTCGATGAACATCCCGGGTCCATTGTTAGACCGTATGGAAGTTATTCGTTTATCTGGTTACACCGAAGACGAGAAGCTGAACATTGCAAAACGTCACCTTGTTGATAAACAAGTGAAGCGTAATGGCTTGAAAGCGGATGAGATCGTCATTGAAGATTCTGCGATTATTGGCATCATTCGTTACTACACGCGTGAAGCGGGTGTCCGTAACTTAGAGCGTGAGATTTCTAAGATCTGCCGTAAAGCGGTGAAGAACATCTTGCTGGATAAGGACATCAAGTCAGTAACGGTAACGATGGACAACCTAAAAGAGTACTTAGGTGTTCAACGTTTCGATTACGGTAAAGCGGATGAAAGTAACCGAATTGGTCAAGTAACTGGCCTAGCTTGGACCGAAGTGGGTGGCGATCTATTAACGATTGAAACTCAATCAATGCCAGGTAAAGGTAAGCTGACACAAACGGGTTCTCTTGGTGATGTGATGCAAGAGTCTATCCAAGCAGCAATGACAGTGGTTCGCTCTCGTGCAGAAAAGCTAGGTATCAATACTGACTTCTACGAGAAGAAAGATATTCACGTACACGTCCCGGAAGGCGCGACACCAAAAGATGGCCCAAGTGCGGGTACAGCAATGTGTACAGCATTGGTTTCTTCTCTAACAGGCAACCCTGTGAAAGCAGAAGTAGCGATGACGGGTGAAATCACACTGCGTGGTGAGGTTCTACCTATCGGCGGCCTAAAAGAGAAGTTACTTGCGGCACACCGTGGTGGCATTAAGACAGTGCTAATTCCAAAAGATAACGAGCGTGATTTGGAAGAGATTCCTGATAATGTTATCGCGGATCTGGAAGTTATCCCTGTACAGTGGATTGATGAAGTACTGAAAGTCGCACTAGAGCGAGACCCGACGGGCGTTGAGTTTGAGTCTCAAAAATAGTGATGTGTAGCAAAAATAAGTAAAAGTTTACGCTGATAAGCCCAAAAAGGCTTGTCAGCGTTTTTTTTGGGCGCTAAGTTAGTTTCGATAGCTGCCAGCCCTTGATGAATAAGGGGTGGAGCATATTTTCTTAACAATGGAACGAAAGTCATCACAAAAATAATCACAGATGACACAAAGGGGAAATTACAGTGAATAAAACTCAGTTAGTAGAACAAATCGCAGAAAATGCAGATATTTCTAAAGCGTCAGCGGGTCGTGCTCTAGATGCATTCATCGAAGCAGTAAGCGGAACTCTTCAATCTGGTGATCAAGTCGCTCTAGTTGGCTTTGGTACATTCAGCGTTCGTACTCGTGCTGCACGTACTGGTCGTAACCCAAAAACTGGTGAAGAAATCCAAATCGCAGAAGCAAAAGTACCAGCTTTCAAAGCTGGTAAAGCACTGAAAGACGCTTGTAACTAATCACGGCGTTATTTCTGTAACCGGCCATTTGCTTAACTTTTGCTCAAACAATAAGTTTCGAACAAAAATTTACAAACTTCGAGCCGAACTTTCTTAAATTATGCGCATCATACTGATGCGCATTTCTTTTTCTGATATTATTGCGCCATTATTTCTATTAGATAGAAGCAGTAGGCTTCAATTGTGGAGAGCAGTTAAATTATGATGGATCGACTACGCGAAGGCGTGAATAGCATCGCGGTCAAAATTATCCTTGGACTTATCATCCTGTCTTTCGTATTTGCAGGTGTAGGTAGCTACATCGTTGGTGGTAGCAACAACTCTGCAGCGAAAGTCGGTAACACTGAGATTCCTCGTGGTGAGTTCGAGATGGCATACCAAAATGAGCGTAACCGTATGCAAGCTCAGTTGGGTGACTACTTCTCTCAAATGCTGGCTGACCCTGCATATGTTGAATCTTTCCGCAAATCCGTTTTAGATCGAATGATCAATGACGTGTTGCTTGACCAACAAGCTGAAGCTTTGGGTCTGCGAATCAGCGACACTCAAGTGCGTAGCATGATTCTAGACATGCCTCAGTTCCAATCTAATGGTCAGTTTGATCAAGAGATCTATCAAGCTTCTTTGCGTCGTGCAGGCTTTTCGCCAGACTCTTTTGCTGAGTACATGCGTCGTGAATTGGTTCGTGAGCAACTGCTGAATGCGCTACAAAACAGTGAATTTATTCTGCCGGGTGAAGTACAAGCAGAAGGCAAGCTGTTCACTCAAACTCGTGATATTCGCACGATTCAGATCGACTTAGCGGAGTTTGCGAAAAATATTGAATTGACCGACGAAGAAATTCAAGAGTACTACAAAGCAAACCCAGACAACTTTACACGCCCAGAGCAGGTTAAAGTCTCTTACATCGAACTGTCAGCTGAAGCGCTAAAGGAACAAGTTAATGTTTCTGATGCTGAGGTGAAAAAGTACTACGACGAGCACTTAAACAAATACTCTTCAGAAGAGCAACGACGTGTCGCTCACATTCTTGTAGAAGGGGACGATGAAGCAAAAGCGCAAGCTATCCTAGATGAGCTAAACGCGGGTGCAGATTTTGCGACGCTTGCTCAAGAGAAATCTGACGATTTTGGCAGCGCTGAAAACGGTGGTGACCTAGGTTGGATTGAGCGTGATGTGATGGACCCTGCTTTTGAAGAAGCGGCATTCGCACTGAAGAATCCTGGCGATACGTCGGGTCTAGTAAAGTCGGACTTTGGCTATCACATTATCAAGCTTGAAGAGCTAAAAGATTCTGTGGCGAAGCCATTTGAAGAAGTCGCTGCTGAAATCAAACAAGAGATGGTCGACCAACAAGCGATCGATCAATTCTACGAGTTGCAAAATGAGCTTGAGCGCGTAGCGTTTGAATACCCAGACTCATTGTATGATGCTTCTCAAGCGGTTAACCAAGAAGTGAAGACAACGGACTTTATTTCTCAGGTTGATGCACCTGAAGTGCTTCGTAGCCCTGCGGTAATGCAAGCTATCCTAAGCCCTGAAGTTAAAGAAGATGGCCTAAACTCTGAAGCTATCGAAGTTGCGCCTGAGCATATTATCGTTGTTCGTGTTGAAGATGCGCGTGACGAGACAGTTCTTCCACTAGAAGAAGTGAAAGATCAGGTTGTTGCAGAGCTATCTCGTGTTAAAGGTGAGCAAGAAGCGATGGAACTTGGAACACAAGTCGTTGCGGCATTGAAAGAAGGTAAGACGAACGTGCTTGCTGAAAACAATCTTGCCTTTGGTGAACAAGAGACAGTAGATCGTCGTTCTCCGTTGGCAACAACGGTATTCGCGATGGCAAAACCAGTCGATGGTAAACCAGTATACGGTCAGTCTAAAGATCTTGAAGGTAACATCATTATCATCGAGCTTGATGCTGTAAACGCAGAGCTAGATAGTGAGTTAGAAGATCAAGTTGCGATGCAAATGCAGCGTGCATCTTCTCAGCAAGATTTATCATCTGTACTAGCCGTACTGCGTGCAAATACTGACATTGAGTACTTTGTTGTGAGCAACTAAGCACAATTAGTGTAATTTGTATGTTGAATAAAACGGACCGCATAAGCGGTCCGTTTTATTTTTGTCTTTATGAACTTCAATCATCAATAGGCATTACTTAAATTAGTGCGCGTTTAAGTGATAGCGGCCGTTGTGAATTCCGGGTCATCTCAGTTTGTTAAATGCATAACCATATTGCTTTCCATTGCAAACTTGATAGTGACTCGCTCTCGACGACTGTTTTTAGCCTACTATTTTGGAGATTGTATGTTCAATATGAAATGGATTTTGACATTGTGCTTATTTGTTTTTGCACCTTTTAGCATGGCTGCGGATTCAGCCACTGACAAATATGAAGGAATTGAAATTACTGTAAATATCAACACGGCCACTGCTGAAGAAATTGCGACCATGTTGAAAGGTATAGGTGAGAAGAAAGCGCAGAGTATAGTGGACTACCGCGAGGAACATGGCCCTTTTAAAACGGCAGCAGATTTGAAGAGCGTAAAAGGCATAGGTGAAGCGACAGTTAAGAAAAACGAAGACCGCATTTTACTGTAGCTTGATGTATTGCAGATATTGAGTCTGAATTCAGAACAATATCTGTTTCCCTATTACTGCTTTCCCGAACCAGCGCCTCTTTCGTGGTTCGGGATTTTTTATCCGAATAAACGACGGCGAAGGCCTTTTTCCAGTAAAGCCATTACTAACCCACCGAGTGCGCCAAACATATGAGCATCAATAGCAACGTTTGCACCGATAAGCTCAGCAGTACTGCTTGATGGGCCATTGACCTGCTCCCATGCTACTTTGGCGATTAGTCCTCCAACTAACAACACACTGCTTCTTCTGCTTTCAAAGACTTCTCTGAGCGCCCAAAATCCAAACAATCCGTGTAATACGCCGGATAAACCCACGTATACCGACATGTTGGTAAACAAATTCAGCGCACCAACACATGCACATAAGATTGAAAAAACGATAAGGAAGTTACGAGTGCTTGGGCGAAAAATAAAAGCAATGATCCACAATCCGGCGAGGTTCATTCCTAAGTGCGCAAAGTTGGTATGTGTGAGATTTCCTGTTACGATTCGCCACCATTCACCATGGCGTATATTGTAGCTGTGCCACTCGGTTAGGCTTGCCATTGGTTCAAATTGAAGTATCAAACAGATCACGCTGATAATACTCAGCAAGGTATAAAGGTTCACTCTATGTCTCGTTATTGTTCTCGTTGTGGAAAATCGCAAAAAGCGTGTATTTGCCAATGGATTGTACCGCTGGCAAGCGAGGTAGAACTTATCATTCTTCAGCACACGAGTGAAGAACATCGTCCGCTTGGTACGGCACGGATTCTCAATTTGAGTTTAGATAACTGTATTTGTTTGATAGGAGAGGACTTTTCTTGTGATGATGCCTTAAATCACTTATTAGCGGATGAGTCATATCAACATTTTGTTCTTTACCCATCAGAAGAGTCACGATGCATTTCTGAAATCACTCAAGCGAGTCATAGTGTATCTAAGAAAATACGTTTGATTTTGCTCGATGGTACGTGGAAAAAAGCGTACAAAATGTGGCAACTCTCAAGCAACTTACATCCACTCCCAACCGTGCAGTTGCCTAAGCAACTACAAGGGCACTACACCATTCGTAAGGCGCCCTCTGAGAATAGCTTATCGACAGTCGAGGCTGGTTATCATTCGCTTCGCTTGCTTGAACCCGAGCGCGACTTTACACCGCTGATGCGTGCCTTTGAAAATATGATCGAATTCCAAATCGCCCAGATGCCTCCGGGCGTTTTTGAAAAGAATTACTTGAAAGGTTGAGTGTTACTAAAGAACGATGGAAGAGAAAAGTTGGCGGTGTAGCTTTTGCGCGTGACCATCGGTCATTGCAGAAATATAATCGGCGATGACCCTCATCTTATTGCTCTCGCTCTTCGCCTGACACCACAGATCTTTTGTATGAACGGATAGTAATCGCTCTGGGTCTGCTGTTAACGCTTCAAAAATATCCATAATAATTTGCTGACCCTTATACTCAACGATCTGGACCTGCGGGACTTGGATAACGAAGGTGCTGACAAAGTGCTTGAGTACGCCAAGTGCACGTGCCATCTGTGGTTCTAAACACGCATTCCAAGACAGTAACGGGTTATTAAACGGCTCATCCACCGCTTTGATTGAAATGCTGGTCAGTAGCGCGTTAACCATACCACCGATGGCATCTTTCCGCTCATGGTGCTTCCCGCTAAATAGCATCTGTCCGATGGAATCGATATGAGCTTCAAACCACGGGTCGCCACAGTCCGCTAATTGACTTGCTGCGCCTTCTTGCCATTGCTGACGTGTCACCATACCAAGTACGATTGCATCTTCTAAATCATGAACACCGTAGGCGATATCATCTGCTAGCTCCATGATTGAGCAATCGATTGATTTAAAACGCGTTTTATTGTGTTCAAACTCCGATTCTGGCGTTGAACGCATCAGACTAAGCAATGCCTTGTCGTTGTCAGAAAGCGGTGCAATTACCCAATCAAATAAGTCTTTATCACAATCATAAATGCCTTTAGCTGGGCTCCAATCTTTTGCTTTTAGTTTACGTTGATGCTCGGCTGGTTGAGGCAACTTGACGGAGCGTGTTTGACTAATGAGGGCAGGGTACTTAATCAAACCAAGCAGTGTGCGGCGTGATAAATTCATTCCGAAATGCTCAGTATAAGGCTCTAACTTAGTGACGATACGAAAGGTTTGGGCGTTCCCCTCGAAGCCGCCATGTTCGCGCATTACGTAGTTTAGAGCGACTTCTCCCCCATGACCGTATGGAGGATGCCCGATGTCGTGCGCCAAACATAATGAATCAATTAAGCTGTCTGACGGCAATAGATCACGGAACTCTGGTTGTTTTTTCTTTAGTTGGGCGACGATACCGGTCCCGAGTTGCGACGCTTCTAAGGAGTGTGTTAACCGACTGCGGTGAAAGTCTTCCAAGCTATTGCCGTGTACTTGGGTTTTTGCTTGTAGGCGTCGAAATGCAGCCGAGTGAAGAATGCGCGCTCGGTCTCGTTGGTACGGGCTCCGATGGTCGTCTCGACGGATTTTATGCTCATCATCATGGCGCTCTTGCCATTGCGGGTGTAATTCAAACGACACGATTATCTCCGTAAGCTAACTGATTTCATCTAACGATAATTCGAAACTTGGGGCAAAGGTATTGAGAAAGTAATCCATTTCAGGCGTTCTGCGTTCTTGCAAAGTGACGTCTAAGCGTTTTTTTGCCAGAGCGAACTCATGGTTGCCGGCGCTTAGTTCTTCAAGACATTTTAAATAGGCACAGATGGAATCGGCTTGCTTAACGATTTTTGCGTCCTCTTCGTGTGCAGAGTGAGAAAGAAGATAGGGGGCAAAATCATCGTGGAACTCTTCCGGTAACATTGAGAGTAATTTTTGTTCCGCTGCCGATTCTATCTTCTTATATTCTTTGGCAATTTCAGGGTTGTAATACTTCACTGGAGTTGGAAGATCACCCGTTAATACTTCACTGGAGTCATGGTACATGGCCAGAATCGCGATGCGTTCTGGATTAAGGTTGCCGCCGAACTTTTTGTTTTTAATTAGGGCAAGGGCATGAGCGACAAAAGCAACTTGTAAGCTATGCTCTGAAACGTTTTCTGGTGAGACGGACCGCATTAAAGGCCAGCGTTGGATCAGCTTCATTCGAGCCAGGTGGGCGAAAAAATGGCTTTCTTTCATGGCTTTCTCCGTTTCTGGTGTAAAAAAGGAACTCACTAGGAGTTCCTCTAAGCATATGAGAGATCAGCACTAATTACTACCAGTGATTCATTACTGGCTGTAGGTTGATAGGAATCTTTCAAAACGTCCAATGGCGATTTCTAGATCTTCAACGTGCGGTAGTGTCACGATGCGGAAGTGGTCTGGTTTTGGCCAGTTAAAACCGGAACCTTGCACCAGTAAGACCTTCTCTTGTTTTAAGAAATCTAAAACCATCTGCTGATCGTTCTTGATGTTGTACATTTTAGTGTCGATTTTCGGGAAGAGGTACATCGCACCCTTAGGTTTGACACAAGAAACACCAGGAATCTGATTGATCAGTTCATACGCTCGGTTGCGCTGCTCTAATAAGCGTCCGCCTGGTAAAATCAGTTCATTGATACTCTGGTATCCACCTAACGCGGTTTGAATGGCATGTTGCATTGGTACGTTTGCACATAAACGCATCGATGAAAGCAGCTCCAAGCCATTCACGTACCCTTGAGCCAGATGTTTAGGCCCCGTTAGGAACATCCAGCCACCACGGAAACCACAAACACGGTAGGCTTTTGAAAGGCCATTGAATGTCATGACTAGCACGTCTTCAGTGAGTGTGGCGACTGAGGTATGTGTTGCACCGTCGTACAACACTTTGTCGTAGATCTCATCTGCGAAAATGATCAGTTTGTGCTTGCGTGCTATCTCAATCACTTCAAGTAGGAAGTCACGGCTGTATACCGCACCTGTCGGGTTGTTCGGGTTGATCAGAACAATGCCACGTGTCTTTGGTGTGATTTTCTTTTTGATGTCTTCAAGGTCTGGGTACCAGTCAGCCTCTTCATCACATAGATAATGAACCGGCTTACCACCAGATAGTGCAACTGAAGCTGTCCATAACGGATAGTCTGGTGCTGGGATCAGCATTTCGTCGCCATTGTTTAATAGCGCTTGCATGGCCATTACGATCAACTCAGACACGCCGTTACCTACATACACATCTTCGACATCTAGCGAGCGTATACCTTTACGCTGATAGTGTTGGACCACAGCTTTACGAGCAGAGTAAATACCTTTGGAATCACAATAGCCTTGAGAAGTCGGCAGATTACGAATCACGTCGACTAAAATCTCATCAGGGGCGTCAAAACCAAATGGGGCAGGGTTACCAATGTTTAGCTTTAGGATTTTATGCCCTTCTTCCTCCATGCGCTTAGCATGTTTGAGTACAGGACCCCTAATGTCGTAGCAGACATTGTCGAGTTTTGACGACATCCCGATATTTTGCATTGTTTAATTCCTAAAAATTCGTTAATTTCTTTATTAAAATACAATAATTTGTTTTTTATTAGAATATATATCTGTAAATAATCTGTCTGCTGGTTAAGTTTTGCTCGCTTGCTATCACAGGATTTCGCAAAAGATCGCATACGACCTTGATTTGCTTTGGGTCTAAACTTAGAGTAGCCGTCAGTTACCATTTATCCTCACATACAACGAGGTTGATTTGTCACAGTTCCATCAAGCCGTAAAGAGAATTATCGAGCGAGTTCAGCAATCGGAAGGCAATCAAACACGTCTGGTCGAGCCCCTTAGCGAGAAACCTAATTTCTCATTTATTGATTGGCTTGATGCACAACCACTTTTCCCTAAGTTTTATTGGCAGTCCCGCGATACACGTGAAGAGGTCGTTGCACTAGGGCAATTGCACGCTTTTGTTGAGCCAGGTCCTGCTTATACCATTCTAGGTGAAGGGCAAAGAGTCTGGGGCGGGCGCTCTTTTGATGGACAGCATGAGAAGAATCGTCGCTGTATGCCTTCTTTTTTCTTTTTGCCTCAAATTGAGTTAATTCGTTTTGACCAACAGTGGTCTCTCGCAGTTAATATTTCAGAAGACAAAGCGCGAACTCTAGCTGGGTTGAATAAACTGGTTTGTGAGGTCGCGGCCTTAGCTCCAATTTCGTCTCACATCCGCTCTATTGTTCACACGCCAAGTCAGCCTCAATGGAATGAGTTAGTTCATAAGGTTCTGACTGGTATAGAGAATGATGATTTTAAGAAAGTGGTTTTAGCGCGTCGTTCTACCGTGCAGCTTGATAACACATTAAGTGCTGCACAGCTACTTAAAGCAAGTTACTTAAATAACCATCATAGCTTCCATTTCATGCTGAGCTTAGACAGTAAGCACAGTTTTATGGGGTCTACGCCAGAACGTTTGTATTCTCGCGTAGGGCATGAGCTACATACCGAAGCGTTAGCAGGTACGATTGGTCGGGGAGACAATGCCACTCAAGATATGGAGTTGGCGAATTGGTTATCCCAAGACCAAAAGAACCTCAACGAAAACCAGTATGTGGTGGACGACATCATTGATCGTCTATTACCGCATTCTGAAATTGTTGAAGTGGAAGCTGAACCGAGTTTGGTCAGACTACGAAAAGTGCAGCACCTTAAGCGAAATATTCACGCTAGTCTAAGAGCGGGGATAAATGGTGTTCAGTTGTTATCGGCGCTTCAGCCAACAGCGGCGGTTGCTGGCTTACCCCGACAAGAGTCCATGCAGTTTATTCTTGATAATGAGCCCTTTGCACGCGGCTGGTACGCGGGGTCAATGGGTTATATAAGCCATGAACGAGCAGAGTTTTGTGTCGCAATCAGAAGCGCGCTTGTGCTCGGTGATCAAGTACAACTGTTTGCGGGCGCAGGGATAGTGCCTGGTTCTGTGGCAGAACATGAGTGGGCAGAACTTGATAAGAAAATGTCGACGTTACTTACGCTGATTTCTGATCATCCGCCATTGGGAGTCGCATCATGAGTCATGACCAAGCGGTGCTCAATCGAGTTTGGTCAGAAACCATATTGATTGAGCTTCAGCGATTTGGCGTTAAGCATGTTTGTATCGCTCCCGGATCTCGTTCTACTCCTTTAACTTTAGAAGCGGCAGAACAGTCCGACTTTTCCATTCATACTCATTTTGATGAGCGTGGACTGGGCTTTATGGCTCTTGGTTTAGCGAAAGCTACTCAGGAGCCAGTGGCAATTATCGTTACCTCTGGTACGGCAGTGGCGAACCTATTACCGTCGGTTGCCGAAGCCAAACTTACTGGTGAAAAACTGGTGCTGCTGACAGCAGATCGTCCAGTAGAACTTGTCGGCTGTGGTGCAAACCAAGCGATAAATCAATTGGGTATTTTTTCACATCATGTTTCGGCCAGTTTGAATTTACCAAGCCCAAATTTAGCAACGTCGCTTAACTGGTTGCTGACCTCTGTTGACGAAGTGATGTTTACTCAGCAATTGCAGGGTAGTGCTGTTCATATTAATTGTGCATTTCCAGAGCCTTTGTATTCCAACGGCGCAAAAGCGGATTATCAAACCTACTTAGATTCGCTCGCCGGATGGCGAAAAGGAAGCGGCACTTATACTCAGCGTTTTAGCCATTTGTCACAGGCGAACATCCCGCCTTTTTCGGACAAAAAAGGCTTGGTTGTGATTGGCAGCTTACCGCTTGAACAAGCGCGTTCGGCGCAGGCATTTGCACAAAAGATGGGATGGCCAGTACTTGCAGACCCGCAAAGTGGCCTCAGTTCGGATTGGGCGTATTACGATGTATGGCTTCAACTTCCCGAGTTTGCAAACGAGCTTGAATCTTGTGAACTTATTATCCAATTTGGTAGCCGAATCATCTCCAAACGTTTGAACCAATGGATTGATAAACAAGTATCGAAAAATCAACAAAGTAAAGACGTTCAATACTGGTATATCTCGCCGCGTATGGACCGTAATAACCAAAATCATCTGGCGCAAATGCACTGGGTTGAGCTTCCTCAAACTTGGGTTTCTCGCATTAGCTTTGAGAAGCCAATATTTGCTGGGTGGGCTGATAGGTTAGCGAATGGAGTTAAGCGAGTTCATCAACGTATCGAAGAAGCTTTCCTATCTGGTTCAGCGTCTGCCATTGACGAAATTGCGTTGGCAGCAGACATCAACGAGCGCACTAAAAACGCTGATGTCTTTTTGGGTAACAGTTTGTTTGTTCGACTTGTCGATATGTACGGCAAACTTGATGATGTAGAAGTGTTCACTAACCGAGGCGCGTCAGGGATTGACGGTTTGTTTGCTGCAGCATCAGGCGTGCAACGGGCAAGAGGTAATCCGTTACTGATGTATATCGGTGACACAGCAGCACTTTATGATCTCAATTCTCTGGCGCTATTTTCTCACAATAAACTGCCGGCGGTACTTGTTGTTACCAATAATGACGGCGGTGCGATTTTTGATATGTTGCCAGTACCACCAGAGCGCAGGACGACATATTATCAAATGCCTCATGGTTATCAGTTTGAACACGCGGCAAAGCAGTTTGGTTTGGCGTATTTGCATGTTTCTACACTGGAGCAATTCCAATCATCTGTAAAAGAGCATTTATGTCACGGCCAAGGAACGTTGCTGGTCGAGGTTCAAACCCCATCTAACCAAGCTGCTGAGACACTCAAGGCATTTAATAAGAGTCTGAATGCTTTACTTTGAACGTTTCCCTGTATTAGAAAAGCACCAAAGTATTACTTTGCCTACTCTGGTGTTTTTGCATGGTTTGCTTGGTAGCGGTGAAGATTGGCAATCGTGTATCAACGCGTTACCCGAGTATGAACGTGTTACGGTTGACCTCCCTGGTCATGGGCATAGCCAATCTATTTCTTGCAGCGATCTGAATGATTGCTGCAAACTTCTTGGTTCCACACTATCTTTATTATTTCCCTCACAACAACCACTTATTTTGATTGGTTACTCTATGGGCGGCCGCATTGCGATGCATGGTATTGCCCATCAATGCTTTCCAGATCTCAATATTGCGGGCGCGATTGTTGAAGGGGGAAACTTCGGGCTTCAAACTGAGTCAGAGAAACAGGTGAGATTAGAGAATGATGCTCGCTGGGCAATGCGTTTCAAAACTGAACCACTTGAACGTGTTTTGAACGATTGGTACCAACAAGCGGTGTTTTCTTCACTAAACCATGAGCAAAGACAAACATTCATTGCGAAGCGAAGTGATAATCTTGGCTCAGCGGTGGCGAATATGTTGATGGCGACATCGTTAGCCAAACAGGCATATTTGTTGCCCTCACTGCAAAAGCAGAATATACCAGTGTATTACTTGTGTGGTGAGAAAGACCAAAAATTTAGCCAACTGGCACAACGTAGCGGGTTGGCGTATCGACAAGTTGAAGGCGCTGGTCATAACGTCCATCAAGAGCAGCCCAAACAGTTTGCGATACATACCAAGCAAATAATTCAGTCTCACTTTGGTGAGAGTAACGAGAACAATGGGAATCACCATGGCTAAAACAGTAGGCATTTCTGAAGAAGAACTTTACGCTCCGGTTCAATGGAAAGATTGCGGCGAGAAATACGAGGACATTCATTACCATAAGTCTGAAGATGGTATCGCGAAAATCACTATTGCACGTCCTCAAGTGCGTAACGCGTTTCGTCCTCAAACGGTAAAAGAGATGATTGATGCGTTGGCAGATGCGCGTTACGACTCTGGTGTTGGCGTGATCATTCTAACAGGTCTAGGTGAAGACGCATTCTGTTCTGGCGGCGACCAGAAGATCCGCGGCGACTACGGCGGCTACAAAGACGACCAAGGTACGCACCACCTAAACGTATTGGACTTCCAACGTGATATTCGTACTTGTCCAAAACCAGTGATCGCATCTGTAGCTGGTTGGGCTGTGGGCGGTGGTCATGTTCTGCACATGATGTGTGACCTAACGATTGCAGCTGACAACGCTCAATTTGGTCAAACAGGCCCTAAAGTGGGTTCATTTGATGGTGGTTGGGGGGCATCTTACATGGCTCGCATCGTAGGCCAAAAGAAAGCTCGCGAAATTTGGTTCCTATGTCGTTTCTACAATGCTCAAGAAGCGGTAGACATGGGCCTAGTAAACACAGTTGTACCACTAGCGGATCTAGAGAAAGAAACCGTTCGTTGGTGTCGTGAAGTACTACAGCACAGCCCAATGGCATTGCGCTGCCTGAAAGCTGCATTAAACGCAGATTGTGATGGTCAAGCGGGTCTGCAAGAGTTAGCGGGTAACGCAACGATGATGTTCTACATGACAGATGAAGGCCAAGAAGGTCGTAATGCCTTTAACGAGAAGCGTCGCCCAGACTTCGATAAATTCCCTCGCAACCCATAATCCGTCTAAATGAGGAGCGTGTTAGCTCCTCTGTTCCTTTTTTCCTGAGCGCCTCGCCCTCTGGGAGGCTGGTGGGATTGCTCGTCAGAACGCTCAAATATACGGCATTACATAGGACTTGAATTATGCGTGAAGCGAAAATTTATCGTTATAGCTTGCCCATGGATAGTGGTGTCATCCTACGTGACAACAAGCTAACCGAACGTGTTGGTTATGTTGTTGCGCTTTCCGAAGATGGTAAAACAGGGCTTGGAGAAGTCGCTCCTCTTCCTGGTTTTAGCTTAGAGAGCGCCGAAGATGCGGGTGTTCAGCTACAAGAACAGGCGGAGCGTTGGGTTGCAGAGTTGGATGTGGATTATGCCAATATGTACCCGTCGGTTGCGTTTGGTTTATCGATGGCACAGCTTGAATTAGCTGGTGGCTTACCACAACAAGGTAAATACCAAACAGCGCCACTATGCACTGGCGACCCAGATGAGCTCATTCCAAAGCTGAACGAAATGGAAGGTGAGAAAGTCGCTAAGGTGAAAGTTGGACTTTATGAGCCAATTCGCGATGGCATGCTTGTGAACCTTTTTCTTGAATCAATCCCTCAATTAACGCTTCGACTTGATGCAAACCGCGCTTGGACACCAGAAAAAGCGCAGCAGTTTGCTAAATACATTACTCCGTCTTTGCGTCAGCGCATTACTTTTTTGGAAGAGCCGTGCCGCTCTCCTGGCGATAGTCTCTCTTTTGCGATTAATACTGGTATTGCTATCGCTTGGGATGAAACATTGCAAGATGCGGTTCGTCGTGAAGATTTCCGTCTTGAAGATCTAACTGGTGTGAAAACGATCATCATCAAACCCACACTCATTGGTTCAGTGGATTTTTGTATTACACTGATAAAGAAAGCGAAGTCACTAGGGATGAAAGCAGTGATTAGCTCGAGCATTGAATCCAGTCTCGGTTTAACTCAATTAGCGCGCTTTGCCCAATGGCAGCTGCCTGATGAAGTTCCAGGTTTGGATACGATTGGCTTATTCAAAGCTCAGCTAGAGCAGGGCTGGCCTAAGTGTGAACTTCCCGTTCTTCCTCTAAAAGACCAGGAGATTGTGTGGCATTCTGCGTAGACAATATTGCGAAGGCACCATGGAAATATTGGGCTCAAACGAGCCCTTTTTCTATTGCACTCAAGACATCAACAGAAGTATTAAACTGGCAACAACTCTCGAAGCGTATTGACCAATACACTCACTATTTGAATGACTTGGGTGTAACTCGGGGGGATGTGCTGACTTTGGTTGGCAAGAACCAAGTAGAAACACTGTTGTTTTATCTTGCCTCCAAACAGTTGGGTGCGCTCGCTGCGCTGACCATGGAACAACCACTAGATAAGTTGCAGGGTAAGCTTGCTACACTTTACAGGCCTGATCAAACTCGGTTTATCTGGTTTTCTCAGGAGTGCGCTTCGACCTTTTCTGAACATGATATACAAAAACTCAAGGCAACATTGCTTTCACCGCCTGCAGTATCACAGCAAGAGAGTGATTCGTTGACTGAAGATAGCTATCATCATGACCGGCTCGCTTCAGTAGTATTTACTTCTGGCTCTACAGGGGAGCCTAAAGCTGTGGTTCATACACATCGACAGCATCTTGCGTCTGCAGAGGGCTTGTTGCAGGAGTTCATTTTCACTCAGCAAGATGCTTGGCTATTATCGCTTCCGTTGTATCACGTCTCTGGATTGGCGATTGTCTATCGTTGGCTATATGTCGGAGCAACACTAAAAGTCGGTTCAGGGAAACTTGTTGATGATGTTCAGGGCGTATCACACGCTTCTTTGGTTGCGACTCAGCTCAAACGGTTATTGGATGATGATGCACATTTGTCATTGACACATGTGCTACTGGGCGGCAGCCACGTTGATCACGAGTTGGCACTACGAGCAACAGGGCAAGGCATTGAGACATGGTTAGGTTATGGGATGACGGAGGCGGCCTCTACCGTTACCGCAAAGAGAATTGACAGCACCAGTAATGCTGGACATGTATTGAAGCACCGTAAGATAAAATTAGTTGACCAACGCATTTTTATTGGCGGTAAGACATTAGCGGCAGGGTATTTCCATCAAGGACATGTTACCCCATTTCTGGATGAGAAAGGCTGGTTTGACAGCAAGGATCTTGGCGAGTGGCAAGGTGATGAATTAAAGATAATCGGCCGTGCCGACAATCAGTTTATCTCTGGTGGTGAGAATATCCATTGTGAAGAGATTGAAGCCGCTTTGAACCAAATTGATGGTGTAGTGCAGAGTATAGTGGTTCCAGTCGAAGACGCGGAGTTTGGTCATAGACCAGTAGCTGTGATTCAGACCAATGGATTGCGCAGCAAGTCGGAGTATGACCAGCACTTGCAATCAAAGTTAGAGAAGTTTAAATGGCCAGTGGAATACCATGTAATGCCACTAACTCTACTAGAAGGTGGGATCAAAATTTCACGTAAGGCCGTGAAAGAGTGGCTGCTGTCATCAATTCAGCATTAGTCAATTTTGCTATGTATTAGTCATAAAGAGAATTTCGTATCCTTATAACTCTGAATCATAATTATGCTTCTTCGTGGAGAGAAAATGCATAAGGTTCAGGATGGCAAAGCTAGTTTTAATTGCGGCAGTAGCACTACAAATTGGTATCGCGATAAGTAGTGAAGGGCTAGCCCGCTCTCTTGCAGAGCTAACGGCATTTTTGATCGCTATTGCGTTGGTCGTTATATACAAAAATAGCAAACGGGAAATGCCGTCCCCTCAACGCGATAAGCAGACCACCAATATCTAAAACAGTAACCAACTTAGAGAAGTGGTCGAAATTAACACCCACAGAGTCACACCAAACAACAGTGGCTTAGCTCCAGCATACTTTAGTTTTGAAATTGAAATGCTACAACCTATCAAGAACAGACATACAACCAACGCTTGCTTTGCTCCAATGAAAATGCCGTGATAGACCATTTCAAATTGAGGAAAGAAGTCGCTAAACGCGATAGCTGCACAGTACCAAAAAATGAAATAAGGGATAGCTAGTTTTTTCTTTCCATACTCTTTTTGGCTTCTTGAAAAGATGACGGCACTGATCAAAGCAACAGGAATGATCCATAAAGCGCGCGCGAGTTTCAATGTTGTTGCCGTAGTTAGCGCTTCTTCCCCATAGGCCGAGGCAGCCCCGACAACAGAAGATGTGTCATGAATGGCAATTGCAGCCCATGTGCCAAACGTGTGTTGATCTAGCCCTAAAGCATGTCCAATCACAGGAAACACAAAGAGTGCAATGGAGTTCAGGACAAATACCGTTGCCAGTGCTAATCCAATCTGCTCGTCTTTCGCTTTAATCGCCGGTGCCACAGCAGCAATTGCGCTACCACCACAAATTGCAGTACCTGATGAGATTAAGTAAGCGGTTACTCGCTCCAATTTAAGTACCCTGGCAATGAGAGTACCCATGATCAGTGTGCCTGTAATAGTGGCGATGATCAGGCCGATACCATCCGATGTGACTGTAAGCGCTTGCTCGAAGTTGATGCCAAAGCCTAAGCCAATAATCGAGTAAGACAGCAGCTTTTTAGTAAAAGAAGCGATGGGCAGCTCGGAAGGCACAAAACCAAAACTTGCGAGTAGAAAGCCGATAACTAGAGCAATGGGAGAGGAGGCAAGAGGGGTTAGACAAAAAAGTAACGCCAATCCAAACAGGAGGTAGTTTCTATTCAAGGTTTTTATTCGCTGTTGTGAATGAAAGGGAGAGTATATCGCACTGGGTGTGGTCAGTTTGTCTTAATGATTTGAACACATGTTCGGTTATCCTAAACATGTGTTCAAGTGTATTTATCGCCAGTCGCCTCTAAGTTGATGCACTTTATCGAACATTGTTTTTGCCGTTGCCTCGTTTGGTGGCACCGGTTGTCCTGCCTCTATTTCTAGCTTTGACCAAAATCGAGTCGGTAAGCCACAGCATGCGCGACCTTTTGCGCGGCTGAAATAGCTTCCCCATAAGCCTTTAAGTGCAACAGGTATGACGGGTACTGGGCTACGACGTAGAATGATATCAATACCGCGCATGAATTCATTCATTTCACCATCTGAAGTTAATCTTCCTTCAGGGAAAATACAGACGATATGACCTTCGCTTAGCGCGGCTTCCACATCGTTAAATGCACGTCTGATAGAGCTTCTGTTACTCGCTGAAATTGGAATTACCCCAGTTCGACGTAAAAAGCGCCTTAATGGAGGTAGGTTGGCGTAATCTTCCTCCATCACAAAACGAATCAACCTTGGGCATACTGCACTAAGTAGCAATGCATCCATGTAGCTTACATGATTACATACAATTAATGCCCCACCATGCTCGGGTAGGTTATGTAGATTCTTATGCTTAACTCGATAGATGGTGTGCGTAAGCATCCACATGACAAAGCGAACTACAAAAATAGGAATTTGCAAAAAGATGTAAGCGGCGACTAAGAAATTTAAAATGGCTAACAATGCAAACAGCTGAGGAATTGTCATCTTGATTACACTTAAGCACACAATACCTAAGACAGCGCTGCCGACCATAAACAGAGAGTTAAAGATGTTGAGCCCTGCGATGACTTGAGCACGTTCGGTTTCCTTTGCTCGATGCTGCATTAATGCGTAAAGAGGCACGATAAACAAACCGCCCGAAGCGCCAATCATCAATAGGTAGAAAAATAATGGCCAAAAAGGCTCATATCTAAAGAAGTCTACAAAGTTATGGAAAGTAGGTAGATCATTGGGAATGGAAGTGGCCATTAGGTACCCAAATACCGTAATGCCAAAGGCACCAATTGGCACAATACCGACTTCTATACGATGGTTTGAGATCCAATTGCAAAGTAGCGACCCTAGCGCGATACCAATGGAAAATAGAGCGAGCAAGAAAGACACCGCACTCTCGGTGCCATTTAGGTAAATCTTAGTGAAATTCGGGAATTGTGTTAGATATGCGGCGCCTAAAAACCAAAACCAGCTTATTGCCATTATGCATTGAAAAACAACTCGATCGGATTTGGCGATAGAGAGCGCGTGTTTGGTTTGCTTGTATGGTTGCCAACGAAAAGAGAGATTGGGTGCGCTGGCTGCAGCAAAGGGGATTGAGCGGCTCGACAAGTAGCCTAACAATGCGAAGATCACGACACAAAATGCGGCGAGGTATTTTGCGTTGTCTGCAGAGGCTATAATCCCAGCGCCTAAGGTGCCAATAAGGATGGCGATAAAGGTACCAGCTTCAACAAGAGCGTTGCCGGGCACTAACTCTTTAGCATTTAACTTTTGAGGCAAAAGGGCATATTTAACTGGGCCAAAAAATGCTGACTGTGTGCCCATTAAAAACAGTAGCAATAAAAGCACACCATAACTTTCGGTTATGAATCCGATGGCACCTAACAGCATGATGGCTATTTCAAATAGTTTGACCTTACGAATAAACCATGACTTTTCATATTTGTCGGCTAATACGCCAGCGGAAGCAGAGAACAGAAAGAACGGTAGAATGAACAAGCCTGCCGCAAGGTTGATGAACAAATTGCTCGAAATAGGCAGTGCACTGGAGCCAGCGAATGCGACAAACAACAGCAAAACGTTTTTAAAAATATTGTCGTTAAAAGCGCCAAGAAATTGAGTAATGAAATAGGGCAGGAATTTTCTCTGCGTAAGTAAGGACGGCTGTCTGTCGGATGACATGTATAATCCTTTGTTACCAGTTCGTGAGGTAGTTGGAAAGAAGATTACTGATCAACTCTTTGCCATCAATCGGTTCACTAGAGAAAAACTTATCATCAACACTGAGTAAAGTAATGCCATGTACGCCAGACCAAAGGACTCGACTCGCTTGAATCACTTCGGATTCAGTACGATGTGGTGCGATTTGAGCCAATAGTGACTCTAGCATTCCCGTCATACCATCGATACGTTTGGCATGCCATTCCGGAAGTTCTGCTCCATTCATGTTGTGTTCGAACACTAACTGCCAACGGTATGGGTGTTTTTGAGCAAAATCGTGGTAGCAATAAGCGAGTTCAAAAAGCGCTTGATGGGAGTCTTTGCTGTCATTAGTCGCTTTGCGTGCTTCTTGAGATAACTCATCTAAAGTTTGAGCGACAACATGAAGCAACAACAAATTATAATTACCAAAAACATTTACCAATGTGCTTGGCACGTAACCAATCATGTTAGCGATTTTACGAAGACTGAGTTCGTGGTAAGAATTCTCATCTAAAAAGTTTTTGACCGTTGTTAACGTCAAATTCACTAACTCTTCTCGGGTGTGATCGTTTCTGCGCGCCATACTCTCAAACTACTTTATTGAACATCGTTCAATATGATAGTCAGCTACCTATTAACCGTCAACAAGGCAATGTGTCCAAGTGCCCTCAAGGTGTAGGATTCTGAGCTGTGTCACTGATTCTAATTCAAGTAAAACAATCTGGAGTATTAGTGAACTTATTCCATACTTTTTTTTTATTGATCAAGCGCCTTCAGCTGAATTGTAAGCAGTGTGAGCAGTCTGCATTTTTGGCAATATTCTGATACATGTCAGCTTCTATAAGCTATTTTCATCAATCGGTATACAGAGTATGATGACTTAAAAATCATCTTTGGCGTGCTACTGTTTGAAACAACGATTGTTTCGTCTTGAAAATGGGGCACTATCTTAGATAGCTAACTTTAAGGATAACGATGAAACGTTTATTTTCTATTGTTGCTTTATTGATGTTTACTGTTGCTGTAACGCCTATCGCGGAAGCGAAGAAGTTTGGTGGCAGTAAGTCTTTCGGTAAGAGCTACAAAACCGCACCAGCACCGAAACAACAGCAACAAAACACCAATACGGTCGGCAAAGATCAGACGACAAAGTCTTCAAGTAAGAAAGGCCTTATGGGTGGTCTGCTAGGCGGACTTCTGGCTGGTGGTCTACTTGCTGCATTCTTTGGCGGTGCTTTTGAAGGTATCCAGTTTATGGATATCCTAATTATTGGTTTGATTGCCTTTGTCATCTTTAAACTAATGCGCGGTATGCTAGGTGCGAAGCAGGGCAGTATGAACCAGCATCGTCAACAGCCTGCATTTGGTGGCAACGCATCTAAGTTTGAGCAACCAAACATGCAAAACTTTGAGCAACAACCAAACACAAATAATGGTGGCTTTGGTGGTTTTGGCGCTCAAACAGACGTACCACATAACTACCCACCGGGTTTTGACCAAGCAGCGTTCATTAATGGTTCTCGTGAACACTATCGAATCCTGCAAGGTGCGTGGAATCACAACCAGCTAGAAACTATTGAAGAATATGTTTCTCCAAGCTTGTTTGAAGACCTAAAAGCAGAGCGCGCGAAGCTCGACGGTGAGCAGCATACTGACGTAATGTACGTTGATGCGGAGATCGTCCGTGCTGATTACGATGCAAATAAAGCACAGCTTAGTCTGCAGTTTAGCGGTCGTTACCGTGACACAGTAGAAGGTGTTGAAGAAGAAATCGAAGATATCTGGCACCTAGAGCGTGACTTGACTGCGCCTAATGCGCCATGGTTAATCGTTGGTATTCAAGGCTAGTCACCTTTAAACCAATTTAGTCACTAGTAAAAATCCCGCATCCCCTGCGGGATTTTTTGTATCTATCATTTATATTTATTGTACGTGTTTTTATACAAACATCACTAATTGAGTCCGTTTGGTAATTTTGCGAACCCACTTTTTCTAGTAAGTCCTCAAGTGTTTTCCTAGTTATATTGAACATTCATATTAAGGCCATACGAACTAACAAAATCAAAATAGCTAGTACATTGTTTGTAGGGTAAAGATCTGCTCCTCAGCCTTTTGTTTGTGGAGCTTCACATGGGGTTGGTTGCTTTAGTGAGATTGAGTATAGGTTATACCAATCGTAGTAAATAACTGGTCATTCTAGCTTGTTAAAATACTCGATAACTGCGTTGCAATTTTTGATTGCAGAATAACTACTTATCGAAAAATTGCGCCTTGTTCTCAAGCATTTTCCCTACGCTATTTCTGATCACTTATTTACTGTGATAGGTATTAAATCGAGCAGAGTTTCGGTGAGGAGTGAAAGGTTCGTGGTAGTAGGACTATGCTATCAAGATCCTGAAACGAAAAAAGCCAGCTCAATGAGCTGGCTTCTTCAATATGGTGGAGGGGGACGGATTCGAACCATCGAAGGCAGTGCCGGCAGATTTACAGTCTGCTCCCTTTGGCCACTC